>CAISIV010000198.1 GCA_903885555.1 uncultured Hyphomicrobiales bacterium
ACCGAAAAGGCGACCATGGGGTCCGAGCACAACAAGGTTACGTTCAAGGTGGCGCGCAACGCCACCAAGCCGCAGCTCAAAGAGGCGGTCGAGAAGCTGTTCGACGTCAAGGTCAAGAACGTCAACACGCTGATCCGCCAGGGCAAAGTGAAGATGTTCAAGAACAAGGTTGGGCAGCAGTCCGACGTGAAGCGCGCGATCGTGACCCTCGAAGAAGGTCACCGTATCGACGTGACCACCGGGCTGTAAGGGAGCGGATCGATGGCGTTAAAGACCTACAATCCGACCACCCCGAGCCAGCGTCAGCTGGTGAACATCGACCGTTCGTCGCTGTACAAGGGTCCGCCGGTAAAAGCACTGACCGAAGGTCAGCACTCGCATGGCGGCCGTAACAACACCGGCCGTATCACCTCGCGTTTCCGCGGCGGTGGCCACAAGCAGGCCTATCGCGTCATCGACTTCCGCCGCACCAAGCAGGACATGCCGGCGACCGTCGAGCGTCTGGAATACGATCCGAACCGCACCGCGTTCATCGCACTGGTGAAGTATCAGGACGGCGAACAGGCCTACATCCTGGCGCCGCAGCGTTTGGGCGTCGGTGACACCGTGATTTCGGCCGAGCGCGCCGACGTGAAGCCTGGCAACGCGATGCCGATCGGCAACATCCCGGTTGGCACCATCGTCCACAATGTCGAACTCAAGATCGGCAAGGGCGGTCAGCTCGCGCGTTCCGCCGGCACTTACGTGCAGATCGTCGGCCGCGATCAGGATTACGTCATTCTTCGTCTGTCGACGACCGAGCAGCGCCTGGTTCACGGCCGCTGCATGGCGACCGTCGGTGCCGTGTCCAATCCGGACAAGATGAATACCACGATCGGCAAGGCCGGCCGTCAGCGTTGGAAGGGCCGTATGCCCCACAACCGCGGCATCGTCATGAACCCGGTCGACCATCCGCACGGCGGACGCACCAAGGGCGGCGGCCACTGGGTCACGCCGTGGGGCTTCCCGACCAAGGGTAAGAAGACCCGCAAGAACAAGCGCACCACCAAGTTCATCGTCGTCAGCCGTCACGACCGCAAGAAGAAGCAGAGTTAGGGAATTAGATCATGACTCGTTCCGCATGGAAGGGCCCGTTCGTCGACGGTTATCTGCTGCGCAAGGCGGAAGCCGCGCGCGCATCCGGCCGTCACGACATCATCAAGATCTGGAGCCGGCGCTCGACCATTCTGCCGCAGTTCGTCGGGCTGCACTTCGGCGTCTACAACGGCCAGAAGCACGTACCGGTTATGGTCACCGAGGAAATGGTCGGCCACAAGTTCGGCGAGTTCTCGCCGACCCGCATGTTCTACGGCCACACGGCCGACCGCAAAGCCAAGCGCACCAGCGCTCCCGCAGCTGCTCCCGCAGCCGCGGCGCCGGCGGCAAGCTGAGGATTAGAGAGTAGTCATGGGCAAGCGCAAACGCGAACGTGATCTGCCGGAGAATGAGGCGAAAGCCGTGGCCAAGATGCTGCGCGTTTCGCCGCAGAAGCTCAATCTTGTCGCGCAGATGATCCGCGGCAAGAAGGCTGCGGCGGCGCTCGCCGATCTGGAATTCTCGCAAAAGCGCATTTCAACTGAAGTGCGCAAGTGCCTGGAGTCGGCGATCGCCAACGCCGAAAACAATCACGACCTCGACGTCGACGATCTCATCGTCGCCGAGGCCCACGTCGGCAAGGCGCTTGTGATCAAGCGTTTCAGCCCGCGCGGCCGCGGCCGGGTCGGCCAGATCTTGAAGCCGTTCTCCCACCTGACGATCATCGTTCGTCAGGTTGAAGCGCCTGCCGAAGCGAAAGCCTGAGGAGGAAATAATGGGTCAAAAAGTAAATCCGATCGGGCTTCGTCTCGGCATCAACCGCACCTGGGATTCGCGCTGGTTCGCCGGCAAGGCCGAGTACGGCACGCTGCTGCATGAAGACATCAAGATCCGCGCTTTGCTCATGAAAGAGCTGAAGCAGGCGGCGGTGTCCAAGATCATCATCGAGCGTCCGCACAAGAAGTGCCGCGTCACCATTCACTCGGCTCGTCCGGGCGTGGTGATCGGCAAGAAGGGCGCCGACATCGAGAAGCTGCGCAAGATGGTCTCCAAGATCACCGCCAGCGACGTCGTCATCAACATCGTCGAAATCCGCAAGCCGGAACTCGACGCGCAGTTGGTCGCCGAGTCGATCACGCAGCAGCTTGAACGCCGCGTTGCGTTCCGCCGCGCCATGAAGCGTGCGGTTCAGTCGGCGATGCGTCTGGGCGCCGAGGGCATTCGTATCAACTGCACGGGCCGTCTCGGCGGCGCCGAAATCGCGCGCATGGAATGGTACCGCGAAGGTCGCGTTCCGCTGCACACGCTGCGCGCCGACATCGACTACGGCACGTCGACGGCTTTCACCACTTACGGCACCTGCGGCTGCAAGGTCTGGATCTTCAAGGGCGAGATCCTCGAGCACGACCCGATGGCACAGGACAAGAAGCTCGCCGATGGCGACGCCGGCCGTCCGCGCCGCGAAAACGCTTAAGGGCACAGATTAGTCATGCTGCAACCAAAGCGCACCAAGTTCCGCAAGGCCTTCAAGGGCCGTATCCATGGCGTCGCCACCAGTGGCGCCAAGCTCGCTTTCGGCCAATACGGCCTGAAGGCGCTCGAGCCGGAGCGCGTCACTGCGCGCCAGATCGAAGCCGCGCGTCGCGCGCTGACCCGCTTCATGAAGCGCGCCGGCCGCGTCTGGATCCGCGTCTATCCGGACGTTCCGGTGTCGAAGAAGCCTATCGAAATCCGCATGGGTAAAGGCAAGGGCACGCCCGAGCTTTGGGTGACCCGCGTCAAGCCAGGCCGCATCCTGTTCGAAGTCGACGGCATTCCGATCGCTGTTGCCAAGGAAGCGCTTACGCTCGCGGCGGCCAAGCTGCCGGTCAAGACCCGATTTATCGAACGTATCGCCGAGTGATGGACATGAAAACTTCCGACGTACGAGCGATGACGCTCGATCAACTCGATGACGAAGTGCTCAAGCTCAAGAAGGAGCAGTTCAATCTGCGCTTTCAGCGGGCCACCGGTCAGCTCGAGAACACCTCGCGCGTTCGCATCATTCGCCGCGACATCGCGCGCATGAAGACGATCGCCGGCCAGAAGCGCGCGGGCGCTCCGGCGACCACGAAGGCCGAGACAACGGCGAAGGCTGAAAAGCCGAAGACGAAGTCGCGGCGCTTGAAAGCCATCAAGCCCAAGGACGGCGCGAACGCCAAGCTAGCGGCGCGAGCCAAGGGTAACAAACCTAACAAGTCTAAGAAGCAGGGGTCCTAAATGCCGAAACGTACGCTTCAGGGCGTCGTCGTCAGCGACAAGCAGGCCAAGACCGTGGTCGTGCGAGTTGACCGGCGTTTTGCCCACGCGACGATGAAGAAAGTCATTCGCCGTTCGAAGAAGTATCACGCGCACGACGAAACCAACCAGTACTCGGTCGGTGACCAGGTGTGGATCGAAGAGCGTCGTCCGCTGTCCAAGCTGAAGTGCTGGGAAGTGGTCCGCGGCGAGAAGAAGCAGAAAGTTCAATAGGCGTCATGCCGTTTAAGCCTACAGAAAGAGCCGCATCATGATTCAGATGCAAACCAACCTCGACGTAGCGGACAATTCCGGTGCGCGCCGCGTCATGTGCATCAAGGTGCTCGGCGGTTCGAAGCGGAAGTACGCCACCATCGGCGACGTCATCGTCGTCTCGGTGAAGGAAGCGATCCCGCGCGGCCGCGTGAAGAAGGGCGAGGTCATGAAGGCCGTCGTCGTTCGTATCCGCAAGGACATCAAGCGCGCCGACGGTTCGGTCATCCGCTTCGACCGTAACGCCGCCGTGTTGATCACCGCGCAGATGGAGCCGGTCGGCACCCGTATCTTCGGGCCCGTGCCGCGCGAACTGCGCGCCAAGAACCACATGAAGATCATTTCGCTTGCGCCGGAGGTGCTGTGATGGCCGCAAAAATCCGCAAAGGCGACAAGGTTATCGTGTTGACCGGCCGCGATAAGGGCCGCACCGGCGAAGTCGTCGAAGTGCGTCCGGCCGATGCTCGCGCCATCGTGCGCGGCGTCAACATCGTCAAGCGCCACCAGCGCCAGACGGCGCAGCAGGAAGGCGGGATCATCTCGAAAGAGAGCACGATCCATCTTTCCAACCTGGCGCTTGCCGATCCCAAGGACGGCAAGGCTACCCGCGTCGGGTTCAAATTCGTCGGCGAAGGCGATGACCGCAAAAAAGTGCGCGTCGCTAAGCGTTCCGGAGTCGAGATCGATGGCTGATACCCAGACCAATACCGAACCGAAAAAGCCGAAGGCGCCCAAGGATGCAAAGCCGGCCGCCGGCGACGCGCCGAAGGTCAAGAAGCCGCGCGTGGCTTCCGACTACAAGGCTCGTCTGCGCCAGAACTACGATGAGGTCATCCGCGCCGAGATGACCAAGCAGTTCGGCTACAAGAACGTCATGCAAGTGCCAATGATCACGAAAGTGGTGCTCAACATGGGCATCGGCGAGGGCGTTGCCGACCGCAAGAAGGTCGACTCGGCTGCCGCCGACCTGTCTCAGATCGCCGGTCAGAAAGCCGTGATCACGATGTCGCGCAAGTCGATCGCGAACTACAAGCTGCGCGATGGCCAGGCCATCGGTTGTAAGGTCACGCTGCGCAAGACGCGCATGTACGACTTCCTCGACCGCCTGGTGAACATCTCGCTGCCGCGCATCCGCGATTTCCGCGGGCTCAATCCGAAGAGCTTCGATGGCCGCGGCAACTACAGCATCGGCATCAAGGAATACACCATTTTCCCGGAAATCGACTTCGACAAGGTCGTCGACACCTGGGGTATGGACATCACCGTTTGCACGACCGCGCGTAACGACGAAGAAGCCCGCGCGCTGCTGACTGCATTCAACTTCCCGTTCCGGCAGTGAGGGACCTCAACGGTCACTCAAACGCGGAAATAAGGAGCTAACTAGATGGCGAAGAAGAGTTCGATCGAGAAGAACAACCGGCGGAAGCGGATGTCGAAGACATTCGGCCCGCGCCGTGCGCGCTTGAAGGCGATCGCCCGCGACAAGAGCCTGCCGATGGAAGAGCGGTTCGCCGCCACCCTGAAGCTCGCCGAGTTGCCGCGCAATTCGTCGAAGACCCGCATTCGCAACCGTTGCGAACTCACGGGCCGTCCGCGCGCCTTCTACCGCAAGCATAAACTCAGCCGTATCGCGCTGCGCGAGCTCGGTTCCAAGGGCCTGATTCCCGGCCTCGTGAAGTCGAGCTGGTGAGGGCACAATGGTAAACGATCCGATCGGCGATATGATCACCCGCATCCGCAATGCGCAGATGCGCGCCAAGTCCAAGGTGTCGATGCCGGGCTCCAAGCAGCGCGAACGCGTTGCCGAAGTCCTCAAGACCGAAGGCTACATCCGCGGCTACGCCAGCGTGGCGCATGCCAACGGCCGCAGCGAACTCGAGATCGAGCTCAAGTACTTCGACGGCGAGCCCGTGATCCGCGAAATCGAACGCATCTCCAAGCCCGGCCGCCGGGTTTACGCTTCGGTCAAGGCGCTTCCGCGCATCAATAACGGTCTCGGTGTCGCCATTCTGTCGACCCCGAAGGGCGTTATGGCCGACCATGCCGCTCGCGACGCCAATGTCGGCGGCGAAATCATCTGCACGGTGTTCTAAATGTCGCGCATTGGTAACAAAGCAGTCTCGGTCCCCACCGGCGTCACCGCCAACGTGGAAGGCCAGACCGTCAAGGTGAAGGGTCCGAAAGGGGCTCTGCAGCTTGTGCTGTCCGACGACGTCATCGTCACCATGGACAAGGGCGCGTTCAAGATCGAACCGCGCGGCGACGGCAAGCGTGCCCGTTCGCTGTGGGGTACGTCGCGGACGCTCGTCTCGAACCTGATCAACGGCGTGACCAAGGGCTTCGAAGAGAAGCTCGAGATCACCGGCGTCGGTTATCGCGCCGCGGTGCAGGGCAAGAGCCTCAACCTCCAGCTCGGTTTCTCGCACGACGTGAATTTCAAGATTCCGGAAGGCATCGCCATCGTGACGCCGAAGCCGACCGAAATCGTGATCACCGGGATCGATAAGCAAAAGGTTGGCCAGGTGGCCGCCGAAATCCGCGGCTATCGTCCGCCCGAGCCCTACAAGGGCAAGGGTGTGAAGTACGCCGGCGAATACATCTTCCGTAAGGAAGGCAAGAAGAAGTAGAGGGCGCAAGCCATGTCTAGACTCAGTGACCGGACCGCACGGCGGACCGCTTCAATACGGCGCAAGATCAAGTTGGCCGCGCGCGGACGCGCACGGCTTTCGGTGTTCCGTTCGTCGCAGCATATTCATGCTCAGCTGATCGATGACGAGAAGGGCGTGACCGTCGCGGCCGCCTCGTCGCTCGAGAAGAAGATGCGTGAAGGCTCCAAGACGGGTGCCAACATCGAGGCCGCCAAGGCTGTCGGCAAGCTGATCGCCGAACGCGCCAAGGAAAATGGCATCAAGGACGTGGTGTTCGACCGCGGCAGCTATCTCTATCACGGACGCATCAAGGCGCTGGCCGAAGCTGCGCGCGAAGGCGGACTCAACTTCTAACGGATAAAAACAAATGGCGAATGAACCCCGACGAGAACAGCGCCGCGAACGTGGCGGCCGCGAAGAGCGCGACAGCGAGTTCACCGACAAGTTGGTCCACATCAATCGTGTGGCCAAGGTGGTGAAGGGCGGCAAGCGCTTTGCGTTCGCAGCTCTCGTCATCGTCGGCGACCAGAAGGGCCGCGCCGGCTTCGGACACGGCAAGGCGCGCGAAGTGCCGGAAGCCATCCGCAAGGCGACCGACGCCGCCAAGCGCGCGCTGACCCGCGTCGCGCTGCGCGAAGGCCGCACGCTGCATCACGACGTGATGGGCCGTCACGGCGCAGGCAAGGTGTTCCTGCGCGCGGCGCCTCCCGGCACCGGCATCATCGCCGGTGGCCCGATGCGCGCCGTGTTCGAGACGCTGGGCATCCAGGACGTCGTCGCCAAGTCGCTCGGTTCGTCGAACCCATACAACGTCGTGCGCGCGACCTTCGACGCGCTCAAGCATCAGGATTCGCCGCGTTCGGTCGCCGGACGCCGCAGCCTGAAGGTTTCCACGCTGCAGTCGCGCCGTCAGGGCGCCGATGCCGAACAAGCAGCTGACTAAGGATCAGGATCATGGCTGCCAAGAAGACGATCAAAATCGAGCAGGTGGCGAGCCCCGCGCGCCGTCACCATGACCAGCGCGAAACGCTGATCGGGCTCAAGCTGAACAAGATCGGCCGCACCAGCGAGCTGCCGGATACGCCGCAGACTCACGGCATGATCCGCAAGCTCAATCATCTGGTGCGCATCGTCGACGCCAAGTAGGCGGCGAGTAGGTACGTTTAAAGGACGACTGCAATGAAACTCAACCAGATCGCCGACAACCCGGGTTCGCGCAAGAATCGCATGCGCATCGGCCGTGGCATCGGCTCCGGCATGGGCAAGACCGGCGGCCGCGGCGGCAAGGGCCAGACCGCGCGTTCGGGCGTGCGCATCAAGGGCTTCGAAGGCGGCCAGATGCCGCTGCATCGTCGTCTGCCCAAGCGCGGCTTCCGCAACACCTCGTTCGCGGTCAAGCTCAACGAAACCAATCTCGGCAAGGTGCAGGCGGCGATCGACGCCGGCCTCATCGACATCAAGGCGCCGGTTGACGGCGCGGCGATGATCAAAGCCGGCCTGATGCGTCGTGAGAAGGGTGGCGTGAAGCTGCTTGGTAATGGGGAACTCAAGGCCAAGGTCAATTTCGCCGTTCACGGCGCCTCCAAGTCCGCGATCGAAGCGGTCGAGAAGGCCGGCGGCAGCGTGAAGATCCTGGCGCCGAAGAAGGAAGCCGACGAAGAGCCGCGCGGCAAGAACAAGCGCATGGCGGCGGCGGATGCGGCCAAGGGCGCCAAGCCGAAGGCCAAAGCCGAGTAATTTTGGCTTGATGAGCCGGTTGGCCGCAGGCCCGCCGGCTTAAAGTTTGAGACGGAGTGCCTATCTAGAGCTTGCGAAACCCGGCAGCGGGTCGGTACGGGCGGGGGCCAGGAGCGACAGATGGTTTCGGCAGCAGAACAACTGGCAGCCAATCTCAACTTCGGGGCGCTGGCCAA
>CAISIV010000199.1 GCA_903885555.1 uncultured Hyphomicrobiales bacterium
CAAGGCGGCGCATCCATTCTGGCGCGCGCGGCTCTTTGCCCCCGAGGAAATCGATGATCGCCCCCCCGCAGACTATCAGCGAAGACAGCCCGGCTGTCGATCGCAACGCTCGCGCCAAAATTTCCTGCTTTGGTATCCCCATTCCAAGCAAAATCAAATTCGGTTGCGTCGAAACTGCAAGACGCCGATAGAAGTCTATTTCATGAAATCCATTTTCGCGCGAGACTACGCTTACGCCTAACTCTGTCTCGCAGTACCTAGCCGCCGCGCCAAGGTAAGGTTCTTCGGTTCCCCACAAGGCGACACGCTGGCCGTGAAAAGCGGCAAGAATCTTCGGAATAAGATCAGTACCGTTCATGTTCAACCCCGCAGCGCGCCCGCTGCAGTAATACAATATCGCCATGCCGGAACCGTCACGCAGAATAATATCGGCTTCGAGTAACGAATAAAAATATTCGGCGTCGTTTACGATTGAATTCATACCATAGGCGTTGATGAAACAGAGTACGAATACATCCGGAACCGAAGCCATTTCTGCGATTAGTTCCTGCTCGTCCTGTCGCCCATGCACGATGCGAACGGCGCCAACTATTCGGCGCCAGCGATTCTTGCCGCCGGTGTCAAGCATTTTCATTTATTATTCGTTTAATAATGTAACCACTGCCTGCCGCATTGAGTTTTTAGCGAAGGAAATTCTTGATTTGTTTACAAGATTTCTTAAGCGGTGAAATTCGGTGCCGCGATAAAAAATGAAATATTTTTATTAGACTCATTGCTTTCTTATCCACTTACAGCTTGCCGCCTATCACTCACCGTTTTATGCGTGTCACGAAAATATCCAGCCAGCTTTGTCGCCTCAATATCGATCGAATGGCGTTCGAGCATGCGTGAGTGGGCGGCCTCACCCATGCGCGCCAGTACCTCATGCGAGCATGTCAGACAGGCGCTCATTGCATCGGCGCAGGCTTGAGCATTCCCAGGAGGGAACATCCAGCCGTGTTCGCCGTGGCGCACCAGTTCAGGAATTCCGGCGATCCAGGTCGTTACGACCGGTCGATTCAAAGCCATCGCTTCAATCAAAACGATGGGTAGCCCTTCTGCAAAACTCGACAAAACGAGGGCTCGCGCCCCGATGATTTCGTCTCGCACCTGGGTGCTAGTGATCCAGCCGGTAATGCGGACATTCTTTTGAAGGCCCAACTCGGCAACCCTGGCTTCGATCAGCGGCCTCTGTTCGCCGTCACCCGCCAGCACCAACTCGAAGTCAAGACCCTGTGCTGCAAGCAAGCCGGCGGCTTCGATCAACAGCAGGTGCCCCTTTGCACCGCTGAGGCGACCAACGCATACAAGGCGATGGCCTGTGGGCGGAGGAGCGGTTATTTCATGAAAGGCGCGTTCTAGGCCACAACGCACTAACTTGACCTTTCCCCATTGCGAAGCGTCCATCCAGCGATAGAGCTGGCTGCGGCAATAGAAAGTGATAGCGATCACAAAGCTTGCACGACCGATTTTCTCGCGTAGATGCAAGGACTCCGGCTTGTCGAATTCGTCTGGCCCGTGCACTGTGAAGCTATAGAGTGGGCCACCCATTGCATTGACCAACATCGCCACCTCGGCCGCGTTAGTACCGAAATGGGCATGCAGATGCGTCGCCTTGACTTCGCGCAGCCAGCGCAGCGCAAGACAGGCTTCAGCGAAATAGATCAGGTGTATGGGCCAAGGCCGGTCGGCACGGCGCGACATCTGCAATGCCAGCGCCAACGCAGAAAGCCAGCGGCCTGGCGCGGAAAAAAGGGTTTGTACTGAAGCCCAGACCAACGCCAGGGCACCACCCTGCAGCAGATAACGGGTCTTGGCCTGCTCCGCTTGATCCTCGAGGTCCGGCGCCACCTCAGACCAACCTCTCACGGCCAGCCTGGTGATAGGAAAACCCAAGCGCTCAAGGGCCATGATCTCGCGCCGGATGAAGGTGTGGCTGACCTTTGGATATTGGTTGATAAGGTATGCAATCTTCATGCGATCGGTCCCCACACTTGATGCAATTCATTGCCTTTCGAATTTGAACCGGCCGATCGGGACGCCATGATGATTCGGGCCGGGTTGCCTACCGCAGCGGCGCCGGCGGGTACATCGGTCAACACCACAGCCATCGCACCGACTTTGCAACCGGATCCCAGCCTCACGCCGCCGAGCACTTGTTCATAAGCACCGAGTTCGACACCATCCCCAAGCCTAGGGCCCGGGCCATCGGGCACCCGATTCCCCAAGGTGGCCCCCTGACGCAACGTGCAGCCCGCCCCGACCACCACGCGTGGTTTGACAAAGACGTCGCCGAAATGCCAGATTCGCAGGCCCGGTCCGATTTCGACTTCTTTGGGAAGGCTGATGCCGAGGACGGTTTCCACCCACCTGAACAGCAACCAGTAAAACTTGGTCTGCCATTGGCGGATCAAGCCAGGCGGGCGAGCATCCACGCGCCGTCCGAACCGGTAAACCCAGATCGCCCAGAGCGATTGCTCGCGCCACAACTTGCCACCGATGGCCGAGCACCGGTAAAGGTCGGCCTGCCAGTTGAGATCAGCCATGTCAACGCCTAGACTCGGTGCAATCGACAGCCACCAAGCTGCCACCAACCGACGAGGCTTGCGAGCCGTCACCGCTATAGGCGACCGCAACAGCGCGCGTCTGCTCGGCAGGCCAGCTGAAGACAACAACTCGTCGGTCTTCGAGTTCACCGCTGTCGAAGAGTTTTACCGACGACTTCAGCGCAAACAACTGCAGACGCAACCTTGCGCCGCCACTGGCGTTGACGGTCAACCGGTACGCTTCTCCAGCCTGAGGGACGGCCCAACTAACAGGGTTCAGATTCCGGTTGCTGTAATTGGTTTGTACCGCAGGGCCCGATGCCGGGGCAATGAGGTCTCGCTGCTGCCATGTGTTGAATACACCGACCCGGGGACCGCTGTTCCATTTCCAGGCGCCGCGCATGGAGAGCAAGTTGAGACGACGCTCCATTTCCATCGGCTTGCCATCC
>CAISIV010000200.1 GCA_903885555.1 uncultured Hyphomicrobiales bacterium
CCGTGGGGCCCTCCTATGCACTACATGGATAAGCCCGCTCTAACCCAACTTGAGGGGGTCGGAATTGGACGCGAAAGGGGGTCGGAGTTGGATGCGATTTGACAGGCTGAGTCATCGACCTTTGAAAAAAATCGGTCTTTCGATCTTTTTGAATTAGCGAAAGAGGCATCTCTACTTGATCGGCCTCACGATGCGGAAAAAGGCCTTGCTGCTGCCGCCAACAACGAAAGTCATGATCCGGTGTTTCCGAACGGGGCCGTTGTATGCGAGGTGGAAGTAGATCCCGAGACTGGCAATGCTCTGATCGTGCGCTATTCGGCAGTCGATGATGTTGGTACCTGTATCAACCCGTTAATCGTGCACGGTCAGACCCATGGAGGGATCGCCCAAGGGGTAGGTCAGGCGATGTGGGAACAATGCTACACCGACCCTGCGTCGGGGCAGCCTATTTGTGGCTCATTGATGGACTACGGTATGCCTCGATCTAACAATCTTCCGTCATTCACCACGGAAATCGTCGAGGTGCATTCACCAAGCAACCCCCTTGGGATTAAAGCGGGTGGGGAAGGCGGGACTACACCCGCACTGGCTGTGGTGATGAGTGCGATTGCCGATGCATTACGCGAGTATGGGGTAGAAGAGATTGTTATGCCGGCAACTTCCCTTGCCGTCTGGCAAGCTATCCAAAAAGCCAAAGCGTCGGCGCAAGGAACGAGCGCGCATGTTCGAGGATCTGCGGCGTGAGGGACAGGAGGTCAAGACGGTCGTGGCCGCACAGACGAGATCAAAAAATGGTGGCCGATCATCAAGGATGGAAACATCAAGGCTGAATAAGAGATCAGCAGTCGCATTCCGCCGCCGGAGGTTTCACTTGGGCAAGCAGCTCTCACTCACCACAACCGACCAGCACAAACTCGGAGCCTATCGGGCCGACCCGGTGGGTAAGCCGAGGGGCGGCATCGTCGTGGTGCAGGAAATATTTGGCGTCAATCATCATATCCGCGCGGTCTGCGACCGTCTCGCTGCGCTCGGCTACGTGGCGATCGCGCCGGCGGTGTTCGACCGTTTTGTGCGCGATTTCGAGAGCGGCTATACGCCGGACGAAGTAGCGCATGCGCGCAGCTATATCGGCAACATCCACTTCGGCAAGATGATGCGCGACCTCGCCGCGGCGCAAGCCGACATTAAGGATGCTGGCCCCTGCGGCGTCGTCGGTTTCTGCCTGGGTGGCACAGCTGCTTATCTCGCCGCCTGCAAGCTGCCCGGCCTTTCGGCAGCGGTCGGTTATTATGGCGGCGGCGTCGCAAAGTTCATCGACGAGACACCGGCCTGCCCGGTGCAATTGCATTTCGGTTCCGAAGATCAAGGCATTCCGTTAAGTTCAGTCGAGGACATCAAACAGAGGCGGCCTGAACTTGAGGTCTATATTTATGAAGGCGCTGCGCATGGCTTCAACTGCGATGAACGCGCCAGTTACAACAGTGGGGCCGCCGCGCTGGCCTGGAGCCGGATGCAGGAGTTTCTGACGAAGAACATGAAGTAAGCGAACGCTTTCGTGAAGCTTGCGTGACGGTCAAGCTTGGATCAATCGATCGCGCCGGCGTAGGTGACACCGTTCACGGAGTAGCGGCAGGGTTAGCTCATGCTGCGGTCATGTTCGAGAACAGGTCGCGGACTTGCGCCCGTAGCCACACATTGCCCTGATCGGTGTCAAACCGTTTGTGCCAGAATTGCGATACCGCGAAGGATCCGCACTTGACGGGCAGCGCAACGATTTGGACCTGACCAAGCG
>CAISIV010000201.1 GCA_903885555.1 uncultured Hyphomicrobiales bacterium
CGGCCGTCACATGATCGACCGGCGCCATGCCATCCACGGCCTTCAGCATGCCTTTGTGGGCGTAATAATCGGCCAAAGGCGCGGTCTGGGTGCGGTAGGCCGCCAGGCGACCCTTGAGCACTTCCGGATTGTCGTCGGAGCGCACCTTCTCGCCGCGCGCGGTCATTTCCGCGACGCGATTCTCGATGCGCTTGACCAGAATTCCTTCGTCAACCTTAAGCTCGATCACGGCGTCGAGCTTCATGTTGCGCTCAGCGAGAAGCTTATCGAGCGCTGCGGCCTGCGGCACGGTGCGCGGGAAGCCATCGAGCACGAAACCGTTCTTGGCATCGGGCTGGCCGATGCGGTCGGCGATGATCGCGACCACGACTTCGTCGGGCACCAACTGCCCTGCTTCCATAAGGCTTTTGGCGCGCAGACCGACTTCGGTGCCTGCCGCCACAGCCGCGCGCAACATATCGCCGGTCGACAACTGAACGATCTTGAATTTGTCGACTAGGCGTAGAGCTTGCGTGCCCTTCCCCGCCCCCGGGGGCCCGAGCAGAATCAATCTCATCTTTGCCGCCCCCGCAGCTTCGAACGTTTGATCAAACCTTCATATTGATGCGCCAGCAGATAACCCTGCACCTGCGCGACCGTATCCATCGTGACGCTGACGACGATCAGCAGCGATGTGCCGCCGAAGTAGAACGGCACCGCGGCGTAGGAGATCAAAATTTCCGGGATCAAACAAACGATCGCCAGATACATCGCGCCGACGACGGTGATGCGCGACAGCACGTAGTCGATGTATTCGGCGGTGCGCTCGCCGGGACGAATGCCCGGGATGAAGCCGCCGTGCTTCTTCAGGTTTTCCGCGGTCTCGGTCGGATTGAACACGATCGCCGTATAGAAGAACGCAAAGAACACGATCAGCGCGATGTAGAGAATAAGGAACAGCGGCCGGCCGTGGCCGAGCAGCGTCGTGATGGTCGTGAGCCAGCCCGGCCCGCCGCCAGCATTGAAGTTGGCGACCGTGGTCGGCAACAGCAGCAGCGACGAGGCAAAGATCGGCGGGATGACGCCCGAGGTGTTGAGCTTGAGCGGCAGATGCGAGGACTGACCCTCGAACATGCGATTGCCGACCTGACGCTTCGGATACTGGATCAGCAGGCGGCGCTGCGCGCGCTCCATGAACACGATGAAGGCGATGACCGCGACGGCCATCACGATGATCAGCAGGATCAGACCGGTCGACAATGCACCCTGGCGGCCGAGTTCGAGCGTGCCGGCGATGGCCGACGGCAGCTCGGCGACGATGCCGGCCAGAATGATCAGCGAAATGCCGTTGCCGATGCCGCGTGCGGTGATCTGCTCGCCGAGCCACATCAGGAACATGGTGCCGCCGGTCAGTGTGATCGTGGTCGAGATCAGGAAGAAAACGCCGGGTTCGCTAACGACACTGCCGGTGCCCTGCAGACCGACGGCGATGCCGTAGGACTGGAACGCCGCCAAGATCACGGTCAGATACCGCGTGTACTGGTTCATGATCTTGCGGCCGGACTCGCCCTCTTTCTTGAGGGCTTCCAGCTGCGGCGACACGGTCGTCATCAACTGAATGATGATCGAGGCCGAGATGTACGGCATGATGTTCAGCGCGAA
>CAISIV010000202.1 GCA_903885555.1 uncultured Hyphomicrobiales bacterium
CCAACGGGCTGATTGGCGAGGCCGAAGCTGAGGCCGCCAGGGTGGAAGTGTCGCGCCGGCTTATTGCCGCGGCCGATGTCGCCGAGGTGAAGATACCGCAATCCGATAACGCGCAAGCCGGACGACGGCGCTGGACCGCTGTCGCTGCTCTGGCCTTGCTACCGGCCGTGGCGGTTACGTCCTATCTCGCGCTGGGCTCGCCCGAGATGCCAGGGGCGCCGTTGGCGTCGCGGGGTGGCGCTGCTGCCGAGAACCGCTCGATCGAAGCGCTCGTCGCGCAGGTCGAGGCCCATGTCGAGGCAAGTCCCAATGATGGCAAGGCGTGGGAAGTGCTTGCGCCGGTCTATATGAGGCTCGGCCGTGCCGACGACGCCGTGACCGCCTGGCGCAATGCGATCCGCCTGAACGGCAGCAGTGCGTCGCGCGAAGCTGACTTCGGCGAAGCGGTGGTCGCTGCCGCCGACGGTGTGGTGACGCCCGAGGCAAAGGCCGCGTTTGAACGCGCGCTCGCGCTCGACAAGCAGGACGTGATGGCGCGCTTCTATCTGGGCATGGCTGCCGATCAGGATGGGCGGCGGGCGGATGCCGATTCCATCTGGGGAGAGCTACTTGCCAGCGCCCCGCCAGGAGCGACCTGGGTTGAAGCGGTGCGTCACGCGATGGCGCGACCGACTCAGGCGGCGGCGAGGTCTCCCACGCCGGGTCCTAGTGCCGCCGATGTCGAAGCCGCCTCCGGTCTGAACGAAAATGACCGCAATGCCATGATCGGGGCCATGGTCACGCGGCTGGCCGATCGTCTTAAACAAAACGGCGGCGATATCGACGGATGGCAGCGGCTGTTGCGGGCCTATATGGTGCTGGGAGACCGCGTCCAGGCGCGGGCAGCCGCCGGCAATGCACGGCGAGCGCTGGCGAGCGATCCTGACAAAACGCGTCAACTCAATGACACGATCAAGAGCCTCGGCGTCGAAGGCTGAGCGGGGCGATGTGGAGAAGCAGAAGCTCGCTGCGTTAGCTGAGCCCGGTAGCGGCTAAAGAAGCTACTTATTTGGCCGGCCTTTGAAACTGCATGAATTCCTTGCCGAGCACGACGACCACATAGCTCAGGAATATGACGGCGGCGATGATCAAACAATTCTGCGCGCCGTCCAGGACGTCGTCGCTCTTCGGATTGACCCCGATAAAGGCGGCGACCGGCAACAAGGCGAGGCCAAACAATGCAAAGGCCGCAGCAATCCAGGGTGCTAGCCAAAACATCTTCATTGCTCCATTTGCGGCAGTTGGCAGTTCGTAAGGCCCCGGCTTAGGGCGTTGCAGTCTAGTTGTCTTTGGCGCCTTCTCTGATCCAGGACCGGATTGCATTGCGGTCGCAAGAAGACAGCTGTTTTTTGCCCATAGGCATTCGCATCTCAGGCGATGCGCGCCAATCGAGCAGCACCATGAAATTGCTGCTCTCCGGGTCGCCCGGAATGACCATTGGACCGAATTTGCCGCCTTTCATGATACTTGCGTAATTCGTCAGGTCCAGACCGCTCGCCTGCGTGCCTTGCGCATTCGGTTGGTGACAACTGATGCAGCGGCCAACCAGGATCGGCAGCACGTCGTCTTTGAAGCTCATTTTCGACTGGCTGGTTTGGGCCGCTGGCTTCTTCGGCTGATTGGGTTCCGCGGCGCACAGATCGGAAGCGGCGGTGATCTGAAAGCCGATCAGCGCGGCAATCGAGAGGGTTACACCCGCTGACGCGAACAAAATACGTTGCACCTTCATCGCCGGTCTCCTGTCATTTTAAAGATCTTCTCGACGGCCGCTTTTCAGCGTGTCTCTGTTTACGCCGACGTGAAAATATGACTTTGACACAGGTCAAAGTCCACCTTTTGTCGGCTGGATCGAGCCGGTTAAATTGTGCTGGCGCACATCAAGCGGCGATCAAGCTACCATCTCAGTCCGAGCGAGGCCCCGATCAGGTGAACGTTGTAGTTCGGATTGTTGTTGGCCATCCAGGTCATGAAGCCGGTATTGGAGATCAGCGGGTTCATGTAGGCCTGCATGATGTCTTGATCGTAATTGTTGATGCTGTTGCGTTCCCAGACGTAGCGAAGCTTCACATAAGCATCGCCGTTGAAGCCCATCGATCGAACGCTGTCCTTGTCGAAGGTATATTTCGCCAGGGCTTCCATCCGGGTCCATTGCCCCTTGACGTCAGGTGGTTGGCCGCCGGTTGCCGCAGTTGGCACCACTCCGCTGTCCGTATTGAACGGCTGACTGTTGGTCGACAGCGACGTTGTGTAGCTCAAGCGAACATCCAGCTTTTCCGGGATGGCGGCCCAATTGACCGCTGCCATGAGCGTGTGGATGTTGTCGGTCACGTCGGCGTGCCAGGTGTTCGCACTGTTGACCGCTGCGCCGCCGGTCGCTGTTGAAAACTTCAGATTCTGACGATAGCGCTCATTCATGTAGGACAGCAGAAGGGTCGTTCCGGGGCTGACGACATACGCCGCCTCGATTCCGCTCTTGATGGCTTGTGAGCGAACCAGCCCGAGCTCGGTCGAACTGATCGAGTAGTTGTCGTCCTGGTAGCCCAACGTCGGC
>CAISIV010000203.1 GCA_903885555.1 uncultured Hyphomicrobiales bacterium
AGATAGGCTTTCGTGCGTTCGGTCCAATCGTGCGGTGCATCGAACCATTCCAGCGGACGTACTGAAAAACGCCGCTCGATGCCGGCATTGACGAAAACGTCGGCTAGCTTCGGATAGCGCGCGAATGGTTTGGCATAGACGCGTCGGGCGAATTCGGCGACCGCGGATTGCTCAAGCACATGCGGCGGCTCCGCGGTCGCGAGTGCAAGCAGCGTCACAGGCAGCGGTGCCATGACTTGATCCAATACGAAAAGTCGCGTGCCCTTGAAAATACGAACACCGCGCGACGGCGGATGTTCCTGAAGGGGCTTTAAGCCCGCGCGCGCTCGCCGCGGCGGCTGCTGAGATCGACCGCCCGATCCGGAATGCTGATGCTGAAGGTCGCGCCGATCGTGCCCGGCACCAGACGGATATCGCCGCCATGCGCGCGCACCAGTTCGGCGGCGATGGCGAGGCCCAAACCTGTACCGCCAGCGCGGGTGGAGCCCTGGAAGGCCTGGAACATATGTGTTCGTGCCCGTTCCGACACGCCGGGACCGGTATCGGACACCTCAATCACGGCGACGCCGCCGTCGCGCCGGCCGGTAATGCGGATCTGGTCGCGGGCCGGATCCTTGTTGCCGCGCGATTCCAGCACCTGCATGGCGTTGCGCGCGACATTGACGAGCACGCGGAACAACTGATCGTGATCGGCATCGACCGTCAGCCCGCGCTCCACCGCGACGATCCAGCGGATCGGCACATCGAGGCCCAATCCCAGGGCCTCGTGCACTTCCTCGATCAGCGGCTCGACTTCGATTTGCTTGCGCTCGGGCGCCGCTTCCTGCGCCGCGCCATAGGACAGGGTCGACTGACAGAAGGCGATGGCGCGCTCCAGCGCGCGCATCAGCTTCGGCGCGAAACGCTGCACCTTCGGATCGGGCAGGTTAGAGAGCTGGTCGGAGAACAATTGCGCCGAGGCCAGCAGATTACGCAGGTCGTGATTGATTTTCGACACCGCAAGGCCGAGCGCGGCCAGCCGATTCTTCTGATTGAGCATCGACGACAGCTCGCGCTGCATGGCAGCAAGCTCTTCTTCGGCGGTGCCGACTTCGTCGCCGCGGCCGGATTCACCGATGACCAGCGAAGGGTTTTCCGGATCGGCGCGGAACGCCACCATATTGGCGGTGATGCGGCGCATCGGCCGCACCAAGAGATAATGCAGCGCGAAAAACACCAGCGTCGCTGTGATGGCGGAAATCGCAAGCGACAAAATCAAAATGTTGACCGAGAATTTCAGCATTGCATTGCGCAGCGGACCTTCGTCGAGAATGATTTCGAGAAAATCGCCGCCCATTGGCGCGTTGCCAACCACCCGCATGAAGTGGCCGGGCTGGCAGAACAGCAGCGTATGCGTTGCATCGACCATGGCGCGCCACGACGACACATCACGCATGTCGAAATCATGTTCGATGACAGGCGGTACGTTGGCGGCCGCCAGCAAACGGCGTTGCGTACCCATCTTCATCGCCACCGCGCGGGCGCCGATGCTTCCCAGAATCTGCTGCGCAAGGCTTTCCGGCACCATGCCGCTCGGCGCGGCATCCAGCACCAGCGCCGCCGTATAGGACGCGGCGAGGCGATCGTTGAGCCAGCTGAGCCGGTAGTTGGCGATCGACGGCACGTAAATCAGGATTTCCGCGACCATCACAAACAGCACGGTCAGCAACAGCAGCTTGCTGGACAAACCGACGCGCAAGCCACGCTTCGCTTCGCCGGGAGGCGGCGGCGCGTCGGGCGATACCGGTTCGCTCGTCAGTACAGTTTCCAATGCAGCCCCAGCCAAAGATTCGCAGCAACGCGATGATGCGCCGCACTCCGGGAGACGTCAAACTCGGCGCGAAATACTCGATTGCTGCACGTTTTCCGATCTCCGACAGCGTCGGATAGGGCAACGGAACATCCGCCATGGCGCGGATATTCAGCCCTTGCGAAATCGCCAGCGTCCACATCGAAATCAATTCGCCGGCCTGCGCGCCGACAATCGTCACGCCCACAATCTTACCTTTTGTCGTGGTGATGACTTTTATATGGCCATGCGTTTCACGCTCGGCCTGGGCGCGATCGTTGTCGTGATAGGGCCATCGCAGAATGCGCATCTTGAGGCCGCGCTTGCGCGCCTCGGCCTCGCTGAGCCCGGCCTGCGCCAATTCCGGATCGGTGCCGATCAGTGACGGCACAGCATCGCTGTCAGCGCGCACCGATTGCCGGAACAGCGCGTGCCGGATCACCAACCCGGCATGATACTGCGCGGCCTGCGCCGAGCGAGGTTGCCCCGCGGCGACATCGCCGATCGCATAGACCCGGCCGTTCTTTGTCTTGAGCTTTTTGTTGACGACAATGCCCGCGCTAGTGAAAGCGATACCCGCGGCTTCGAGATTGAGGCCGCCGGTATTGGCCTTGCGACCCGCCGCGACGAGCAGGTGCGTCCCCGCAATTGTCTCGCCACCTTCGAGCGTGACCGTGGCGGCACCGACCGCGCAATCGGCCTTCGCAATCTTCACGCCGCTGCGGAGCACAACACCATCGCGCTCCAGCACAGTGACGACAATTGCGGCGGCTTCGGGATCGGACGTGCTCAGCGGCTGCGCCGCATCGAGCACCGTCACCTCACTGCCGAGACGGCGGAAGGCCTGCGCGAGTTTAAGCCCGTGGGGTCCCGCGCCGATCACGATCAGATGTTGCGGACGTTCACCGAGAGTGGAAATTGTTTCGCCGGTGAAATACGAACTTTGTTCGAGCCCCGAAATCGGCGGCAGTGCCGGCATCGATCCGGTCGCAATCACGAAACGCCGGGCGCGGATGCCGGTCTCGCCGACCGTCACCGTGCGGCGGTCCTTGAACGCGGCGTGACCCTTTATCACGCGCACGCCGAGCCCGGCAAAACGTTCGGCAGAGTCCTGCAGCGCGACCGCGCCAACCGTGCGAGCGACGTGCGCCTGCGCCGCCGCGAAATCGTCTCCTCGATCGGCCGCCGCCAGCAGCGCCTTGGATGGCATCGCGGCCGTGAGGCTGGCGCCGCCCATCTTGCCCTGTTCGACCAGAACCACCGGCACGCCGAAGGCGGCAGCCGCCGCGGCCACCGCCAGACCGCCGGGGCCGGCGCCGATCACGCAAATATCGGGGCTAAGGACTTCCGCCATGGCTTTAACTCTGCAATCTCATGGGCAATCGTAGCGCAATTTGAGCCCAGGCGCGCAGGTGGGCGGGCTGCCGGCCACGATGGCCAGGCCGCCGGCCATCGGGCCTAAGTGGCTGGCATTGCTGGGGTTGGCGGGCGGTCGGCAGGTCGCATTGACGGGCTGTGCCCCCTACCTTATAAGCCGCGCAAACACGTGCCGATCTGACCAATTCGGGCTTTTATTGCGGATTTGGGGGCCGGCTTTGACACCCTCGCCCGCGGCGGCGCGCCTTCGGAGAATTAATCGTGAAGCGGACCTATCAACCGAGCAAGCTCGTACGCAAGCGCCGTCATGGCTTCCGCGCGCGTATGGAAACTGTCGGCGGCCGCAAGGTCCTGGCGGCCCGGCGTTCGCGCGGACGCAAGAAGCTCAGCGCCTAAACTGCCCCAATTCAGCCCGCGACGTTTGCTTCCATGGAACGATTGAGGCAACGGGCGGATTTCGTAGCGGCGGCGACCGGAATCAAGGTGCCGGCCGCTGCTTTCGTGCTGCAAGGGCGCAAGCGGGACGATGACGGTCCTGTGCGACTTGGTTTTACCGTCTCGAAGAAAGTCGGCAACGCCGTCGAACGCAACCGGGTCCGCCGCCGGTTGAGGGAAATCGTGCGGCTGTCTGCCTCCACTCGCATGCAGACCGGTCATGATTATGTGCTAGTCGGCCGGCGGGCGGCGCTCAAGGTGCCCTTCGACCAGATCGCTGAAGAGTTCGATGGCGCGCTGCGCCGGATGCACGCGGGGGCGCGCATTGCCGATAAGGCCTTGGCCAAAACGGGATCCCGATGACCGACAGTAAGAACACCATCCTCGCCATTGTGCTGTCGGCCATCGTGCTGATCGTCTGGCAGTACTTCTTCGCCATCCCGCAGGAGAAGGCGCGGCAGGAACAGCTCGCGCAGCAGCAGACTCAGGCGCAAAAAACCAATCCGCCGGCGCAAGGCCAGGTACCTGGCCAAACCCCGGCCGCTGCGCCCGTCCCGGGCGCCGCCGGCGCACCGCCGGCCGTGCCTGGCGCTGCACCCGCCGCCGTTCCCGGCACGCCGGTCACCCGCGACGCCGCGATTGCCGCTTCGCCGCGCGTCAAGATCGCCACCGAAAGTCTGCAGGGCTCGATCGCGCTCAAGGGCGGCCGCATCGACGATCTCGCCCTCGTCAAATTCCGCGAGACGGTCGATCCGAAATCGCCGCCGATCGTACTGCTGTCGCCGTCGGGCGCGCCTGAGCCGTTCTACGCCGAATTCGGCTGGACCAATGCCGCCGGCGCAACACTCGCCGTGCCGACCGCCGACACCGTGTGGACGCAAGTTGGCACCGGCACGCTGGCCGTCAACGCGCCGGTGACGCTGACCTACAACAACGGCCAGGGCCTGGAATTCCGCCGCACCATCGCGGTCGACGACAAGTATCTGTTCACCGTCAAGGACGAGGTCGCCAACAAAAGCGACAAGCCGGTCGCGCTCTACCCCTTCGCGCTGATCTCGCGCCACGGCACGCCGCATACGCTGGGCTATTACATCCTGCACGAAGGCCTGATCGGCAAGTTCGGCGACGCCGGCTCGAAGGAAGTGACCTACAAGGATATCGAAGACAAGAAGGTCAACAATTTCGACGCCACCAATGCCTGGCTCGGCATCACCGACAAATACTGGGCCGCCGTGCTGCTGCCGCAGACCGACGCGCACGTGCTGGCCAACTTCAAGGCCGACACCGTCGGCACCGTGAAGCGCTACCAGACCGACTATTTGCTCGACGCCCGCACCATCGCGCCCGGCGCCACCGCGACCGCCGACGCCCGGCTGTTTGCCGGCGCCAAGGAAGTCCGCGTCGTCAACGACTACGAGAGCAAGCTCAACCTCAACCACTTCGATCTCTTGATCGACTGGGGCTGGTTCTACTTCATCACCAAGCCGTTGTTCTTCGTGATCGACTGGATCTATCACCTGGTCGGCAACTTCGGCATCGCCATCCTGCTCGTCACCGTGCTGATCAAGGCGGCGTTCTTCCCGCTCGCCAACAAGTCCTACGCCTCGATGGCCAAGATGAAGGCCGTGCAGCCGCAGATGACCGCGCTGCGCGAGCGCTACAAGGACGACAAGGCCAAGCAGCAGCAAGAGCTGATGGAGCTGTACAAGAAGGAGAAGATCAATCCGCTGGCCGGCTGTCTGCCGATCGCGGTTCAGATCCCCGTGTTCTTCTCTTTGTATAAAGTTCTCTTCGTCACCATCGAAATGCGGCACGCGCCGTTCTTCGGCTGGATCCACGATCTGTCGGCGCCGGATCCGACCAACGTGTTCAATCTGTTCGGCCTGATCCCGTTCGACCCGACAACGCTTCCGGTGGTCGGCAGCTTCCTGCATCTCGGCCTCTGGGCCATCATCATGGGCATCAC
>CAISIV010000204.1 GCA_903885555.1 uncultured Hyphomicrobiales bacterium
CAGCGCCCAGAAGTGGATGATCGACAGACGGTACGAATAGACCGGCCGTTCGGCCCGCTTCGGCACGAAGTAGTACATGATGGCGAGGAAGCCGGCGGTCAGGAAGAAGCCCACCGCGTTGTGGCCGTACCACCACTGCACCATCGCATCCTGTACGCCGGACCAGACGATGTAGGACTTCGACGAGAAGATCGACACCGGGATGCTGGCGTTATTGCCGAGATGCAACACGGCGATGGTAACGATGAAGGCGAGATAGAACCAGTTGGCGACATAGATGTGCGGCTCCGTTCGGCGCCACAGTGTCGCGAGGAACACCAGCAGATACGTCACCCAGACGACGGTCAGCCACAGATCGGCGTACCATTCCGGCTCGGCGTATTCTTTCGATTGCGTGATGCCGAGCAGATAGCCGGTGCCGGCGATCAGGATGAAGAAGTTGTAGCCGAGCACGACGAACCACGGCGACAGATCGCCGGCCAGCCGGGCGCGCGAGGTGCGCTGCACGACATAAAATGACGTCGCGATCAGCACGTTGCCGCCGAAGGCAAAAATCACCGCCGATGTGTGCAGCGGCCGCAGGCGTCCGAAGCTGGTCCACGGGATGCCAAGATTGAGCGCCGGGAATGCGAGTTGAAGCGCGATGACGAGACCGACGGTAAACCCCGCGAGACCCCAGATCATTGCCGCTACCGTCGAGAACTTGACCGGGCCCATATTGTAGTTCGGCTTGCCGTCGATCGTCAGCGGCGGCCGTTCGGCCGGACGCGTGTAGTAGCGGTTGACGATGGCAAATACCGCCGCGATGCTGGCAGCGGTGAACAAGTAAGCATGGAAAGCATACTCGGGCGTATAGGCCTTGGCCGCGATCACAATCGTCAGCAGCGCGAGCGCTACAAATGTCAGCGCCAAGCCTCCCTCGCCGAGGGTCATATTTTTCTCAGGTGCGAGAGTACTCGCCATGGTGCGAATCCGTGTTTGACGTGCCGAAACAAAAGGCCTCGGCGGCAATATCGCCGAGGCCTCCGCATCGGGCTTGATCCAAGTCAATTCGCTGCACTTTTCGGTCTAAGCCGTTCGTTGAACGGCGATCATGCAGATCTGTTCTGCGGAATTGACCGAATTGATCCAGATCAATTGCGCGCCACCTCCCGTTCATAATTTGTCGAAAGCTGCGTGACAGCCTGTCGCGCAACACAATTGGGGTAATCAGGGGCGTTTAATGAAAAGTGCTAGACTTTTGTTGCTGTCGTTGCTGTCAGCGAGCGCACTCGCGGTGATTTGCGCGCCGGCCGGTGCGAGCGATCTTCCGGTGAAGGCGCCGGCTTACAAGGCACCCGCATTCGAGCCTTGGAATCCGTGGATGGTCCGCTTGCGTGCACTGGGAGTCGTCACGCGCAACTCCGGTAACGTCGATCAGGTGCCCGGCTCCGGCCTCAGCACGTCGGACAGCCTCGTTCCCGAACTCGACATCACTTACTTCTTCACCAAGAACATCGCGGCCGAACTGATCCTCGGCGTCACCCGTCACCAGGTCACCGGCACCGGGGTCGCTGCGACCAACGGTCTCGACGTCGGCAAGGCTTGGCTGCTGCCGCCGACCATGACGCTGCAGTATCACTTTACCGACTTCGGGGCCTTCAAGCCTTACGTCGGCGCCGGCGTGAACTACACGGTGTTCTTCGGTCAGACGGCGGGCAACACCGCCAACGGCGCCGGCGTCATCGTGACCAACAGCCATCTGCAGAATACCTTCGCGCCGGCACTCCAGATCGGCTTCGACTACATGATCGACAACCACTGGGGCTTCAACGTCGACGTCAAGAAACTGTGGCTGCGGCCGAGCTGGGATGGCACCAGCAACGTCGGCGCACTGACCGGCAAGGTCAATCTCGATCCCTGGCTGATCGGCGCGGGCGTCACCTACAAATACTGAAGTTTGGAAGCCGCCGTTTGGATGCCCCTTACGACGGTTGCCTTACGGAGAAGCCCCGGTTCGCACCGGGGCTTCTTTTTTGCGGCAATCGAACAAAAGAATCAGACGTAACCGAGCCAGCGCCAATAGGTCGCACCGAGCAGCATCACCAGCGCCATCGCGATGATCGTCAGCACGAAGCCGGTGCGGACAAAGTCGCGCGCCGCAAACGTCTCGGTGCCGTAGGCGACCATGTTCTGCGGTGCGTTCACCACCAGGATGAAGCCGAAGCTGACCACGAATTGCAGCAGCATGGTCATGCCGATGACATTCATGCCGGGCGTCGCCACGCCTTTAAGCACGGCAATCACGATCGGGATCATCGCGGACGCCAAGGCCGTCGCACTGGCAAAGCCGAGATGAATGACGATCAGGAACAGGCTCATCACACCGAGAATGAACATGGCCGTGGCATTCTTCAGGCCGAACTCGGCGACGACGATATTGGCGAGCCAGGTCGCGGCGTTGGTCTGCAGCAGCGCGGTGCCGAGGCTGATGCCGACGCCGAACAGGATCACGGTGCCCCACGGAATGCGCGGCTGCGCCACTTTCCAGGTCAAAATGCCGAAGCCCGGCATGAACATCAGCGCCACGGCGGCGATCGTCGTCGTGCTGGTGTCGAACTTGTGCAGGATGCCTTCGGTGGACCAGAAGGCGATCAGCGCCACCGAAATCGCCAGCAGCTTGATTTCCGCGCCGGTCATCGGGCCGAGATCCGCCAACGATTTGCGGATGCCTTCATGACCGCCGGGCACTTGCGCCACTTCGGGCGGCATCATGCGCGTCATGACGAAGTAGAGCGCGATGCACATCAGGATCGCGAAAGGTCCCGCCGCGATCAACCACTCGAGCCAGGTAATGGTGTGGCCGAAGGCTTTATCGATGAAGCCGACGGCGACCATGTTCTGCGCCGCCGCGGTCTTGATGCCGACGTTCCAGATGCTGGCGGTCTGCACCGTCGTGATCATCAGCATGCTGGCAAACGCACCGCGCTTGTTGACGCCGAAGGCCGCGATGATGCCGAGCGTGATGGGAACGAGACAGGCCACGCGCGCTGTGGTGGACGGCACCATCAGCGCGATGACGAAACCGACCAGAATCGTGCCGATGACGACGTGATGCGTTTGCGTGCCGACGCGCGAGAGAATACTGAGCGCAATGCGCCGGTCGAGGCCAGTCACGGTCATCGCCGCGGCAAGAAACAGCGCGGCAGCGACCAACACCAGCGCGGTATTGGCAAAGCCGCCAAACGCGAGGGTCAGCGCTGCGCTGGTGCCGAGCAGCACCTTTGGATTGGCGACGTTCGGCGCCAGCCCGAGCAGGAATGCCATCAATACGGCAATGACGATGGCCGAAACGGCATAGTCGATCGCTTCGGTCATCCAGATGATAACGGCGAAGGCGAGAATCGCCAGCATCCGATGGCCAGCGACCGGGAGCCCTTCCGGCGTCGGCAGCAACAGAATGACGATGAGGGCTGCCGCGGCGGCGAGCAGGCCCCAGTTCGAGGCAAACCAGCCTTTCTGCACTTCGACCGGTTTCGGGCTAACCGAAGCTTGGGCGGCAACTGACATGATTCCCTCCAGAGCCAATATTGTTATTGGACAGGACGATCTGCGGCCTTCCGCCAACCGAGTTGAGCAAGATCAAAACTAGGTAGTCGCGCCGAGCTAGCCCGCCAGCTTTACGTCATTCGCATCGAACGCCATGCCGGACATCGGTTCGACCCAGACCAGATGATCCTTCACATCTTTGACGCCGGGGATGTTTTCGGCCGCGACCTTGAGCGCCGCGCGCTGACGATCGTCGATGATGACACCCCATAGTTCGACGATGCCGTCGCGAACCACGACATCGATGGTGGCGCTCGGAGCCCATTCGGCCTTCTGGACTTCGTCCATCAGCTGTTGGCGAATCGCCATATCGTCGGTGGCGGTCGGCGGCGCTGCGCGGGCGACGCTGACCATCGCGCGCATCAGATTTGACCGCGTCACGATACCGACGACCTCGCCGCCGCACAGCACCGGAACGCGCTTGATGCGGTGGCGCTCCATCAGTTCGACAATGTCTTCAAGGGAAGCGGTTTCGGCGACGATCTGCGGATTGACCGTCATCGCTTCGGACACCTTGCAGCCGTGCGAATGCGTGTATTCGGCGGCGATGCGGCCGGGGCCCATGAGGAATTCAAGCCAGCGCGAGCGGCGCTTTTCGGTGTTGGTCTCCCGGCGGCGCAGAAAATCGCCCTCCGACAACACGCCGACCAATTGGCCCTTGGCGTCGATGACCGGCAATCCGCTGATGCGATGCTGGAGCATTAGGCGGGCGGCCTGCAACACCGTGGAATCCGGATCGATCGAAATGACCCCGCGGGTCATGACATCTTCGGCTTTCATGGCGGACCTCCAAGTGTTTGAAGGTCATGAGACCACGCAAGGCCGCTAGCAGTATTGATTCAGGTCAACCGGACTGTGACGCCGCTCTTTGACGCGTTTTCTTCACGCGAACCGGTGCCCACTTCGCTCGAAGACGCTCTAATGCTTCCATTCCGGCGCCGCCACCGGGGTCCAACTGCGCGTCAGCTTGAGGTCGTCAACGATGGCGTTGGCGGCGATGTAGCCCGGCGCACCGTTGACGCCGCCGCCATTGCCCGACGACGAACCGCACAGATAAAGCCCTTCCACCGGCGTGCGCGAGCCGGGCATCAGCGCATGCGGCCGGTTGATGCCGAGTTGGTTCGGCACATAGGCCCCCATACGCACCGCGCCCTGCCGCATATTGGCGTTCAGACGTTCGACATCGAGCGGCGTAAACAGATAGGTGCCGAGCAGGTTGTCGCCTTCGATATTGGAGGCATAGACGCGCCAGTAATCGAGGATGCGCTGGGTGTAGTCGGCGCGGTTCCTTTCCCAGTTTTCCGGCCCGCCATCGACCGAATAAGGCGCAAACGGCCACCAGAACGCGGTGTGCCGGCCTTGCGGCGCGTAGCTCGGATCGAAGTCGCTGTTGCAGGCGCCATTGCCCATCAGAACCTTGGGGAATTTCTTGGCGGCGCAGTCGTCAAAACAACTCGCGACCTGCTCGATGTCATCCATGCCGAAGAAGATGTTGTAGGCCTTCTTCATCGCCGGATCGAAACTCTCGGCGCGATAGGCCGGCGGATTTTTCAAGGCAAGATGCAGCGTCACCAGGCTGTGATTGCCCCAATGCCAATCCCTCGCCTTCTCACGCACCGGTTCGGGGAAAAGCTCCTCGCCTGCCATCTCGACCGTGCGCGGGAAATCGATAGCGCTGGCGACGAATTTCCTGGCGCCGACGAATGTGCCGTCCGACAACGTGACGCCGGTGGCGCGGCCGCCTTCAACCTTGATGTCCTTCACGGCATTGCCAGTGAGGACAACGCCGCCGCCGTCTTCGACCACGCGCTTGAGCGCCAGCGGCAAGGCCACGGCGCCGCCGACCGGCAGGGTGAAGCTGGCGATGTTGGCAAAGATCGCCGGAAATACGATGCCGGAACCCATCACGTTTTCGGTGGTGATGACGTGCATGTAGGACGTGAACAGCGTGCGGATGCGTTCGTCGACGAAGTGCTTGCGCACCACGCTGAACAGGTCGTGCTGGGCGTGAGACAGCAGTTCCTTGGCCTTCGGCCCGCTCAGCCGGTCGACGATCTGTTCGCGCGGCATCGGCGCGTTGTACATCAGCGACACCAGCAGCGGTCGCATCTCGATGCAGTAGGTATTCCACAGCTCGCGGAACGTCGCGGCATCCTGCTTGGAAAAGCGCGCCAGCGACTCGCAGGTCTTGTCGAGGTCCTTGTGCACCGTGATGCAGGTGCCATCGCGAAACACCGCCGCCTGCTGCACCGGCGGCTCGATATAGGAAAAGCCGTAGCGCGCCAGATCGAGGTCCTTGAGCAGCGGGCAATGCCCGATGCCCATGTAGAAATTGGCGTGCAGATTCAGTTTATGGCCGGGTGCGATACGCTCCTCGGTGCTGCAACCGCCGCCGATGCGTTCGTTGGCTTCGATCACCGCGATCTTGAGGCCGGCGCGCGTCAAGTAGGCGGCCGTCGTCAATCCGTTGTGACCGGCGCCGATCACCACGCCGTCGTAGGTCGTCGTCATGTTGCCTCCCGGGCTCGCGGTCTGGCGCCGCTGTGGTGACGACTGTAGCACCGGCTCGGTGGGCAGCAAAGGGGGCAGGCTTTGCAATTGATTTTCGAATTTGCAAGGCGCTAGCTTTCAATCAAAGATCGGCGCGATTTCAGGCCGTCAAAAACCTGCTGGCAAAGCGGGAAAATCCGGGGAGAGACGCAATGCACAAAAACGGAATCGATCGACGCACCATGCTGACAGCAACCACGGCGCTCGGCGCCGCGAGCCTCTTGTCTAATAAAGCTTTCGCGCAAGGCAGTTCCGGACCGTCGGCTACATTGCCGGCCCGCGGGGAATTCGTGGTGCGCGGCGCGCATGTGCTGTCGATGGACGATGCCATCGGCGACCTGCCGGTCGGCGACGTGCACGTGCGTGACGGCGCGATCGTTGCCGTGGCGGCGAGCGTCCCCGCGCCGGGCGCGCAGGTCATCGACGGCAAGGGCATGATCTGCATGCCCGGTTTTGTCGATACGCACCTGCATCACTGGACCAGCGTGCTGCGGCCCCTGATGCAGGCCGATGATCCGAAACTGACCTATTTCCCGGTCACCGCCGCCTGCGGCCTCGTCTATACGCCGCAGGACAGCTATCGCAGCGTCATCTTGAGTGTCGCCCAGTCGCTGGCGGCCGGCATTACCACCACGCAGAACTGGGCGCACAATGTGCGCAGTCCGGCGCATGCCGATGCGGAAATGAGCGCCATGCGCGACGGCGGCATTCGCGGCCGCTTCGCCTACGGCAATCCGGCGCTGCATCCGAACGACAAGACCATCGATCTTCAGGATCTCGCCCGCGCCAAACGCGATTGGGTCGGCAAGGACGGCATGATGCTGCTCGCGATCAATTCGCGCGGCGTCGACAACTTCAATGCGGGCCGCATCGGCATCAATCCCGACATGGCGAAGAAAGAATGGGGCGTGGCGCGCGACCTCGGCCTTGCCATCTCCATGCATACCTCCGGCGTCGGCGGCATCAAGACGCTCAACGATGCCGGCCTTCTGGGCCCCGACGTGCAACTGATCCACCCGCTTGGCACCAATGAAGAAGACCGCGCCGCGCTCGCCAAGAACGGTGTCAGCTACTCGACCTCGCCGGTCGGCGAAGCCGGACGCTTGGCCGATATCCAGTTTGTCGAGATGCTGGACGCCGGCATTAAATTGAGCCTGTCGGTCGACCACACCACGACCTACGACTGCAACTTCTTCCACTGCATGCGCGCGCTGCACACCGTGAACCTTCATCGCTTCGGCGCGAAGAACAAGGTGACGATGAAGCGGCTGGTGCAGCTTGCCACCATCGATGGCGCGAAAGACCTGGGCTTCGGCGATAAGACCGGTTCGCTGACGCCGGGCAAGCGCGCCGACCTCATTCTGGTGCGCGCCACCGACGGCAATCTGGCGCCGATCGGCAATCCCTACGATGCGCTGGTGATGCTGGCGCAGCCGTCAAACGTCGATACCGTCGTGGTCGATGGCCGGATCCTACGGCGTGGCGGCAAGTTCACCGCGCTCGACGAAGACAAGGTGATTCGCGAGGCCGCCGATGCCGCCGCCGGCCTCAAGGCCCGCGCCAAATGGTCATGACCGAAGGGCATAAAAATGCCCCGGCACAAGTGGTGCCGGGGCAGTAAGCCGAACCACGTCAGGGAGGACAACGTTCGGCGCGTAGCGTGAAACTGTTAGCCATTCATACGGGTCAGCGCGGCGCGGTTGCGCAGCACAATTCGGCGCGACGTCGGCACCGCAATCGCCGATGTATTCTCAAGATGGGTCAGCGTGCGCGAAACAGTTTCGATGGTCAGGCCGAGATAATCGGCGATGTCCTGACGCGACATCGGCAGCTCGATCTCGGTGCAGCCCGGCGTGCGGGCGGCCATTTCGAGCAGGAAGCCGGCGACGCGCTCCTGCGCGGTCTTGATCAGCAGCATGATGTGGTCTTGCACGCGGCGAAGTTCGGTCGCGGTCATTTCCCAGAGCTGGCGGGAGACGTCGGTCTGACGCGCGGCCAAGGCGATGACGCTGCTGCGCTTGATCACCAGGACCTTGCAGTCGGCAATCGCTTCAGCGGAAAAACTGTGCTTGTCGCCGACTTCCAGGCCGAACACATCGCCCGGCAGATAGAAGAAGCCGATCTGGCGGCGTCCGTCGTTCAGCACCTTGTAGGTGCGCACCGTGCCGCTGATGACCTTGTAGAGATATTCGGCGGGCTCGTTCTCGCCGTAAATTTCCGCGTTGCGGGCAAACGGCATCGGCGCGCCCATCAGTTCGATCGAATTCGTGCTGGGCTGCGGCCGTACAATCGGAAGCGGCGCTCTAAAGCGAGGGGCGGGCTGGCGCATCGAACCGGGATTGACCATCGTTTGGTTGAGCATGGCGGTGTCCTCAAACTCGCTAAATCCGATGGTCATGGATAGCGTTCGCGCCGGGCCCTCGAAATTCAGATAATCTCCCTAAGGGGTTTCCCGGAGGTATCGGTCTCCCGCAGAGCGGCCGGAAAATGCGGAATCAATAATGGCGCAAGCGCCTGTAACTACTCATGTTTCTACAGTTGAGCCGGGCTGGATCTGGCACTATGGCTTGGCGCCGATTCTCGTGGCGCTGACGCTGGCGGCGCGCGCGCTGCTCGAGCCGTTGCTGCACAACGAAGCGATCTATTTGTCGTTCGTGCCGGCGGTGCTGATTTCAGCCGGCATTGGCGGTTTGGGCCCCGGTTTACTGGCCACCGCGCTGGCCGTCTTGGCCAGACTTCTGGTGTTGCCCGATACGCCGCCCATCAACAGCCTGACGATCATCAGCAGCATCACCTTCGCCATGGTTGGGGCCGGCATTTCCTGGGGCGGCGAGTTGCTGCATAGCAATCGCCGCCGCGCCAACGCCATGACGCGCGACGCCCTGGCGCGCGAGGCGCACCTGCAGTCGATTCTCGATACTGTGCCGGAAGCCATGATCGTCATCGATGAGCAAGGCGTCATGCAATCTTTCAGCAGCGCCGCCGAGCGCCTGTTCGGCCGCAGCGCCGCCGAAGCCATCGGACAGAACGTCAGGACACTGATGCCCTCGCCCTACCGCGAGGGACATGATGGCTATCTGCAGCGCTACCGCAACACAGGCGAGCGCCGCATTATCGGTATCGGCCGCGTCGTCGTCGGCCAGCGCAAGGACGGCTCGACCTTTCCGATGGAGCTTGCGGTCGGCGAAATGAAATCCGGCGATCAACGTTATTTCACCGGCTTCATCCGCGACTTGACCGAGCGGCAACAGACCGAAGCGCGGCTACAGGAATTGCAATCCGAGTTGGTACATATTTCTCGCCTGACCGCGATGGGTGAAATGGCCTCGACGCTCGCGCACGAACTCAACCAGCCGCTGTCGGCGATCTCAAATTATCTCGAAGGCTCGCGGCGCATGTTGGCGGATGCAGCCGACGACCGTTCGGTCACGTTGCGCAGCGCGCTCGACAGTGCCGCCGATCAGGCGATGCGCGCCGGGCACATCATTCGCCGGCTGCGCGATTTCGTCGCCCGCGGCGAAAGCGAGCGCCGGGTCGAGAGCGTCACCAAGCTGGTCGAGGAAGCGAGCGCGCTGTCGCTGGTCGGCGTCAAGGACCGCGGTATCCGCGTCCAGTTCCGCTTCGATCCGGCGGTCGACCTCGTGCTGGCCGACCGCGTGCAAGTCCAGCAAGTCCTGCTCAACCTGATCCGCAACGCGATGGACTCCATGGAAACTTCGTCCAAGCGGGAACTCGTTATTTCGATAGCGCCGTACGAAGGCAACCAGGTCTGCGTCAGCGTCGCCGACAGCGGCGCCGGTATCGCACCGGAAATCGCCGAACAGCTGTTTCAGCCGTTCGTCACGACCAAGCGGCAGGGTATGGGCGTCGGCCTGTCTATCTCGCGTACCATCATTGAAGCCCACGGCGGAAAGATCTGGGCCGAGCCCAACCCCACCGGGGGAACGATTTTCAGTTTCACGCTGGCTGTCGTAAGCGAAGGGGATGTCGACGATGCAGCATGAGCAGACCATCTACGTGATCGACGATGACGATGCCGTCCGGCAATCGCTCGAGTTCATGCTGAAGGCCGCCGGAATGAAGTCACGCGGCTTCGAATCCGCCAAGGCTTTCATGGCGTTGCTGCCGGAGATCAATTCGGGCTGCGTCGTTACCGACGTGCGCATGCCGGAGATCACAGGCATCGACCTGCTCCGCCATCTCAGGAAATCCAATCCCGACCTTCCGGTGATCGTGATTACCGGCCACGGCGACATTTCACTGGCGGTGGAAGCCATGAAGATCGGCGCCATCGATTTTCTCGAAAAGCCATTCGATGGCCAGCAATTGCTGACCGCGGTGCGTTCTGCGCTCAGCCGGGATGCCGACACCGGCAAGCGCAAGGCCGAACTGGCGGACATTCAGGAAAAGCTGGCCGCCTTATCCAATCGCGAACGTCAGGTGCTCGAAGGTCTGGTGGCGGGCAGCGCCAACAAGAACATCGCCTTCGATCTCGGCATCAGCCCGCGTACGGTCGAGATCTATCGCGCCAACCTGATGACCAAGATGGCGGCCAACAGCCTGTCCGATCTGGTGCGTATGGCGATGATGGCGGAGTCCGGCAAGAACGGGCTCTAGCTCAATTCTCGACGCCGATTACTTCTTGGCGCCAATGCCCTGCATGAAGCGGGTGCGGATCTGCACCGGATCGCGGTCGGTGGCGCCGACACCCGGCTTGTTGTCGATGCGCACGGCAATCAAAGACGGTACGCCTGATTTGAGCGCCGTGGCGAACAACCGGTCGAAGTCTTCTTCGTCGGCGGCCCAGTTGCTGTTCGGCAGACCCAAACCGCGCGCGATCGCAACAAAGTCCGCATGGCCCGCGGCGGGTGTCGGCTGGCTGCCGGTGATCTGATAGATGCCGTTGTCCCACAAAACCATCGTGAAGTTCTTCGGCTTCAGCATCGCCACCGTCGAAAGGCAGCCGAGCTGCATCAACAGCGAGCCGTCGCCTTCGAGCGCGACGACATGGCGTTGCGGCTGCGCGATAGCGACACCGAGACCGATCGGAATTGTCAGCCCCATGCTGCCCAGCATGTAGAAGTTCTGCGGCCGCTGACCGGCGGCCCACAGATCGAAGTTGGCGTTACCGATGCCGCCGATCACCGCTTCCTCGTGCTTGAGCTGGCCGACCAGGCGTTTGGTCAGCTCGAAACGGTTCATGACTTTTGCATTATGAGCGGCTCCGCCGCCGGGTGCATTGTGCGCGCTGACCGCGCCGCTTTGGTTTTGCGTCATGTTGGTATTCATGGCGGCGCTCACTGCTTGATGACTTTGCCGCCGGTCAGCAGCGGCGACAGGATGAAGGTCACGGGAGCGAGCGTTGCAACGGCTTGCTTGATCGAACGGTCGATGATGAATGCGAGTTCGTCGATTCGGGTGATGGTGTGGGTTTCGACGCCGAGCGAGTCGAGCACCGGCCGCATGGTCTTGCACACCATGGCCTGACCGAGATTGAATTCACCGAGCGTGCCGCGCTCGGACACAAAGATCAGCGCCGGGATCTGACTCGGGCAGACCAGCGAAGCCAGCGCGTTCGGGATCGTCGCGAAGCCTGAGGTCTGCATTAGCACGGCGCCCCGCATGCCCCCCATCCAGGCGCCAGTAACGATGCCGATGGCCTCCTCCTCGCGCGTGGCGGCGAAGGTGATGAAATAGGGATCGTCGTGGATGGCTTTAATCAGGGGCGTGAAGACGCGGTCGGGTACGTAAACGACGAGCTTGACGTTGTTGCTTTTCAGGCTAGCCAGCACGATTTCGTGCCACGGCGTCCCAGCTTTTTCGTGGGCTGAAACTTCAGCCGTCTGCGCTCCGCTTTCGCTCATTCAGTGGCCAATCCAATACGCCGTCAGTGGTGGAAAAGCGGGCAGATCGACCGCGCCGGCAGGCGGTCAATTGCATGGTTGTATTGTGCACGCACCGCCAGCGCGCGCGGCGGCATCTAACGCCGTTGCTCCAATAATCGCAATAGCTTACCTTCGCCGGGAACGATCGTAATAAGAAAACAAAATTCAACACATTCGGGAGGATACCATGAGCAAATTCACGCACCCGCTTTCGCGACGCCGTATCATTCAGGGCGCCGGCGCGTTCGCCGCAGGCATCGCAGCGCCTGCCCTGATCGGCACCCGCTCGGCCTTTGCCGCCTATCCGGACCGCACCGTCAAGATCGTCGTCGCCAACACGCCGGGCGGCCCGTCCGACATCGTCGCGCGCATGGTCGCCGCAGCAATCCAGGAATCCACCGGCAAGACCGTCATCATCGAAAACCGCGGCGGCGCCGGCAGCAATATCGGCATGGGTTACGTCGCCCGCTCCGAGGCGGATGGTTACACGTTCCTGCTCGCGACCAACGCCTTCTCGATCAACCCGACGCTTTACAACAGCATCCCGTACGATCCGCTGAAGGACTACATCCCGGTCACCGACCTCGCCAACTCGCCCAACACTTTCGTGGTGCGCTCCGAGTTGCCGGCAAAGAACATGAAGGAATTCATCGAACTCGCGCAAAAGAGTCCCGACAAGTTCAACGTCTCGACTCCGCCGATCGGCACCTCGCCGCAATTGCAAGCCGCGGTTCTCAAGTTCGTCGCCAAGCTGCCGAAGCTCGAAGAGGTCGTGTTCAAGGGTGGCGGCGAAGCGCTGCAGGCTTTGCTCAGCAACACCGTGCAGATGAGCTCGGGCTCGCTGGCGCCGGCGGCGCCACACATCAAGTCCGGCGCGCTGAAGTGTCTCGCGGTCTCGTCGCCGACCCGCTGGCCCGATTTGCCGGATGTGCCGACGATGGAAGAGTCCGGTTTCAAGGATTTCATCTACCCGACCGACTGCTGCCTGCTGGCGCCGGCCAAGACGCCGCCGGAAGCGGTCAAATGGTTGGAGACGGAATCGCTCAAGGCGGTGAACGCGCCGGGCATGAAAGACAAGCTGTATCAGGCTGGCTTCCTGCCGACCGCCAAAGGCGCCGACGCCTGCTGGGCCCGCGTGACCAAGGAAATCACCATGTTCCGCGACGTCATCGAGCAGGCCAAGATCGCCAAGCTGTAAGGCGGGCATCGACGTAAAACCGCCCGCCGCCATCGACTCATGACGGCGGGCGAATTTTTTCAAAGACGGAGGTGCGGCGTGAAGATCAAGTCCATCGAGCCGATTGCCATCAGCCTGCCGATGCTCAAACCGGTGATCATGGCCGGCGAGGAAGTGCGCCGTGCCGACAACGTGCTGGTGCGCATCGAGACGGATAGTGGATTGATCGGCTGGGGCGAAGCCGCGTCGGCGCCGCTGATGACCGGCGAAACGATCGAGAGCATCGTTTCTGCCGTGCATTTTCTCAATACGACGCTGCTGGGCCGCGATCCCGCCGATATCGAAGGCGCGCTGATCGCGATGGACGGCCGCATGTACGGCAATCATGGCGCCAAGGCCGCAATCGAGATTGCGCTGCACGACATCACCGGCCGCGCCAGCGGCAAACCGGTGCATGCACTGCTCGGCGCGAAGGTGCGCAGCCGCATGCCGCTGCTCGGCATGATCGGCGGCGGCAGCTTCCAGGGCGATCTCGACGAGGCGGCCAAGAAAAAAGCCGCGGGCTTTACCGTGTTCAAGGTCAAGGTCGGCGTCGACACAGCGGCCAAGGACGCCGAGCGCACGCGCGCTGTGTGCAAGGTGCTCGGTAGCGGCATGATTATTTCCGCCGACGCCAATCAGGGCTTCAGCACCGCGGAAGCCGTCGAATACGTGCGTGGTGTGAAGGGCGCCGGCGTCGATTTCCTCGAGCAGCCGGTCATGGCGGGCGATCTCGGCGAGATGGCAAAGGTCGCCGCGATCGATTCCACGATCGCGATCGGCGCCGATGAGGGCATTCATTCGCTGGCCGACATCCAGAGCCATCATGACCGAAGGGCAGCTCGCGGGGTGAGCCTCAAGGCCATCAAGCTCGGCGGCCTTCGCGGCCTCGTCGCCGCCGGCAACCTGTGCGGCACGCTCGGCATGAGCGTCAATTTGTCCTGCAAGACCGGCGAGTCGAGCATCGCTTGCGCGGCCGCGCTGCATGCGGCGTCCGTCATTCCCAATATCGACTGGGCGTTGACGCTGACCCACACAGCGCTCGGCGAAGACATCACCGCGCAACCGGTCCCCACCGCCAAAGGCCACGTCGACGTCTCGGATCGCCCGGGCCTGGGGGTCGATGTGGATGAGGACAGGGTCCGCCACCATCGCGTCCACATCGCCACCCGCGACGTGGCCTGAAAATCGGCTGCAAAATATTTATGCCTCATTTATAGGCTATTTTCCTCTATTGTATGCAATTCGGATGTGACTGATTTAGCGGCTGTTTTAGACCATTCCGTCTATTTATTCGCGGAATCAAGCCCTTAAAGCTGCGACGCAATCCCTACGAGTCTTGGCACGACCTTTGCGGAAGGGTTCCCAGGAACATTTCCGGAGGGGTTGTTATGAAGCGTCGTGATTTTCTGAAATCGTCGGCCGCAGTCGCCGCCACCACTGCCGTCACCGCGCCTGCGGTGTTCTCGCCAGCGAAAGCGCAGTCGCGCGCTGAAACGCTTCTGATCGTCTCGGAGAGCGGCCCGAACAATCTCGACATTCACGGCGTCGGAACGAACGTCCCCGGATACGAAGTGTCCTGGAATTGTTACGACCGCCTCATCACCCACGAAATGAAGACCGGCCCGAACGGCCAGCCCTACTACGACAAGGACAAGTTCAAGGGCGAACTCGCCGAAGACATGGTCATCGGCGACATGTCGGCGACCTTCAAACTGAAGAAGAACGCCACCTTCCAGGACGGCACGCCGGTCACTGCCAAGGACGTGAAGTGGTCGCTCGATCGCGCCGTCACCGTCGGCGGCTTCCCGACCTTCCAGATGCGCGCCGGTTCGCTGACCAAGCCGGAACAGTTCGTCGTCGTCGACGATCACACCTTCCGCGTTGACTTCCTCAAGAAGGACCGTCTGACCATCCCCGATCTCGCCGTCGTCGTGCCGGCGATCTACAACTCCGAACTGGTCAAGAAGAACGCCACGGAAAAGGATCCTTGGGGTCTCGAATATACCAAGCTGAACACCGTCGGCTCCGGCGCCTACAAGGTCACGACCTGGAACGCCGGCACCGAAGTCATCATGGAGCGCAACGACAAATGGGTCGGCGGCCCACTGCCGAAGATCAAGCGCGTGATTTGGCGCATGGTGCCGTCCGCCGGTAACCGCCGCGCACTGCTGGAGCGCGGCGATGCCGACATTTCCTACGAATTGCCGAACAAGGATTTCGTCGAACTGAAAGACGCCGGCAAGCTCAGCATCATCTCGACGCCGTTCTCCAACGGCATCCAGTACCTCGGCATGAACGTTAAGAATCCGCCGTTCGACAATCCGAAGGTGCGCCAGGCCGTTGCTTACGCCCTGCCCTATCAGAAGATCATGGACGCGGTGTTGTTCGGCCTAGATCGG
>CAISIV010000205.1 GCA_903885555.1 uncultured Hyphomicrobiales bacterium
CACCGGCACCACGCTGGCGGCCAATGGGCTCAAGATCGTCGACGACGGCATTATCCTGCGCTCGCAGGCCAATCTGGTGGCCTCGCGCACCGCCGCCTGGGACCAAAGCCAGCGCGATATTGCGCGCGTCATCCTCGACCGCATCGCCGCGCAGGCGCGTGCCCGCGCCTTCCGCGAAGTGCGCGCACGCTTTGCCGCTTGCGATGCCACACTGGTCGAAAGCGCGCGGCGGAAATTCGGCGTCGCCACGCCGTTCGGCGGACCGACCTCGTCGGGCATGCTGACGCTGCACTGCCCGCCCGATCAGGTCTACGCGCTCACCAGTTACTTACGCGAACGCGGCGCGCAAGCCGTGGCGGTGGCCGATCTGGATTATGTGTTCTCGAAAGACAATCCGCTCTACGCCAAGCTCGAAGCGGGGCTGTAGCCAATGAAAGTCATTCTGTTCGGCGCCAGCGGCATGATCGGCCAAGCGGCGCTGCGAGAATGTCTTTTAGACCCTGATGTGACGTCTGTGCTGTCGATCGGCCGCTCGACTACGGGTAAACGCGATCCCAAGCTGCGCGAGCTGATGCACGGCGATCTCGCGGATCTGTCGAGCATCGAAACGGAACTGTCGGGCTATGACGCCTGCTTCTACTGCCTCGGCATCTCGTCGGTCGGCATGACCGAAGCCGCCTATCGCAAGATCACCTACGACATGCCCCTGGCGGCCGCGCAAACGCTCGCGCGCGACAATCCGGGCATGACCTTCATTTACGTTTCCGCCGCCGGCGCCGATTCAAGCGAGAGCGGACGGACCATGTGGGCGCGCGTCAAAGGCGCCGCGGAGAATGCCTTGTTTCGTATGCCGCTGAAGGCCTACGCCTTCCGGCCGTTCTTTGTGCAGCCGCTGAACGGCATCGGCTCCAAGACAAAATTCTACAACGCGATCTACGCCATGAGCCGGCCCCTGGCGCCGCTGATGATGTGGCTGCTGCCGAAATACGCATCGACCACCACCGACATCGGCCGCGCCATGATCGCCGTGGCGCGCAACGGCGCGCCAACGCGCGTGCTGGACAGCCGCGAAATGGTTCGTGCCGCAGCTTCGGCCTAGACCGGCGCCAAAGCCGGCCGCTTCAGCATCAAGGTCAGCACCACCGCCAAAAGCGACACCGCACCAATAACGACGAACGCAGTGTTGTACGTGCCGGTGGCATCGAACACCGCCGCGCCGAAATAGGCGCCGAGCCCGCCGAACACCTGATGCACCATTGTGATCATGCCGGTGAGCGCGCCGAGATGGCGGCTGCCAAAGCTCTGCTTGACGAACACCACCGTCAACGGCGCGGTGACCATGAAGGTGGCGCCGAACACCAGCGCGAATACGGCCACCGACAGCGCCGACTGATCGATCAGGATCAGCGCGAACACAACGACGCGCGCGCCGAAGGCCAGCACGGTCGGCCAGATTGGTCCGACGCGGTCGCTGAAGGCGCCGCCGGCGACGATACCAATCAGTCCGGTGAGCCCCATCAGCGCCAGCAGATTGCCGGCGAGAAAAGCATCGACGCCGCGGTCCTGCGCGAAGGCAACGACATGGGTCGAGACGAAAAAATCATCGAAGCCGCAAATCGCGTAGATGACGAGCAGGAGCCAGAATTGCCGCGTGCGCGCGGCCTCGCGCAGATTGAGGCCCTCGTCCGGGCGCGCCGCTTTTGATTCCGCCGCCGTGGTTTTCGGAATAGCGAGAATGAGAATCGGCACCAGCACCAGATTGGCCAACCCCAGCATCAGATAGACCGAACGCCAGGTCATCGTGAGCATCGCCGCCGCCAGCGCGGCGATCATCACAAGCTGACCGACGCTCATGCCGGACATCACGACGGCATTGGCGATGCCGAGACGCTGCGGGAAAGCGCGCGTCACCATCACACCGACCGGGATCATGGATGCCGCGCCGCTACCGAGCGCATAGACCACGCCGTACAGCAAAAGCGCGTGCCACGGCGCCGTCATCAGGCACATCAGGCCGATGCCCAAAGCGCAGACCAGCAGTCCGCCGCTCAGCACCAGCCGCGGACCGGCGCGGTCGGCCAGAAAGCCGGCAACGAACATTCCACCCGCGGATACGACCAAGAACAGCGCGACCGCGAGCCCGAGATCGCTGCGGCTCCAGCCCAGTTCGTCGACGATCGGCCGCAGCGTCAGGCCGACGGCAAAGCGGCCGCCGCCGGAGATAAACAACACGGCAAATCCGACAATCAGGACCAGCGCGGCGGAGGAAACGAATGGCTTTCGCGGCACGTGAATCTCACAAGGACCAGCGCCCGGCAAAAGCGCATCCGCCCTGTATCAATTCAGTGCCAAGCCGCGCAAGCAGCAACGGGGACTAATTCCCCTTGACGTTCGCCGCCTTGATCATCGGCCACCACTTCTTCACTTCGGCCTGCTGATGCCTCGCCAGCGCCTCGGGATTCTGCTGGGCGACCGGCGGCACATCGAGGCCGACTTCGGCAAAGCGCTTCTTCACCGCCGGATCGGCCAGGGCCTCGACGATGGCGCTATTGAGCCTGGCGACGACGTCCTTCGGCGTACCCTTGGGCACCCAGACGCCGGACCACAGTTCGATCTGCAATTCCGGCAGCCCGGCTTCCGCGACTGTCGGCACATCGGGCGCTGCGGCGAGGCGCTTCTGATCAGTGATCGCGTAGGCGCGGATTTTTCCGGCCTGCACCTGTGGCAGCGAATTCGAGGCCTGGTCGACGATGATATCGATCTGCCCGGCGACGAGATCGAGCAAGGCCGGACCGGTGCCGCGATAGGGCACGAACTGCAGATGCGTGCCGATCAGCTGCTCGAAGAAGATGCCGGAGAAATGCGCGCCGGAACCGACACCGGCAGTGCCGGCCGTGACCTTGCCATCGTTGGCCTTGATCCAGGCGATCAGCTCTTTCAGATTTTTCGCCGGCACGTCGTTTTTCGACACGATCATCATCGGATTGCTGGCGACCAGCGCGACCGGATCGAGATCGTTGATGAGATCGAACGGCAGCGTGTACATCGCGCCGTTGATGACGTGCGTGCCGAGATGGCCGATGCTCAGCGTGTAGCCATCCGGTGCGGACTTGACCGCGCGTGTGACGCCGATAGTGCCGCCGGCGCCGGTGACATTCTCGACCAGAATCGTTTCACCCAGCGTCTGGCGCATGCGGTCGGCCAGCACACGCGCCAGCGCGTCGGTCGGACCGCCGGCCGCGAAGGGCACGATCATGGTGATAGGTTTCGACGGATAGGTTTGTGCAAAGCTCGGCGTGAAGTGCGAAGCGATGCCTGCAACGGCGATTGCAATCAAAGCGGTCAACGCAATGGCGGCGACACGAAATTTTTTCATCATCAAATCCCCGGAGTAATCGTTTGTCCTGACGATAGTGTGGGGCGCGCAATTTGAGTGTCAAACGCGCAGGCACCGTGGTGCGATGCGCAACGTGGCAAAGACGCGGCGCTGCAAAAATAAATGCGTTACGTGTTGCACCGCACGCGACACAGCCATCGCGTTGAGAGCGCAAAACAAAGAATAGATTGGTCGCAAATACGGCTTTGTGGCGGATCGATCACAATGCCGCGAAATCGATGGGTTTGTGCCGGTCGATGGTGCGATGCGACGGCGGCAACGGATATTTCAGGCCGCTGGCGCAATTGAACAGCACGACCTGATCGGTCTTTTTGACGCGGCCGTCGGCTAGCGACTGCTTGTAGGCGGCATAGGTCGCAGCGCCCTCGGGGCACAGCAGGAAGCCTTCTTCCTTTGCCATTTCGTTCAACGCTGCGGTGATGGCGGCATCCTCGACGGCGATGGCGAAGCCGCCGCTCTCGCGCACGGCGCGGAGAATGAGAAAATCGCCGAACGCCTGCGGCACGCGAATGCCGGAAGCGATCGTGTGCGCGTTCTCCCAGCGCGGCGCGTGTTCGACGCCATCCTCGAAGGCCTTGACCATCGGCGCGCAGCCGGCGGCCTGCACCGCGACCATGCGCGGGCGCTTTGAGCCAATGAAGCCGATCTCTTCAAGTTCAGCGAAGGCCTTCCACATGCCGATCAGGCCGGTGCCGCCGCCGGTCGGATAGAAGATGACATCCGGCATCTGCCAACCGAGCTGCTCGGCAAGCTCGAGGCCCATCGTCTTCTTACCTTCGATGCGGTACGGCTCCTTCAAGGTCGACGTGTCGAACCAGCCGACCTTGGCCTTGCCCTCACCGACGATCTTTCCGCAATCGTCGATCAAGCCGTTGACACGATAGACCGCGGCGCCCTGCAGCTCGATCTCGCTGACGTTTACTTCCGGCGTATCTTCCGGACAGAAGATCGTGGTCTTGATGCCGCAATGCGAAGCGTAGGCCGCGAGCGCCGCGCCCGCGTTGCCATTGGTCGGCATCGCCATGTGCTTGATGCCGAGCGCCTTGGCCATCGACACCGCCATGACAAGACCGCGCGCCTTGAACGAACCGGTCGGCAGGCGGCCTTCGTCCTTCACCAGGATGTCGCCGCCGCCGAGTTTCGCGGCAAGCTTCGGCATGCGCACGATCGGCGTCATGGTCTCGCCGAGGCTGACGATGTTGGCAGGATCGGCGACCGGCAGCAGTTCGCGATAGCGCCACAGATCGGGCGGGCGCTTGGCCAGCATGTCCTTGGTCAGCGCCTTCTTCACACCGGCAAGGTCGTAGCGCACCAGCAGCGGCTTACCGGCCTTGGACAGATTGTGGATCTGCCCGGCTTCGTAACGCTCGCCGGTCATGGCGCATTCGAGATGCGTGACGAAGTTCGGCAGCTTGGCTTTGAGATTGTCGTCGTGTTGCATCGCGCACTCCGGCTGGCGGCCGCAATTATTCGTTCGTCGGCGGCCGCACTTTAAAGACCACAAAATGAGAAAGCGAGAAGTTGACCACGAAGCTGACCAAGATCGAGATCAGCTTGGCGCCGAGCACCGGCAGAACGTAGGACAGGAAAAACAGGGTCGCGGTGCTGCACACCATGCCGGCGACGCCGGAGACGATGAAGGTGCCGTAGTCGCGCCAACGCAAGACCCCGCCGGATTCCGGACCGAAGGTGGTGAAGGAGTTCATGGCGTAGGAAAACGATACCGCCACAAGCCAGGCCAGCACGTTGGACGGCACCAGCGGCCATTGCAGATAAGTCGCCGCGGTCCAGAACACGCTGAAATCGATGACGGTATTGATGACCCCGACAAAGGCGAAGCTGAGCGCCTTGAGCGCGATGGCGCGCTCGTGCCAGGCCACGGTCAGACGGTCGATAATATTTTGCAGGGGCGCCGGAATCATTATTCCTACATAGCATTTAGGGCCGGGCGCGACAGGGGCGCGCGGGTGCGGTATAGAACGGCGGAACGTATAAAGCGACAGGTTGACGAGAATGGCGGCGAAATCGACGAAAACCCGGGCGGCAACGGGACGGGCGACACCCGGTCTGTCGATCGTCATCCCGATGTTCAACGAGGCCAAGGGCCTGCCCGCCCTGCACGAGCGCATCGCCGAGGTCGCGCGGTTCCTCAAGATCAAGCGCGGACTGGCCATGGAAGTGGTCTACGTCGACGACGGCAGCCGCGATGAATCGAGCCGCGTCGCGCAAGCTTTGCCGGCCCTGCCGCTCGACGTCCAGGTCGTCACGCTGTCGCGCAATTTCGGCAAGGAGGCCGCCCTGCTCGCCGGCCTCGAGCACGCCCGGCTCGGCGCTGTGCTGTTCATGGACGCCGACGGCCAACATTCGCCGGATCTGATCGAGACGCTGGTGTCGCGCTGGCTCGATGACGGCTACGACGTCGTCTACACCGCCAAGGCGCATCGCGAGAACGAGCCGTTCCTGCGGCGGCTCGGCGTGCACACATTCTATTCGCTGCTGAACTGGCGCTCCCGCCACAAGATCCCCGAAGACGCCGGCGATTTCCGCCTCCTGTCGCCCCGCGCCGCCGAAGCGTTGCGCCAGATGCCGGAACGCAACCGTTTCTTCAAGGGACTGGCGAGCTGGATCGGCTTCAAGCAAATCCGCGTCGACTACGAACCGGACGAACGCAAGCATGGCGTCACGACCTGGAACGTGTGGACGCTCATCGGCCTGTCGATTGAAGGACTGACCTCGTTCTCGGTGGCGCCGCTGCGCGTCGCCAGCGCGCTGGGCCTGGCACTCGCGGCCACCGCGCTGCTGTTCGGCGGCTGGATCCTGTTCGAAACGATTTTCTTCGGCAAAGATGTGCCGGGTTATCCGTCGCTGGTCGTCAGCGTCATGGTGATCGGCGGCGCACAACTACTGATGATCGGCGTGCTCGGCGAATATATCGGCAAGCTGCTGTCGGAAATCAAAGGCCGCCCGGTCTATTTCGTCGCCGAGCATTCCGTGAAAAACGCCGACGAGACCACCGCGACGAAGGAAGCCAAGTCCCGCACGGCCGCATCACGCGCGGCGGAGTAACAATTTGCAAAAGACCAGAGATGTGTCGCGCCAGATCTGGCTGTGCGCCGACGACTACGGCATTTCACCCGCGGTCAACGCCGGCATTCGCGAACTGATCGCTGGCGGGCGGCTCAACGCTACCTCGGTCATGGTCGCAGCCCCGCATCTCGATGGCGACGAAGCGCCGGCACTGCAGCGTCTCAATGCAAACGGGAAACGCGCGGCCATCGGTCTGCATTTCACATTGACCGGCCCGTTCAAGCCGATGAGCGCGGGCTACGCGCCCAAGCGCGACGGCTCGTTCCTGCCTCTGTCGGAAACAATGCGGACGGCGGTGTCGCGGCGGCTGCAGCCACATATGCTGACGGTCGAGATCGCCACGCAACTTGAAGCGTTCAAGAAGATTTTCGGCACCCTGCCCGACTTCGTCGACGGCCATCAGCACGTCCATTTGTTCCCGCAGGTCCGCGACGCCTTCCTGAAAACGGTCGCCGAAATCGCACCCAACGCCTGGGTGCGGCAATGCGGCCGGGCGAACTCTTTGCGACGGCTTCATGACCGCAAGGCACTCGTGCTCGATATCCTGAGCATGGCATTTCGCCGCAGGGCGGAGCGCCAGGGCCTCGCCACAAATCCGGCCTTTGCTGGCGCCTATGATTTCTCACCGAAGGCCAAATTCGCCAAGATTTTCCCGCGATTCCTGACCGGATTGCCCGACGGCGGCCTGATTATGTGTCATCCGGGCTTTGTCGACGCTCAATTGGAAAAACTCGACCCGCTCACAACATTGCGTGAGCATGAATTCGCCTATTTCAACTCCGATGCTTTCCTGAAGGTGCTGGCGGAACACGGCGTCGTTCTGGCCCAGCCCACTAGCGGTGGCTGAAACGCTCCCTAGATGTTCTTCGCGTGAATTTTGTCTGGGAGGACAATCGATATGACACCGCAAGAACGCCAACTGGTCGATGAGCTGTTCGACAAGCTCGCGCGTCTCGAAACGACGCCGCGCGATCGCGACGCCGAGCGCGCCATTGCCGATGGCCTCGGGCGTGCGCCGAACGCAGTCTATGCTCTGGTGCAGACCGCACTGGTGCAGGATGAGGCGCTCAAGCGTGCCGACGCCCGCATCCGCGAACTCAGCGGCGAAGACCAAGGCGCGCCGGCCGGCGGCGGCTTCCTCGACACCATGCGCAACGCCCTGACCGGCGGCACTTCGCGCGGCTCGGTGCCGAGCGTGCGCGCGGGCGGCCCTGACACGCGCTGGAACACCGGCGGCGCTTACGCGCAGCAACAGCAGCCGGCGACGCAGGCCGCGCCCGCACCCCAGGTCGGCAGCGGCGGATCCTTTCTCGGTACCGCGGCAGCTTCCGCGGCCGGCGTGATCGGCGGTGCGCTCTTGATGAATTCGATCAGTTCGATGTTTGGCCATCGCGGCGGCGGCCAGGCCTTTGCCGGCGACCAGACATCGGCATCGCCGTGGAGCGACAGCGCATCGAAAAGCGATCTGGCGCGTGACGCCGGCGCCAACGATATCGGCGCCGGTCGCGGCGGCAATGACCGCAGTGCCGGACTGCTTGATTCCGACGACAATGACACGAATGTCGACGTCGCGGACTCGGGAGACTTTGGTGGCGATTTCGGCGGTGACGGCGGCGGCGATACGGCCTGATCGTTAGAGCACGATCACCTTGGTGCCGACCTTCACGCGGCTATACAAGTCGATGACGTCGACGTTGCGCATCCGGATGCAGCCGGACGACACGTTCTGACCGATCGTCCAGGGCTCGTTCGAGCCGTGGATGCGGTAGAGTGTCGAGCCGAGATACATCGCACGCGCACCCAGCGGATTGCTCGGACCGCCCGCCATGAAGTGCGGCAGCTGTGGCTGACGCTGCAGCATTTCCGGCGGCGGCACCCAATCCGGCCATTCCTTTTTCGCCGTGACGGTGTGCATGCCGGACCAGGTGAAGCCCGGCCGGCCGACGCCGATGCCGTAACGCATGGCCTTGCCGTTCGGCTGAACCAAAAATAGAAAATGTTTCGGGGTATCGATGACGATCGTGCCCGGCACTTCGGGCCCGCGATAGTCGACTTCCTGCTGTTCGAATTCGGGATCAACCGGATAGCCCGGCTGCTCCAGCATCGGATCGACGTTGGGATTGGCATTGGCGTATTGCTGATACTGCTGCACCGGCTGCGCACCGCCATAACCCTGCGGCGGCGCGATGTACTGATGCTGCGGCGGCGCGCTGCGGCGCGGCTGATCGCCGAATAAATATTCGATGAAGCCGCCGCCGTAATTGCCGCGCGTTTCCTGCACCGGCACCATGACGACCATCGGCGGCGTCTGCGGCTGCATCTGAGCCGACGCAGCACCACTCGCAAACAGGCCCAACAGACAGATCGGAACGATTAAACGCCACATAGACCGGATTACAGGGGCAAACCGACACCGATTGGTAAAACCGGGGCGTCCGGCAGCCGGATTATGGCGGTGGCGTGCCCGCTTCGTCGCGGCACGGTTTATTTTGCGTGAGCGGGAATGGTTAACGATCTGTTCCGCGATGTCGCAACCCAGCGTTAATGGCCGTTGAGGTAGAAATCCGGCAGGGCCTGCGAATTGGGGTTGCGAGGAGGCGTTCCGTGCAGCGTAAGGTTTTCCGCATCGAGCAGACATTCGCGGTCGGCCGCGCGGCCGAGGGCGCCCCTGCGGTCGATGAGCTCAAGGCGCTCCATGCGCTTGCCGAACGGCGCGACGAAGCCGCCGCGCAAACGGTACAAGGCCTCACCGACGAACTGACGCAGATCCGCAACACCATCGCGCGCAACAAGCGCGAACTCACCGCCATGATCGGCGATGGCAACGAGCGCCGCATGGCGCGCGCCGCCGACGAATTGCGTGCCTCGGTCGATGGCATGGACGATGCGACGCAGAAAATTCTGAAATCGGTCGAGATCATCGACGACAGCGCCCGCGCGCTCACCGCCTCGCAAAAGAACGACTACGAAGGTGGCCTCGCCCAGGAAATCCAGGACCAGGTCGTGGCGATCTACGAAGCCTGCAATTTCCAGGACCTCGCCGGCCAGCGCATCTCAAGCGTGATCGGCATGATGACGATGGTCGAGGATCAGGTCGCGGCCATGCTCGACCGCTTCAACGGCCTTGCCGTGAAGGACATTGCTGTCGTTGACAAAACCGGCGACCGCGCGCTGCTCAACGGTCCCAAACTCGACGGCGATCCCGGCCACGCCAGCCAGAGCGACATCGACGCGATGTTCAACTAGGCTTTTCTATTGCGCATGATCTTGTCCGAAAACCGGTTCCCACTTTTCGGGATCATGCGCGCGATACGCCACGGATCACAATAAAACAAGCCAAAGCCACCGCAGCAAAGCTTGCGGCCAGCGCCAGCGCCGTGGGATCGGACGTGCGGTCGATCACAAAAGCCATCACCAATGGCGCTGCCGCCTGCATCAGCAGAAACGGACCGGCCAGTCTCCCCATCAAGCGTCCGTAACCGGATGCGCCGAACAGCGCCAGTGGCACTGCGCCGCGCGTGATCGTGACCAGTCCGTTGGCGCCGCCGAACAACAGCGCAAAACATCCGGCGACCACTGGCGAAAAACCGAAGAACGCCAGCATGACGAAAGCGCACAGCAGGACGCTCAGCGCAAAGCGCACGACCCTCAGCGGATGCAGGTTTCGGCCGAAGGCAAATTCAATGAGCCGTGCGCCGACTTGCGCCGGGCCGAACAGCGCGCCGATCCACACCACCGTGCCGGCGTCGATGCCGGAGCGCTGGAATATCGCCAGCAGATGCGCCGACAGGCCTGATGGCACGAAGGCGTAAGCGGCAAAAGCCGAGGCGACCAGGATGAACGGCAGTCCGTGCGGCGGCAAAACCTGGGCCGGCGCGCTGCCATCGCCGTGCTTCGGCACATCGACGACGGCGCGGTGACGCGGCAAGACGAACGCATGGAGCGGCGCGGAAACCAGCGCGAGCAGTCCGGCGTAGACGAGATACGTGCCACGCCAGCCGACCGCCTCGATGAGAAAATGCGTCGATGGCCAGCCGACGGTCGAGGCAAAACCACCCGCAAGCGTCAGCGCCGTAATCGGCCGCCGTGCGGCAGCGCCGAAGATACGGCCGAGCGTGGCGAAAGCCGAGTCGTAGAGGTTCATCGACATCGCTGCGCCGAGAATGACCCACACCGCGTAGTAGGCGACCGGATTGTTGGCGTAGCCAATCAGCACCAGACCGAGCGCACCGGTAAGCGAGCCAGCGGTCATCGTCACGTGCCCGCCGAAATGATCGATGGAGCGACCGACCGCAGGCGCGATCAATCCGGCTGCCAACAGCGCCACGGAGAAGCCGCCCATCGCAAAAGTCATCGACCAGCCGTGCTCATTGGCGATGAGCGGCACAATCAGGACAGGTGTGTAGAAGATCGAGCCCCACGAGATGATCTGCGTCACGCCGAGAACGGGCACGGCGCGCCAAGGACCTCTAAGAATTGGACCATGGAAAAAATCGCGGGGAGACGTCATGCGACGATGCTAGCACCGGCCGCGGCGAACGCCCTCCCCGTCTGCGGGAAGGGCGCTTGTAATTACTGCCGCTGGATCGGGGGCTGCACCGGCTTCGGCGCGGCCTTCGGCTTCGGACGGGGCTTTGCTCCGGCTTTGGACTTCGTTGGCTTTTGGCCCTCGGGACCGCAGCGAACATAGACCATGGTGCCGTAGCGGCCCTGCACTTCGGTATCGATCCAGCGCAAGGCGAGCACGCGGCCGTCGAAACCGACGACCTCACGGTCCTGCTGGCCGCCCGGCGGGTCTTCCGCCGGTCCGATGAAGGTCTTGTTGCCCGGCGCGCCCTTGAGGCGCAGCTCGGTCGGCGTCGACTGGTCGGCGAGATGCATCATGACGCCGCCGGTCGGACCGGCCGTGATGATGTAAGGCTGCCGGCACTGATTGGCGGCGGCGGCTTCGGTGCGGGCGCGGTCCTCGTCCTTGTGATAGGCGGCCAGACCCCAGCGACCGACAAGATCCTGCGGCGGGATGGACGACGGCATCGTCTGCATCACTTCAGGCGCCGGCGGCGGCTGCTCGGAGGAGGAAAACGGATTGCTGATGCCGGAACAGCCGGCAAGGGCCACAGCGAGCAGCGCCATCGCCAGTGTGGCTGGCAGGCGGGATCGGTTCGAAGGGCTCATTCGGGCTCCTAGACGCGTTTCCAAGGTCAATTTTGCGGGGACGTGGCAGACCGTGCAAGCGCCCGCCCCCGTCCGGGTCACCCACCAACATAGCAAACGTGGGTTAACGCTCCCGGATACCGCTGGTTCAGACCCGAGACCGCCTTCTTGACACCCAATCGAGGACGCAATATGTCCCGGGCAGCAATTTAGCACTCTCCTTTAGCGAGTGCTAAGATATTGCAATATCAAGATTTTTAGTCACGCACCCGAGGAAAACATGGCCAAGACCAAGTTCCGTCCGCTGCACGACCGTCTGGTCGTCCGCCGCATCACTGCCCTGGAGAAGACCAAGGGCGGCATCATTATCCCCGACAGCGCCCAGGAAAAGCCCTCGGAAGGCGAAGTCATCGCCGTCGGCCCCGGCGGCCGCGACGAAGCCGGCAAGCTGATCCCGATCGACATCAAGGTCGGCGACCGCGTGCTGTTCGGCAAATGGTCCGGCACCGAAGTGAAGCTCGACGGTGAAGACCTCATCATCATGAAGGAATCCGACGTGATGGGCGTCATCGCCTAATTCGCGTCAGCAGAAATCAACCGGAGTAATTTCACATGGCTGCCAAAGACGTAAAATTTTCGGTCGACGCGCGCGACCGCATGTTGCGGGGCGTGGACATTCTCGCCAACGCGGTGAAGGTGACGCTCGGCCCCAAGGGCCGCAACGTCGTGCTCGACAAGAGCTTCGGCTCGCCGCGCATTACCAAGGACGGTGTCACCGTCGCCAAGGAAATCGAGCTAGAGGACAAGTACGAGAACATGGGCGCCCAGAAGGAGCGCGAAGTCGCCTCCAAGACCAACGATCTGGCCGGCGACGGCACCACCACCGCGACCGTGCTGGCTC
>CAISIV010000206.1 GCA_903885555.1 uncultured Hyphomicrobiales bacterium
AGCGCCGACACTTCCGAACCGGCCTGGGTGAAGCGGAAGATGTTGTCGACGAAGAACAACACGTCCTGACCCTGGTCGCGGAAGTATTCCGACAGCGTCAGACCGGTGAGGCCGACGCGGGCGCGGGCGCCCGGCGGCTCGTTCATCTGGCCGAACACGAGGGCGCACTTCGAACCTTCGCCGCCGCCCTTCTTGTTGACGCCGGACTCGATGAACTCGTGATAAAGATCGTTGCCTTCGCGCGTACGCTCGCCGACGCCGGCGAACACCGAATAGCCGCCGTGGGCTTTGGCGACGTTATTGATCAGTTCCTGAATGAGCACGGTCTTGCCGACGCCGGCGCCGCCGAACAGGCCGATTTTGCCGCCCTTGGCGTAAGGCGCGAGCAAGTCGACGACCTTGATGCCGGTGACGAGAATCTGCGCTTCGGTGGACTGCTCGGTATAGGCCGGGGCTTCGGCGTGGATCGGGCGGCGTTCGTCCGACTTCACCGGGCCGGCTTCGTCGATCGGCTCGCCGATGACGTTGATGATGCGGCCGAGAAGGCCGGGGCCGACCGGCACCGCGATCGGGATGCCGGTGTCGGTGACCGACTGACCGCGCACCAGACCTTCGGTGATGTCCATCGAGATCGTGCGCACCGTCGATTCACCGAGATGCTGGGCGACTTCGAGCACCAGCCTGTTGTCGCCGTTCTTGGTCTCGAGCGCGTTCAAGATCGCCGGCAGATCGCCTTCGAACTGCACGTCGACGACGGCGCCGATGACCTGGGTGATCTTGCCGGTTGCGTTCTGCGGTGTGGCCATAATCGTCCTCGTTACATCTATTTCAAGCTGCGCCCTTGACGGGCGCGGGATACTAAAGAGCTTCGGCGCCGGAGATGATCTCGATCAGTTCCTTCGTGATCATCGCCTGACGCGTGCGGTTGTAGGTGAGTGTCTGCTTGCGGATCATTTCGCCGGCGTTGCGGGTTGCGTTATCCATCGCGCTCATGCGCGCGCCCTGCTCTGACGCGGCGTTTTCGAGAAGCGCGCGGAAAACCTGAATCGACAGGTTGCGCGGCAGCAGGTCGCCGAGGATTTCTTCTTCCTCCGGCTCGTATTCGTAAGCCGCCGAAGCGCCCGCTTCCTTCACCACCGGCTCGAACACCGGCGGGATGACCTGCAGCGCGGTCGGAATCTGCGAGATCACCGACTTGAAGCGGGAGAAGAACACGGTCGCGACGTCGAATTCGTTGTTGTCGAAGCGCGCGATGATCTTGTCGGAGACCATCTGCGCCTGGGCAAAGCCGATCTGCTTCACGCCGCGCAATTCGACGACTTCGATGATGTATTTGCCGTAGACGCGGCGGAGCTGATCGGCGCCCTTGCGGCCGACACAGAGGATTTTCACCTCTTTGCCTTGCGCGACCAGCGCGTTGATGCGCTCGCGCGCCAGACGCACGATCGACGAGTTGAAGGCGCCGCACAGGCCGCGTTCGGCCGTGCAGACCACCAGCAGATGGACCTTGTCGTCGCCGGTTCCGGCCAGCAAACGCGGCGCGGAATCGCTACCGGCAACGCCGGCCGCGATGTTACCAAGCACGCGATCCATGCGTTCGGCGAACGGGCGCGCGGCTTCCGCCGCGACCTGTGCACGGCGCAGCTTGGACGCCGCGACCATCTGCATGGCCTTGGTGATCTTCTGCGTCGCCTTGGTGGAGGCAAGGCGAACGCGCATGTCTTTGAGGGAGGCCATCTTTTCTCAGTCGCCCTTAGCCGTCTCTAGCTTTTGTCATCACCGGGCTTGTCCCGGTGATCTCGCTTAGGAGGGCATGGTGCCCAACTTGTCGGGATGGCCGGGACAAGCCCGGCCATGACACCGAATTACGTGAAGCTTTTGGCGTAATCTTCGACCGCGCTCTTGAGCTTGGCTTCGTCATCCTTCGACAGGTCGCCGCTCTTGCGGATGCTGTCGAGCAGGTCGGCGTGCTTGGTACGCAGCAGGCTCAGCAGGCCGGTTTCGAAGGCGCGCACGCGCGAGACTTCGAACTTGTCGAGGTAGCCGTTGACGCCGGCGTAGATCACGCCGACTTGCTCTTCCATCTTCAGCGGCGAGAACTGCGGCTGCTTCAAAAGCTCGGTCAGACGCGCGCCGCGAGCGAGCATGCGCTGGGTGGTGGCGTCGAGATCCGAACCGAACTGCGCAAAGGCAGCCATTTCGCGATACTGCGCGAGTTCGCCCTTAATCTTGCCGGCGACTTTCTTCATCGCCTTGGTCTGCGCGGCAGAACCGACGCGCGACACCGACAGACCGACGTTCACGGCCGGACGGATGCCCTGATAGAACAGGTCGGTTTCAAGGAAGATCTGGCCGTCGGTGATCGAGATCACGTTGGTCGGAATGTAGGCCGACACGTCGTTGGCCTGCGTCTCGATGACCGGCAGCGCGGTCAGCGAACCGCCGCCCTTGCCGTCGTTCATCTTGGCGGCGCGCTCCAAGAGGCGCGAATGGAGATAGAACACGTCGCCCGGATAGGCTTCGCGGCCCGGCGGGCGGCG
>CAISIV010000207.1 GCA_903885555.1 uncultured Hyphomicrobiales bacterium
CGTCAGGCCATCACGCGCAGCATTGCCGATCAAGCAAGAACCATCCGTATTCCGGTGCACATGATCGAGACGATTAACAAGATCGTGCGCACCTCGCGCCAGATGCTGAACGAAATCGGCCGCGAACCGACGCCGGAGGAATTGGCCGAAAAACTGGGAATGCCGCTGGAGAAGGTGCGCAAGGTTCTCAAGATCGCCAAGGAGCCGCTGTCGCTCGAAACGCCCATCGGCGACGAGGAGGATTCACACCTCGGCGATTTCATCGAGGACAAGAACGCCATCCTGCCGATCGACGCCGCCATCCAGTCGAACCTGCGCGAGACGACGACGCGCGTGCTCGCCTCGCTGACGCCGCGCGAGGAACGCGTGCTGCGCATGCGCTTCGGCATCGGCATGAACACCGACCACACGCTGGAAGAAGTCGGCCAGCAGTTCTCGGTGACGCGCGAACGCATCCGCCAGATCGAGGCCAAGGCGCTGCGCAAGCTCAAGCATCCGAGCCGGTCGCGTAAATTGCGGTCGTTCCTGGATAACTAAGTCCGGTCATCCCCGCGAAGGCGGGGATCCAGCGCTCATTTCCATCGGAATCAAAACGGCGGGCCCAAAGCCCGCCGTTTTGTTGTCGTATCCGCCAACTGACTGCAATTTATGGTAGTATCGTATAACAATCGCTGCGATGTCGATCACCAGAAACAACCATTACGTCCCGCAATGGTATCAAGAAGGGTTCTTCGAGCCCGGCCGGAAAACGCTGGCCTATGTCGACATGAGGCCGGACCAGCGTGTCCTCCCTGACGGGCGCTTGATCACTCAAAACGGCGCGTGGAACGACACTCCGACTTCTAAGGCATTCTGCCAGAGGGACTTGTACTCGACCTTCTTCGGGACGTCCGTCAACGACGAAATCGAACGCCGCTTGTTCGGCGATGTCGATACCAAAGGTTCGCAAGCCGTCCGCGCGTTCATCGGAACAGACGTAGGCGAGTGGCACGATCATTTTCAAAGCTTTTTTGATTTTATCGACATTCAAAAAATACGCACGCCAAAGGGGTTGGCTTGGCTGGCGGCCCAGTATCCGTCTCTCACGCAGAACGACCTGATGTTTGAGATGCAGGGCATCCGCATGCTGCACTGCGCGATCTGGGTCGGTGGCGTCCGCGAGATCGTCTCTGCCGAAGACTCCGACGTGAAATTTATTACGAGCGACCATCCCGTGACGATCTACAACCACGCGGTGTCTCCCACGGATGACGCGTGCACGTATCCCCTCGATCCCGCAATTGCGCTGCGGGCTTCGCAGACACTTTACCCGATGGACCGCAATCACTGTCTAATCCTAACGAACCTGGAGTATGCGAAGGACCCCGGCACCGCGCCGCTCCAGAAAAGAACCTTTGCGCGCAACTACCGGCAGTCCATGACCAAGATCGACGCGTTTATCCGCGAGCGGAAGCTCACGGCGCAGGAAGTCGCAGAAATCAATTTCATCATCAAGAAGCGTGCGCGCCGCTACATAGCCGGTGGGCGCAAGGAATGGCTGTACCCAGAAAGGGTCGTGACGCAGCCGTGGAGCGAGCTCCGGAAAACGCTAATGCCGCCGGAGCTTGGCCTATTCGAGTTCGGTGGCGAGATATTCGTTAAGTACGAGAGCGGCGATGTCCATTATCAGGACGAGTTCGGCAGGACCGAGAAGCCCCGGGAATTTCTGATCAAGAAGCCAGCAGACAAGCCGTTGCGGCCGGGCGACTACTGCGGATGTGGCCAGGGAAAATCTTTCAAGGATTGCTGCCAGTCGAAGCCCGAGGCGCTGCGCCCGGCTTGGAACGAGAAGAGCGTCCGCGAGCGAAACCTGATGCTGCAAAACGGGATTGTGAATGTCCTAGAGCTCAAGTCTGGAAAAGATTGGACGCAGATTCGCCGCGAGCTGACCGACGATAAGATAGGCAAGATTTACGGTCTTTACGAGGCGCTCTGGCCGCTCGAGACGGACTTGCTCGCGCTGCTGCCAAAGCCCGACGGAGTTGCTCGGGCGATCTACACGGGGTCTATCCACCCTTCGTCGATTAGCGACTTCGCCTTTGCAGCTCCGCTGTACTTCGGCGAGTTGATCGTGGCACATCCATTCATCCACTCCGGAGTAATGGCCAAAAAGTATCGCCCGACTGAAAATCCGAAGTCCTATCGGCAGGAATTCTTGAAGACGGTTTTATTTTTCCTGAACATCATGCCGCTCGTCGATCTCGGCTTGGTCAACCTCATACCGGACCCTTGCGATTTCGATTTCCATCTGCGCGAGCAGATGATGCAGATGGCTCAGGACCGCTCTACGAGACTACAGCTTGATCCAAATAACGAGCCTCGGCTTCGAAAGCAGGTGGAAGAGGACAACCGGCGCAGCATTATGCTGATGCCCCCGGACGCAATGCGCAGGCAACTCCGCCAGCTCATGCCGAATATGGATGACGCGCAGATTGAAGCGACGATGCGTTTCGCTGAGCAGAAAAGGGAGATGGACCCCTTAGCGGTCCTTCAGGAAGGCTCTCTGGAAGGCGGTAAAGGCGGCGGGCAGATGAACATGTTCAAGCTCGTCCCGAACTTCGAAATGACGATGTATCTGGCCCAGGCAACGGGCGCCTGCATAGTTACAGATAGTCCGTTCCGTTGGAGAGAGGTCCAAAACGCTATCCGGCAGCGCTATAAGGCTGCGACTCCCGGTCTTGCCTCGCTCGTGACCGACATCGAGCGCTCAAAATTTGTGTTCCTGCAGAGCGCGACGGACGTGGTGGATGCGGCCCTTAGCAAGACAGGTGCGGGCTATCGGGATTTGTTCCGAGACCTCTTTAAGTACCTTTCCAATCTAGAAGAGCGCGGGACGAAACCCAATCGCGAGGCGCAGTTGGTCGGCCGGTTTGCCAGAGAGCATGCCGCGGCGCAGGCCAGATTTAAAAAGTCGGGCTTACTCGTGAAGGAGGGGCGCATCTCGTGCGTCTTCCCTCCGGGCGGCATACAGGACAATACGGTCAACCGGCTGCTCTTGATGTCGAGTTCTGAGAGGCACTTATCAGGTGTGCCGATGGCCTTCTTCATCGAACCCGCCGAACTTCGCGCACCCGTGCTAAACTCCACCCGACTCGAATAGAGGTGACGATGACCGACTCCGCCCCGCGCGGCACGCTCACGGTGCGCATCAGCGCCATGCCAGCGGACACCAACGCCAACGGCGACATTTTCGGCGGCTGGGTGCTCTCGCGCATGGATCAGGCCGGCGGCATCGCCGGCGTCGAGCGGGCGCACGGCCGCGTCGTCACCGTGGCGCTCGACGCCATGCAGTTCATCCGCCCGGTGAAGGTCGGCGACACGCTCGAGGTCTATACCGAGGTGGAGCACGTCGGCCGCACGTCGATGAAGATTCACGTCGAGGCCTGGGCGCGGCGTTTCGAGACCCGCGACCACGTCAAGGTCACCGACGCCAACTTCACCTTCGTCGCCATCGATAGCGACGGCAAGCCACGCCCCATTCCGGCGGCGTAAGCCTCACGCCATCAACTCCCCTGGCGGCGCCCGCATCCATCTGCCGCACCCCGCTGTTTGACCCAGATCAACATCGCGCCGCGCCGCCGGTCCCATACCGGATCCGGGCAACCGGAGGGCACTGCGCATGAACATGACCCATTACATGGAGCTGCTGGCGACGGCCCAGCCGTGGCATCTGCTGATCTTCATGGCGGTGCCGATCGTGCTGGCGGAGACCATCGCCGTCACCGAGCTCTACATTCTCTACACCCGCCACTACGACGGCCCGGTGCGCGCGCTCAACCGCGCCTGCTCGGTCGTGGTCGGCCTGTATTTCTCCGGGGTGTTCATCTACCTGATGATCAACGCGGTGATCCCGATCACCACGGCCGGCGCCTGGCGCGGGTTCGCCGACGTCATCGCGGTCGGCTTCTATCTGCTCGGCATCGTGCCGCTCATGGGCCTGACGCTGGTCGACCTCAACATCATCGGCCGCGGCCGCGACGCCCATGGCAAGATGGCGATCCATGCCGGCTTTGTCGCGCTGTTCCTGATCGTCGGCCACATCGCCATGATCTTCGGCATGCTGGATCCGGCGCTGTTTTATGCCGGGCCCGCCGCGCACGGGCACTAATCGGCCGCATTTCCTTACGTCGTTCCCCGTGCCATATACTCAGGTTCGGGGAACAACGAGGATGCTCATGATCATTCGACGCCTGTCTGGCGCTTTTGCCGCGCTCGCTTTTTCAGCTCTTGTCGCCAGCCCCGCGCTCGCCGCGAAATGCGGCGGCGATTTCAACACTTTCGTTGCCGCCATGGGGCGCGACGCCGCGGCCGCCGGCGTCTCGCAGGGCGTCATCAGCGAGGCGCTGTCCGGCGTCACCATCGACCAGAACGTGCTGGCCTTCGACCGCCGCCAGCGCGGCATGTTCCACGCCAAGAGCTTCGAGGAATATGCCGCCACGCGCGTCATCCCGCCCCGCGTCAAGCGCGCGCAAAGCCTGATGCAGAAGCACGCGCAATTGCTGTCGCGCATCGAGAAGCAATTTGGCGTTCCCGCCACTGTTGTGATGGCGATCTGGACGCTGGAAAGCGACAATGGCGGCGGCGATATCGGCAAGCTGTCGGTGGTGCGCACGCTGGCGACCTTGGCGTGGGATTGCCGCCGCACCGAGCTGTTCCAGGGCGAGCTGATCGCGGCGCTCAAGATCGTGCAGCGCGGCGACCTGCCGCTGCGCGACCTGGTCGGCGCTTTCGCCGGCGAGATCGGCCAGACGCAGTTCCTGCCGTCGTCCTACATCAAGTACGGCGTCGACTTCGACGGCAACGGCCACATCGATCTGCGCCATTCGGTGCCAGACGTGCTGGCCTCGACCGCCAACCTCTTGCACACCGCCGGCTGGAAAACCGGCGCGCCCTACGGCGAGGGCACCGAGAATTTCACGGTGGCGATGCGCGAGTGGAACCGCTCCGAGATCTACCGCAAGACCATCGTGCTGATGGCCCAGCGCATCGGCGGGCAGTAATCCGTCTCCGCCTCATCCTGAGGAGCTGCGCGAAGCGCAGCGTCTCGAAGGACGGGGCGGCCCCATGCTTCGAGACGCGCCAAGCGGCGCTCCTCAGCATGAGGCCGAGTAGATTATTCCATGCCTTCGACGATGCGCACGTCGCGCACGGCGCCGTCGCCCAGCACCTTGACCGCGGCCTGATAGGCCGGCGAGTCATGCGCGGCTTTCGCCTTTTCCAGACTCTCGAATTCGGTGACGACGACGCGCTGCACGATGCCGGACTCGTAGGCCGCCGCCGCGGTGCCGCGGGCGAGATACTTGGCGCCGAACGGCGCGGTGGCCGGCGAGGCCAGCTTGGCGTAGGCGGCGAGTTTGTCCGGGTCTTTGACTTCGCGATAGAAGGTGATCCAGTAGGCCTTGGGCATAGTCACTCCGGCGGTTGCGGGTTTGTCGGGTTGGACGCGCATCCTAGCGATGCGCGCACCCGGGGCAACCCACCCCCGACCGGGAGTTGGCTCAGTTGCCTTCTCAGTTTCCTTGCGCGGCCTGCGCGACCAGCACCGGCGCCTCACGCCAGACTTGCGGGAATGTCTTCTTCAGGTTTTCCACCTTCGGCGCGTCGTTGATGACGATGTAGGGCTGGTTGGGATGCCGGGTGGCGTAGTCCTGATGATAGGCCTCGGCCGGGAAGAAAGCGGCCTTCATCGTCCCGGTCTTGGTCACGATCGGCTTCTTGAAGACTTTCGTCGTCTCGATCTGGGCGATGTAGTCTTGAGCGGTTTTGGCCTGCGCTTCGGACTGCGGGAAGATTTCCGAGCGATATTGCGGGCCCGAATCGGGGCCCTGGCGGTTGAGCTGGGTGGGGTCGTGCGCGATCGAGAAGAAGATCTGCAAAATCTTGCCGTACGACACCTGCTTCGGATCGAAGGTCACCTTAACCGCTTCGGCGTGGCCGGTGCTCCCTGCACTGACGGCGCTGTAGTTGGCATCAGTTGGCGCGCCGCCGGCATAACCGGAGACCGCGTTGGTGACGCCTTTGACGTGCTGATAGACCGCCTGGATGCCCCAGAAACATCCGCCGGCGATGACGGCGGTTTCCAGATTGCCGCTGGCCGGCGCTTCGGCGGCGGGCGGCGCGATGATGACGGCGGTTTCGGCGCGCGCGGGCAAAGACGCGAAAGCACAGGCGAGGGCGACGATCAGGGCGGCGGAGCGGTGCATGGTCATGTTCTCCCGAAAATGTTCTGCATCATATACGGGGCAAATCCCGCTGCGGCATTACACGAAGTTACACGTCTGCGTGACAGCCGCGTTATGAACCGCAGCTTGCGGTTACGGCGCCACCAGTTCGACGCGCCGGTTCAGTGCACGGCCGTCTTCATTGGCGTTGGAGCCGACCGGCGCCAGAAAGCCGACCCCGGCGGTGCGCAGCCGCGCTTTATTGATCTGGAACGACTTTGCCAGTTCGGCGGCGATGGCCTCTGCGCGGCGGCGCGACAGGTCCATGTTGTACTCATAGGTCCCCTGGCTGTCGGTGTGGCCGACGATGACGACATTGAGCTGCGGCTGCCCGCGCAGCAGCTTGGCGATCTCCTCCAGCGTCGGCTTGCTTTCGGGTTTGAGCACCGCCTTGTCGGTGTCGAAATAGATGCCGTAGAGCGCAATATGTCCTTTTTCGCCAAGGCCTTTGGCCATGGCGGCGGCGTCGACCATCTTGTCGGCGATGGCGCCGACCTGCGCCACGATCAGCTGCGCGGTGACGTCGTCATTGTTCTTGGAGACGAGCACAGTGACATATGTCTCGCGTCCGCCTTCGGCCTTCCGCCCGGCGTAGTAGTGGTAGTTGAAGCCATCGACCCACATCTGCGGCGCCGGCAAACTGTCGACCGCTTCGCTGAACGGAATGCCGCCGCAAACGTCGGTGTCGCACTTCGTCAGGGTCTCGTAACCGGCTTTCTCGAGCTGGGTTTCGAAATTGCGCGACACTTCGACGATCGAGGGGCCGGCTGCGGTGCGGTAGGCGATACGGGTGATACGGCCTTCGGGCTTGCGCTCGTCGGCGGCTTTGCCGTCCTTGAACGGTGCTGCCTGCAATCGCGTCGCGTCGAAATCCTTGACCTGGTAACCGGTGATGACGCTGCCGCCGAAGCGGCCGATGCCGGGATAATCTCTCGAGCCGGCGACGTCGCGGCTTTGCGCGACAGCGCCACCGAGTGGCAGCGCGAGAGCGAGTAACGTGAGGAGAAGAAAGCGTCGCATGGGTCGGGCCTCGCGGTGAGGGGGGCCAAAGGACCGGCCTGGAACCTGACGTTCCGAAGCCTTGCATGCGATTATGAAATGGAAGCGGCGCGCTGCCAACTGCTGTCGGCTATTTAACCTTCATCGCCTTTTCCGGCTTGGCGCCGACACGATTGATGGTTTCGATCTTCAACGGCGAGCGGCCGGATTTCTCCGCGATCTCTCGATCCTGCTCGATGATGAAACCGCGGGCCGGTTCGTCCTTGTCCAGGCCGCCGAGAATTTCCGCCGGCACGCGGCGGTTCGAGCGCTGCGAGCCATCTTCATAGACGACGTCGAAGAATACGAATTCGCCCTTGGGGTTCGTTCCCGGTTTTTTCGCCATAACGCTTGTCCTGTGGTCGCTTTGCCGCCGTGTACAAAAAGAAAAAGCCCCGCGCAAGCGCGGGGCTTCTCCAGCAAGTTGTTATCAGACAGCCTGCAAGTTCGCGGCAGCGGACTTGCCGCTGCGCGGATCGGCCTGCACGTCGAACGAAAGCTTCTGGCCTTCGTTGAGGTTGCTCATGCCAGCGCGCTCGACAGCCGAAATGTGAACGAACACATCCGGTCCGCCGCCGTCCTGCACGATGAAGCCGAAGCCTTTTTGGCTGTTGAAGAACTTAACGGTACCTGTGGCCATAGTGGCCTCCTTTGGAAAACGCAGTTTGCGTCTATGCCCCACGCAAACCATTCGCGTGGGCCTCATATCCGGATTTTTGCGAGTTCTTGGGGAAAGGCCCGATTGGGACCGAAACGGCAAGGCCGGCTAAATCTCGAATGCCGCTTATATAGGGTTGTGTTGCCTGTTTGGCAATCATTGTCGGTAGCAGCGCAAGCGCAGCAAATTTTGACGGCAAATTTTGACGGTAAGAGGCGCCGGTAAAGGGTTAACGGTTCCTTACTCAACTGTGGCGGAAATCCGGCGCTGCGTGTGTTTGATCATGTGTTGTGCGAACGGCGATGCATTTGGAATCAAATGCATTTTTTTGCGACAAGCACGCAACAAACCCCATGAGTCACGCGCATGGATCGCATGTCGAGTTAGCTCTGCTATTTCAGGCGAATCCGCGTATATTGCACTGCAACAACAAGAACAAACTTTAAGGGGAAATGCCTCGGGTTATCGGGCCTTCGCAAAAGGAACTGATCCCATGGCTTCCATCCACACTGCGGCGACGCCGCATGACCTCGCCTTCACCGAAACTCCGGTTGCAAAGCGCGCCAGCGGCCCCGGCATCCTGAGCCGCATTTACGCGACGGTCGCGGCTGCCCGCATGCGCCAGGCCGAACGCGAAATCGCGCGTTATCTCTACGGCACCGGCGGCAAATTCACCGACGAAGCCGAGCGCGAGATCGAGCGCCGTTTTCTGTCCAACGACCAGCGCCTCTAACGCGCTGATCGACCGAACTTAGAACTGACTTTACTGAAGGAGACTCTCTCAATGTCCATGCTTACGATTAGCACCGCTTCGCTGCCACGCGTTTCGACACGGCCTGCGTCTCTCAAGATCATCGCGTTCTTCACCGCGCTGATCGAAATTTTCGCCGACGCGCAGGAAATGGCCCGCGCCGCGCAGAAGCGTTATCCCTTCGCGCTCGAAGGCTAAGCGCCTTCGACTGCTTCTCCGGTCGAAGGCTCAAGCGCCTTCGACGATGCGCATATCGCGCTCAATATTGCCGGTGCCAAGCACTTTGAGTGCTTCCTTGTAGGCCGGCGTGTCGTGTGCGGCGATCGCCTGATCGAGGCTGTCGAATTCGACGAGCACAATGCGCTCAGGCAAGCCGGCTTCGTATACTTTGGCCGGCTTGTTGCGGACCAGAAAGCGACCGCCGGCGGCGGTCAATGCGGGACCCGCGAGTTTGGCGTAGGCCTGCCAGGCTTCCGGATTTTTCACCGAACGATATGTCACCACCCAATAGGCCTTCGGCATGATTCTCTCCCTGTTGAATTATTTTATGAAGCTGCGGCGCGAGCGAGCTTCGGCTTCGAGGCGCTAGCCTAGTTCGCGATAACGCCGCGCAGCAAGGCCGGCCCTTCCTCGGTGCCGTCGAGCATACGATAGGCCCGCCGCGTCACCTTCCAGCCGTCATCGGTTCGCTTGAGATCCCAGCGGTTCACGCCGAGCCGGTGAATGCGATAGCCGCTCGATAGTCCGTGGCCGGACAATTCGACGGGCTTGGCTTCTTTATTCGGCGCGATCACCTGCAAATAAGATAGTGCCACCGCGGTGTCGCCGTCGAGTGTGACGCGGGGCAATCCGGCGAAGTGACACAGGCCTCCGGCAATCGCGGCCTGGTGCTCGGGCGTTTTCACCACGGCGCCGATCTTGTCGTTGCCAGTCGCCGTCTTGGTGCCGAGATCGATGACGCCATCGCTGGCGAACGCGTTGCGGTAATAGCTCTCGGTACCGGTGTCGGCCGCCGGCGGATGGCTGGCGATCAGATGATAGATCGCAAGCGTGTCCTCGACCGTGCGCAGGCGGTCTTCCAGCGTGCTGTTCGGCGTGCCCATGGTGTGTCCCCGCGTTGACGTGTTTTGGGGACACTATACCGCGCGTTCGGAACTGACGATGTGCGCGTCTTTCAAGGGACGAAAGATGCCGGCTATTTTGACGATTTATCGAAATATGTCGCACCCGGTGTGCGGACACCGCGCGTATAGGAATCCACCCACGCCAGCGAAATGGCGAAGACGGCAAACACGGCGACAACACCGGCAATCACGATGGCAGTTTCGGTCGGCATCACTAATCCCCCTCATTGAGTGGGATCAGAATTAATCGGCGCGTTTTCGGCGTCTTTGACGTGAATCAAATCGAGGAACCGGCGGTGGAACCCTTTGTGCGCGGCGCAGTTAAGGTTGCGAGGTAACATTAAGAAGCCAAACGTGATGGAACGCGTCCGGGTCAACGCTGCGGTGCCACAAAGTCGCCCCAGTTGGCCGCGACAAGCCGCGCATCCCCAAAATCTGGAGCTGTTATGATTCGCAAGATTTGCTTTGCCTCGATTTTGGTCGCGCTTGCTTCCGCGTCGGCCGCCTCCGCTCAAACTCGCGTTGCCGGCCTCGATGCCAATGGCAATCTGGATTCGCTGGTCGCGCGCCATGCCTCCGCGAACAATCTTCCGGAGTCGATGGTTCGCCGCATCATCAAGCGCGAAAGCGGCGGCCGTGCCCATGTCATCAGCAAGGGCAATTACGGGATCATGCAGATCCGCCTCGGCACCGCGCGCGCCATGGGCTATCGCGGCACCGCCGCGGGCCTTCTCGATGCCGACACCAATATGACCTACGCGGTGAAGTATCTCGCCGGCGCCTATCGCGTTGCTGGCGGCAATCCGGACCGCACCGTGCATTACTACGCCGCCGGCTATTACTATGCCGCGAAGGGCAAGGGCATGTTCGACAAGAGCGGCAACGGTCTGTTTGCCAGCAGCAACGACACGCCGCTCGATGCCTTTGCCAATGTCGCGTCGCGCAAGACGACCGTGACCGCCTCGGCCGAACCGGCTGCGCAAGCTGCGTCGGTCGGTCCTGGCAGCATGGATTTCAAATAATCGAAGGACTTGTAATCTAAGGATTTGCCCGCGCCGGGACGTCAGCGCTTAACGCGCGGACGTGTCGGTGCGGCCCGTTGCTGTCTGATTGGCCGGCAACGTCGTGGTCGAGGCCTGCCGCGTCGGCGTGATGCCGAAGATCGCCTCGAAAATATTGGCCGGTTCGGGCGGCTTGACCGGCGGCTTGGCGCGGCGGAAGCGCCGCGCGGTCTTCTTCTTGACTTCAATTCTTGACTTCACCTGGCCCGGCCTGACGACCGGCAGCCGCTCTTCTGGTGTAACGGTCGTTATTTCCGTCGACGAGGTCTCGCCGATCTCGATCGGGATGGTGGCGGTGGGCGCGACATTGACCGTGCCGGTGACATCCTCGGGTTCGGCATCGCTGCGTTCAACCGGCAGCACAGAAACCTTCACACCCGAATCTTGCGCGTTGCCGCTGGCCGGTTCATCGGCCAGTTCGCGCAGTTGAGCAAGCGCATCGGCGTGCCGCAGTGCCGCCTGCATGAGAAACTGCCGCCATTCCGGATGCTCGTCGATCTGCATCAAGGGGCCACGCGCCGACAGCTTCGCGGGTCCTGTGCCAGACCGCGAACCGCCCGGTGCGCCAAGCGCAAGAACCAGGATCATAATGGCGAGAAATACGCCGCCTACCGGTAGAATTCGAAGAATGGGCAGCATCAACGATGAATAACTGAGTCGCCCCATTCACCAAACAAATTGTGCGCGGCAAAAAATACAATCTGTCACACGCATGACGAGTCTCGCATCTGTCTGCCGCTCTCGCGAGTCCATGGACGGGCCGGAGCAGGGGGCAGTGACAGCGCATGCCGTGATTGCTAGGAACGGCGCACAGAAACGTCGCGGGGAAAGCCATGTTCAAGAAGCCGAATTGTCCGGTCATTGCCATCGAAGAGCACTATTGGGACCGCGAGTTAGCCAAGACCTACGTCGGCGCCGAGGGCAGCAAGGGCGGCCCGATGGAAGAGAAGTTGTTCGATTTCGGCGCCCTGCGCGTCAAGGAAATGGACGCGGCCGGCATTGACGTCCAGGTGCTGTCGCACGGCGCGCCCTCGACCCAGAAGCTGCCGCTCGACATCGCGGCCAAGATGGCTACCGAAGTGAACGACCGCCTGGCCAAGGTTTGTGCGGCCAACCCGAGCCGGTTCGCCGCCTTCGCGGCGCTGCCCACCATCGATCCGGCGGCCGCCGCCGACGAACTCGAGCGTTGCGTCACCAAGCTCGGCTTCAAGGGCGCCATGCTGCACGGTATGACCAATAACGAATTCCTCGACCTCAAGAAGTTCTGGCCGATCTATGAGCGCGCCGAAAAGCTCGACGTGCCGATCTACTTCCACCCGTCACAGCCGCATCCGACGGTGACCGATATCTACCTCAAGGACTACGCCAAGGACTTCCCGATGGTGGTGCGCCCGGGCTGGGGCTACACGGTCGAAACCGCGACCCAGGCGATCCGTCTGGTGCTGTCGGGGGTGTTCGAGAAGCACCCGAAGCTCAAGATCATCCTCGGCCATCTCGGCGAGACGCTGCCGTTCCTGATGTGGCGCATCGACGCCGCGCTGCGGCGGCCGGGCCAGAAGTCGATGAGCTTCCGCGATATCTTCACCAACAACTTCTACGTCACGACCAGCGGCTTCTTCTCCAACCCGGCGCTGCTGTGCTGCGTCATGGAGATGGGCGTCGACCATATCCTGTTCGCCGTCGACTGGCCTTTCGTCGACAATCCGCCGGCAACCGACTGGATGAAGGACATTCCGCTGTCCGACGGCGACAAGGCGAAAATCTTGAGCGGCAACAGCCAGCGGCTATTGCGGCTGTAACCGGGGAACATTCGGGCCTCTGATTTTGGGGCCCGTCGCTCCAGGTTCGAGCCTTGTGACCATATCTTGGGCATGAGGGCAGGCAGCCTGCACAACATTCGCCCGCTGCTCCTGCCGAAACCTTTGCAATGATGAGAATGGAAGGTGGCCGCCCCGGCGCGATTGATGATCGCGCCGGGCGGTGACTCATCGTTCCGTACGACGTGAGACGGGCGCGGGGAAGCGGACCGTTATCACCGTTATTGGTACGAAAAGGAGAGTCAAATGATGCACGGCGATATTTCTTCGAGCAATGACACGGTCGGCGTGGCCGTCGTGAACTACAAAATGCCCCGTCTTCATACCAAGGCGGAGGTGCTCGCCAATGCCCGCAAGATAGGCGACATGCTCGTCGGCATGAAGTCGGGTCTGCCGGGTATGGATCTGGTGATCTTCCCGGAATATTCGACCCACGGGATCATGTATGACTCCAAGGAGATGTACGAGACGGCTTCGTCCGTTCCGGGAGAAGAGACCGAGATTTTCGCCGAGGCATGCCGCAAGGCGAAAGTGTGGGGTGTGTTCTCGCTGACCGGGGAGCGCCACGAGGAGCATCCCAAGAAAGCGCCCTACAACACGCTGATCCTGATGAACGACAAGGGTGAGATCGTTCAGAAGTATCGCAAGATCATGCCGTGGGTGCCGATCGAAGGCTGGTATCCGGGCAACTGCACCTATGTGTCGGAAGGTCCGAAGGGCCTGAAGGTGTCGCTGATCATCTGCGACGATGGCAACTACCCGGAAATCTGGCGCGACTGCGCCATGAAGGGCGCCGAGTTGATCGTGCGTTGCCAGGGTTACATGTATCCCGCCAAGGACCAGCAGGTGCTGATGGCCAAGGCGATGGCCTGGGCCAACAACACTTATGTGGCGGTCGCCAACGCTTCGGGGTTCGACGGCGTCTATTCGTATTTCGGTCATTCGGCGATCATCGGCTTCGATGGCCGCACGCTCGGCGAATGCGGCGAGGAGGACTACGGCGTGCAGTATGCGGCGCTGTCGAAGTCGCTGATCCGCGATTTCCGCAGAAACGGCCAGTCGGAAAACCATCTCTTCAAGCTCGTGCACCGGGGCTACACCGGCATGATCAATTCGGGCGAAGGCGACAAAGGCGTCGCTGCTTGCCCCTATGATTTTTACGGCAAGTGGATCGCCGATCCGGAAGGCACGCGCGAGATGGTGGAGTCCTTCACACGCACGACGGTTGGCGTCGATGAGTGCCCGATCGAGGGGATTCCGAACCAGAAGACCGCGCATCGCTGATGGCGGGCGCGACAAGGTGCGGCGGCGGGTGACCATTGCCGCACCGATCTCGCCATCCCGAGAAGAAGAATCGTCAGCGCCGGGCCAGACGGAAATAAAGTTCGGAAAGGCGGGCGGGCAAGTCCTCCACGCGATGAACCATCATCGTCTTGCCGCGTCCGAAGATGCGCGCAGCGGACTTGATGCCGGCTTTGCCGAGCACGACACCGTAGACATCAATGCCGCCAGCATGAAGTCCAACCGCGGCACGGCGCGCATCCTCGACGAGGTCAAGCGCGCCGGCGTCGATGTCGGACGGCTCGCCGTCGGTCAGCACGAGAACAAGCTTCCGGCCGGATTTGGTTGCTCCGATGACATGGCCGGCATGGCGTAATGCAGCGCCGAGCCGCGTCGAAAGGCCGGCGCGCAAACCGGAAAGCCGGGCCATGCAGGCGCGAGTATAGGTCTCCTCGAAAGATTTGATGGTGGTCATCTGGACATTGTTCCGACCGTCCGAGGCGAATGCCAGTAACCCGAAGGGATCGCCCAGACGCTCCATCGCTTCCGCCAAGAGCGCGACCGCCAAACGCTCGACATCGAGGACGGTGGCGCCAGAAGCGAGCCTGTCGGAGGTAGACTCCGAGACGTCAATCATGAGCAAGGCCGACAAATCCCGATGTGCGGCTGCCGACGAGCGAAAGACCCGTGGGTCCGGAATCTGGTCGAGCCGCAACGCGATGCCAGCGTCGAGCAAGGCGTTGAGATCGATGTCGTGACCGTCGTGCTGGCGGTTGAGGCGTACGGTGCGCCCGATTGTGATGCCGCGAATGAGCTGGCGGACGCGGCTGCGCAGGATATGCGCTTGATCGATCGCCGCATCGATCGACCGGGGGTCGCCAAGATGCGGGGAAACCTCGCGGACCGTCGTCCACGCAGGCCGTTCGAAGGAATGCTCCCGGTCCCATTCGGGATATCTGGCGATCACAACACCCATGACGTCGGGGGCGATAGGCCGCGCCCGCCCCGCTGATGCCGCGGTATCGGACTCGGCAGTCGTGTGCTCGCTGTCTTCGGTTTCCTTCCGCTCATCGCTGGCGGCGTCGGCGGGAAGGTCGATGGCCTCGTCCGGAGAAGAAGTGGTCTTGCCGAAATTCCACAGGCCGACGCCATCGTCGCGATAAACCGGCTCGACAATATAACTCTTGGCGTTGAACTGGACTCGCATCTGCCCGAGATCGTTGCCCAGTAGCATACCGATCTCACGGCTGATCGCCGGGTCACGAATCCGCGGCGCTGCGTTCGAAAACATCTCGCGCCCTTTGGTCACGAAGCTCTCGTCGTCGGAATATGCGGGATCGAAAAGCGCGCGGGCCAGCCGTGCGAGGAGGCTCGGCGACGTGCGGATGCCGGAGGGGGCGGCAACGTGATACGGCGTCCATAGCCGGCGCAGTCCAGGAAGTTGGCGCATGGCAAGCGTTTCGATGCGCGCGTCTTCAATGAGATTGACGAGGGCAACCTGCAGCGGTTTCAGCGAACCGACATTGAAGGGGTAGCTGCCGAACACAAGATGGGCCTGAGCATGGGCCGCCGCTGCGCGAAAGACGTCGCGGGCCGCATCTCCCTCAAAACCGCGAAATACCTCGGGCATGCGGATCAAAGGGCCGGCGATCGAAACCCGGCGTGGCGATCCTTGGCTTCCATTGTGCGAAAGAGGGCGCAGTAGCGGCGAGTGGCCCCACAGCGCGGTGACGAAAGCGTTGAGTTCGATTTCGACCGCCGCGAACGTGACTGCGCTGGCGCCGTGGGTGATGAGACGTTCCGCGAACTCGTCCTGCAGTGCGAAAAACGACATCAGTCGTTTTTTATCGCCGGCGGATGCGCGTAGGCCTGAGGCAATAAAACTCTCGAACGCATCAATAGAGCCGGACGACAGAATTTCCGTCATGTTCTTTGCCACAAGCGAAACCACGATCGGCTCCTTGCTGGCCAGCATCTGCATGGCGCGCCACCAGCGCATCAGCGACGCCTCGTTTCCGAGAAGCCGGCCGACGACAGGAAATATCTTTAGCGTCGCCGTCGCCGCTTCAGCGCCGGCCCAGCGGCAAATGTCGGCGGCGGCATCCGCGGCCATAACGAGGGGCGCTACTTGTTTCTGCCTCGACACGACCCGGCTGGCATCCCAGAAAACGATCAGGCAGGTAGGCCCGGCGTTGACGTGGACAAGCTTAAGCACCGCGGCAGACCAGGCCTCCAAGTCGGCGGGCCCAAAATTCGTGGCGAGTTCGCTCCAGACAGCGCGAAAGAGCGGGCGCAGCGCCTCGCGTTGACTCATCGTCTGATGCAAGGTCCGGCTTGCATCGGCGCCCGCGGAATCGATGAGGTGCAGCGTCATCTGCCCTCGATCCGGACTCACGGCAGGCAGGCCCGAATGGCCTCGGTCAGCGCCGCGCGGATGTCGATGTTGTCGGTGATCGGAATAACGATGCTGGATTGCACGGCGCTCTCCAGCGGCAAGCCGGCGCGCACCAATCGCCCGGCATGAATGAGCATTCGGGTGGATGCACCCTCATCCAGCCCGTGGCCTTGAAGGTTGCGGGTGCGCTCGGCGATGGCGACAAGCGTCTTCGCAAGTTCTGCGTCGGTGCCGCCCTCGCGCGCCACGATCGCCGCTTCAGTCGCGGCCGGGGGATAGCCAAAGTCGATGGCGACAAAGCGCTGCTTGGTCGATTCTTTCAGATCTTTGACGGCGCTCTGGTATCCGGGATTGTAGGAAATCGTCAGCTGAAAATCGGCATGCGCGGGCACGACTTCGTTTCGCTTGTCGAGCGGCAGAATGCGGCGCGCGTCGGTGAGAGGATGCAGCACGACAGTCGTGTCCTGACGCGCCTCGACGACTTCGTCGAGATAGCAGATCGCGCCGTGCCGCACTGCCAATGTCAGCGGGCCGTCATGCCAAACCGTGCCGCTGGGTTCGAGCAGATAGCGCCCGGCCAGATCGGCCGCGGTCATATCCTCATGGGCCGCAACCGTGATCAACGGCCGTCCAAGCTTCCAGGCCATATGCTCGATGAATCGCGTCTTGCCGCAACCGGTAGGCCCTTTCAGCATGACGGGAAGACGCTCGGCGTAGGCCGCCGAAAAGACCATCACCTCGTCGCCAACGGGCTGGTAATAAGGCTCTGTGCTGATCCGATAGGCGTCAAGATCCACGAAACCCTCCGCAGGCGGGCGAAGGAAGCATCTGACGGCTTGCGTCACTGTCCTTCGCGAATGGATGCGGCAGCCATTGCCGTGGAAACACGCCGCAGCACTAAAACGAATGAACAGAGATATGCAATTTGCACGCCATCTCTTTGGTGAATGGAATTTTCAACTCGACAGCGTTTCGGCGTTGTAATGAGCGCGGAACCGCAGGTCTCCTTGCGCAATACCCTGCTAGCTTTTCCCGACCCGATAGGAGATTGTTTTCCGGCTAAATAATAAAGCACTCGGCTGGCCAAACGGTACGGACGAGGCACACGGAAGGGAGACGTGATGTTCATAAAGAGGGTGTTTCCGCGCGTTGCAATTCGCAGCTTCGTCTGTGCTGCACTCGGTTTCGTGGGGCTCGTGGTGTCGGTTCCGCTTGCGGCTCACGCCGCAGGTTTTCCAGATCGGCCCATCAAAATTGTCGTTCCATTTGCGCCGGGCGGCGCCAGCGATCTGATCGCGCGCGTTCTCAGCGCGCCGCTTCAGCAAGAACTGGGTCAGCCGGTTATCGTCGAAAATCATGCGGGAGCGAATGGCAATATCGGCATCGGCTTCGCCGCGAAGGCCGATCCGGACGGTTACACGCTGCTGGTGGCGTCGAGCGTCATCTTCGTCAACTTGCCGCTGCAACGTCCGGGCAGTTATGACCCGGGAAAAGATTTTGCCCCGATTGCCGATCTCGGTGGTTCGCCTGACGCGATTCTTGTGCGGACCGAAAGTCCCATCAAGGACTTCGCCGATCTCCTCAAGCGAGCGAAAGAAAATCCGGGCCGCATCACGTTTTCGAGTCCAGGCGTCGGCAGCATTTCGCAGCTTGGCATTGAACTGCTGGATGTCCGTACTGGCATCAAGCTCGTCCATGTGCCTTATACCGGCGCGGGCCCGGCGGTGCAGGCGGGACTCAGTGGCACGACCGATCTGGCGGCCGTGAATATTTCCGCCGCCATGCCACTGGTCAAAGCCGGCAAGATGCGGGCTCTGATTCAGACCGGCGACAAGCGTTGGTTTGAACTGCCTGACGTGCCGACCCTGACTGAGTTCGGCATTCGCAACGCCGAGTCCGAGACGCTGCAGGTTCTTCTCGCTCCCCAGGGTACGCCGGCCGCGGTGCGAGACCGGCTGAGCGAGGCTGTCGTGAAAGTGCTCAAGGACAAGAAGATCCGCGACAATCTTCTCCAGACCGGCTTCGAGGTGTCGGGCACGGGGGCGGTCGAGCTGAAGAAACTGATTGACGTTGAAATGGCAAAATGGCGCGAAGTCATCAGCCAGGCAAACCTCAAGGTCAATTGACGTCGCACGATGAACAATATTGGCCGCCGAAATCTGTCAAATGGATTTCGGCGGCACTTCCAACCAAGGCACATTACTTATGGCACGCGTCCGTACCGTCGATTCCCATACCCACATTCTGACTGAAGAGGCGATGCGACGGCTGGCCAAGGAGTCGCCCAAAGTTGCGCCGGTGCTTAAGAACGTCAACGAGCACGGCGGCGTTCTCGAAATCGACGGCAAGGTCGTCCAGCAGCCGCACCCCCGTGAGATGTGGGAGTTGGCTTTGCGGCTGCGCGACATGGACGCCAACGCCGTGGACGTGCAGGTGCTGTCGCCGACGGTTTTCACGTTCTTCTATGGGCACGAGCCTGATCTGGCTTTGGCCTGTTCGATCGTTCAGAACGATGACATTGCTGCTGTGGTGGCGAAGCATCCCGATCGATTTCTGGGTCTTGGCACGGTTCCTTTGCAGGCGCCGCAGGCGGCTGCCGACGAACTGCGCCGTTCGATGATCAATCTCGGCTTGCGCGGCGCCATGATCGGCAGCAACGTGAATGGCCGCAATCTTGATGATCCCGCGCTCGAGCCGTTCTGGGCGACGGCGGAGGAATTAGGCGCCTTCATCTTTATCCATCCGCATGCCGGGGTCGGTACCGAGCGTATGGGTTCGTATTATTTGAAGAACCTCATCGGTCTGCCGCTTGAGACCACACTGGCCGCCGCGTCCCTTGTGTTCGGCGGCGTGCTCGAACGCTATCCCAAACTCAAAGTATGCCTGTCCCATGGCGGCGGGTTCGTGCCGTACCAAGCCGGCCGCTTTGCGCATGGCTGGGACGTGCGCGGCGAAGCAAAGGTCGCCCTCAAAAATCCTCCCGCGGAGTCGCTCGGCCGCTTGTTCTACGACACCATCTTGCATTCGAAGACCAACCTTGAATTTCTCATCGACGCGGTCGGGCCCGCTCAGGTTCTGCTCGGCAGCGATTATCCGTTCGACATGGGCAACATGGATTGCGTGGCGCGGGTCGAAGCGCTGTCGATAGAGCCTGCGGCCCGCGATCTCATTCTTGGCGGTTATGCGCGCGGCCTGCTTGGAACATGACCGGCTAACAATGGCGACACATTTTCTCAGCGGCACCGATCTGCCATTCTCGACGCTTGGGCTAGGCTGCAACGATTTCGGCGTCCGCCTCGATCTTGCGGCATCGAGCGCCATCGTCGATGCCGCTATCGACTCTGGCGTGACAGTGTTCGATACGGCCGATGTCTATGGCAAGCGTGGCGGCTCGGAGACGATCCTCGGCCAGGCTCTTGGATCGCGTCGCAAGGACATCGTCCTGGTCTCCAAATTTGGCGTCGCCATGGATGATGAAGGCCGTCTGAAGGGCGGCTCTTACGCTTATGTGATGAGCGCGGTCGAAGCCAGCCTCAAGCGGCTCAAAACCGACTGGATCGACCTCTATTATTATCACCGGCCGGATCCGGCCACGCCTGTCGAAGAAACCATGCGCGCGCTCGATCAACTGATCCGGCAGGGCAAGGTACGCTACATCGGTTGTTCGAACATGTCAGCGGCGCAGGTGTCGCAAAGCCGGGCCGTCGCAGAGGCGCACGGCCTTCATCGCTTTGTCTGCTGTCAGGACCAGTACAATCTGCTGGCGCGCAAGATCGAGGGCGAACTCATTCCAGAGCTTGAAAAGCAAAGATTGCCATTGTTGCCGTATTTTCCGCTCGCCAGCGGAATGCTGACGGGAAAATATCAATTCGGCGCGCCGATTCCGGAAGGCACGCGGCTTTCGCAGAAGCGATACTCTGATCGTTTCCTTAACGATCGGAATTTCACTGTCGTCGAGAGCCTCAAGGAATTTTGTGCGCAGCGCGGGCGTTCCATGCTGGAGCTTGCCTTCGGCTGGCTGCTGACGAACCCGGTGGTCGGCGGCGTGATCGCCGGGGCGAGCACGCCCGAACAGCTCCGTCAGAATGTGACGGCCACCGGCTGGCGGCTGAATGCCGCCGAGATGGCCGAGGTCGACCGGATAACGAAAGTGGCGAGCCGCTAAGCGGACGGCCCACTCAACACACCGCCGAGCCAGCGAGCATCGAGTTGATCGAGATCGCGCGATATCGCGACGATCTTTTTGCAGACGTTGTCCGGAACGCGGGTCGACAGCTCCTGCATGAAGCGTGCTTCGTGCTCGGCGCCGGTGAACGGCTGCGACGGGCTGCCCTTGGGTGCTGCCACGAGTTTGGAGAGCGTGCGTCCATCGCGTAGCGTGACGCTGACGCGCGCTGCGGTCGAAAGCTCGTTGCTTGCGGCCTCGACTTCGTCGTCGAGCACAATCGTCGTGCGTTCCTCGATGGCATGCAGGCTCTTGTCGGAAAGCCCGGCTTCGAAGTCCGAAACGTTGACGGTCGGGATCTGGCCCGGCGTGAGCGGCAGCTTTGACGCCAAAGCGACGCCAAAGGGCAGGCACATCTGCGCGGCCTGCAGGTCCACCGGATGCGGATTGGTCAGCCGCCCTTGGATGATGCGCGGAATGCCCAGCGTCATGTCTGCGATATCGTCGCCGGAAAAACCGTGTTCCTCGCGCAGCGCCAGCATGCCGTCGAGCCCCGCGGCGATGCGGGCCGCCGCGGCGTGCGATTTCACCAGCACGTCCATGAGATGGAAGTGTTCGCCCAGCCCCGCCTCGATCACGGCCGGATTCCAACCGTCGGCGTAAGCGCGGGCAAAGCCGCCGGCGCCTTCGATGATGTCGATGGGTCCGCTATAGCCTTGCTCGGCAAGAAGCGCGGCAGTGACGCCGCTTTCGGCCGAGTGTGCGGCCTGTATGCGCTTGGCCGATGCGCCGGAATAGTAAAACTGCGCGACGCCGCTGGCATATCCTCCGGCAAGGCCCATCGCCTCGGCGATGCGTCTGTCCTTGCCGGGAAACAGCAAACGTCCGGCCGCGGCCGCGGTGCCGAAACCGTCGCAGGTGCCGGTGCTCTGGAAACCGCGTTTGAAGTGACTCGGCTGCACCGCCAATCCAACGCGGATGATGGTCTCGTATCCGGCAACGACAGCGGCCAGCATCTCGGTGCCGGAGGCCTGCGTATGTTCTGCCACTGCCAGCGCCGCGGACCATGCGGCAACGCCGGGATGCAGCATGGCGCCGACATGGGTATCGTCGCCGTCGAAGCTTGAACCATAGGCGACGTTGAGGAAGGTGGCGTGCTGCGGATTGAGCGTCTCGGCCGAGAACAGGCTGTGCGATCCGCCGGCCTTGCCGACCAGCCCGATATAGCCGCGCGACCAGTCGCTCCACGGCAGCCGCGCGCCGATCGAGCATACGCGCAGGAAATCGACCAGCAGCCAGCCGAGCTTCTCGCGCACTTTGTCGGGCAGCTTGGCGGGATCAAGCGTGGCCGCGAAGGAAGCCAGCGCCATCGTCGATTTGGCATTGCTCATGGCCGCACTCACTTCGCCGTCTGGAAGATATCGGCGTACTTGCCGTATTTGACCAGATCACTGGCGATCACTTGCCGGAATTCCTCCGGCTTGCTGCACACAATGTCCGAGCCGCCACCAATAATGATGTCACGCACCGATGGCTCCTTGAGCGCGGTGTCGACGCCGCTCCACAATTTGTCGATGACCGGTCCGGGTGTGCCGGCCGGCGCCACCATGCCGACCCACGACACCGCCTCGTAACCGGGGACACCGGCTTCGGCGACCGTGGGGACGTCCGGCAAGGCCGGCGAACGCTCCTTCGAGCCGACGGCCAGCGCACGAAGCGCGCCTTGGCGAATGTGAGCGGCGAGGCCGGCCGTGAAACCCCACATGGCGCCGACCTGATTGGACAATACCGACTGCAAGGCGAGACCGGTGCCTGCATAAGGAACATGCGTGATCTTGAGACCGGCCATGCGGTTGAAGATCTCGCCGGCGAGATGGTTTGGCCCGCCGACGCCGGACGAGGCGTAGAACAGCTCGCCGGGCTTTGCGCTCGCCAGCGCCATGTATTCCTTCAAGGTCTTGGCCGGTACCGAAGGATGCACAACGAGAACGACCGTGTTGCGGGTTAGCAGCGAGACAGGCGCAAAATCCTTCAGTGGATCATAACCGATGGCGACGCCGATATGCGGGGCGATCACGAGAGACGACTCGGTCGAAACCAGTAGCGTGTGACCGTCGGGATCGGATTTGGCGACGACTCCGGTGCCGATGCGGCCGGCAGCCCCCGCGCGGTTTTCGACGACGAAAGGCTGGCCGAGCGATTTCTGCAGTTGCGGCGCCAACAGGCGCGAAACGGTATCGGCACCGCCGCCGGGCGTGAACGGCACGATGAGATGCACCGTGCGTGACGGGTAGGGCGTGTCGCCGTAGGCGCGCAGCGATGGTAGCGCCGTCCCGGCGCCGGCTGCGATCAGTCCGCCGATTAGCTTGCGTCGTGTCGTCATGGCGCAGCCCTCGCGTTTGTCGCGCTTGTTTGTTGGATAAAGGTCAGCGCGTGCTGCGCGCATATATCGGGTTCGGCGGCGGCGATATGATAGCTGTCGCCCGGCAGCACGACCACTTTCGCGTTCCGCAGTTGCTTCGCATAGCGCTCGACGGCCTCGACGGATTGCAGCCCACTTTCCTGCGTCGTCACGATCAGCGTCGGTGCCGTGATGCGTGGCAATTCGTCCGCCAGTTCCATGTCGATGCGCGACGACGAAGCACTGAACGCCGCGAGCTTGCCGGTCTTGCCCATCAGTTCGTCGGTCCACCAGCCGATCTGCGCTTCGGACACCGCGCTGCCGAGCCGAGAACGCATGGTCTCTCCGGCCCACTGTTGCACGCCTTTGTCGCGGATCAGGTCGGCGTTGCCGCTGCCGCTGCCCCGCACCGGCGAACCGAACAGGCACAACGACGACAAACGCTGCGGCTGGTCGATCGCAAGACGGATGCAGGCTGAGCCGCCGTATTTGGCGCCGATCAGGTGACAGGTCTTGAGGTTCAAGGCATCGAGAAACAGGCCAAGGTCGCGGGCCAGTTCGGGCGCGCTCCAGCCGTAGCCGGCCGGCTCCGGCGATTGGCCGAAACCGGGCAAGTCCGGACGTATCACACGGTAATGCCGCGCAAGATGCGGAACCCAGCATGTCCAGGCGCGGGAGGATTCGGCGTTGCCGTGCACCATCACCACGGTCTCGGGTTCGATCCACGGCTCACCGAACCAGTGGTCCTCGTAAGCCATCGAGCCCCCGGAGCGGATGAGCACCCTGCGCTTATCGACGCTGTGATTTTCCATGAGGGTATTTTCTCTTCTTATGCTGCCGCAGGGCAGAGCTGCGGCCAGCAAAGATCGGTTCTGCTGTGACGGCGTTCGTCACCGCGCATTCTATCAGTTCAGGAGATGCCTAGCGCGGCCCGGACTGTCGGCTATTTTATTTTTGCGATGCCGGCTTTGTCGATGAGTTCCCGGTACATCGCGACTTCCTGCTCGATGCGCTTCTTGAAGGCGTCCGGACCTTCGTTCACGACCTTGAGGCCGGTCTTGTAGATGCGATCCTGCACCTCGGGGCGCGCCAGAATGGCGTGAATTTCCTTGGCGAGACGGTCGACGATGTCCTTCGGCGTGCCGGCGGGCAGATAGATCGACTGATGATTCTCCGACGTGATGTCCTTGATGCCGACGTCGGCAAGCCGCGGCACGTTAGCAAGGTCCGGCCATTTCTCGTCGCCGGTCTGCACCAGCGGGCGCAGCGAGCCCGCCTGGATCTGTCCGAGCACCGAACCGATATTGGCCGAATACATATCGAGCTGACCCGATAAAGCCGCCTGCATGGCAGGACCCGCGCCGCCGAACGGCACATGCACCATCTTGAGGCCAAGCTTGTAGGCCAGCGCTTCGGCGACGATATAAGGCGTCGTGCCGGCCCCGGGCGAAGCCCAGTTCATCTTGCCGGGATTGGCTTTAACGTCGTCGAGAAAATCCTGGAAGGTCTTGTACTTCGAGTTGGCCGGCACCGTGAATACATCCGGCGCGGCGCCGACATTGGCGAGCGGGATGAAGTCCTTGAGTGCGTCGTAGGAGGGCTTGTCGTACAGGCTCGGATTGACGACGAAGGCGCTCGACACCACCATCAGCGTGTAACCGTCGGGTGCGGCGCGCGCCGCCGCCATCATGCCGAGATTGCCGCCGGCGCCGCCGCGATTTTCCACCACGACCGAAACCTTGAGTGCTTCGCTCAAATAGCTGGCCATGATGCGGGCGACGATGTCGGAGCCGCCGCCGGCCGCGAACGGCACAATGATGTTGATGTTGCGGTTCGGGTAGTCCGCCGCAAGGGCGCTTGGCGGGACCGTCAAGGGTAGGACGACGATAGCGGCAGCGGCGATGAGAGCCGCACGCCGCGACAGGCGATTGCAAAGTCCGGTCATTGTGTCTCCTCCCGCCGCACCCTTTTGGCAAGGTGTCGGCTTGAGGCTCAGCTTACCGCCGCCAAATCCGATTTCAAATGAAATCTCGCATTTTGGACAGAATGTCTCTATTTCCGACAGTTCGTTGACTTTTGAAAACGGTCTGATTTAGTGCCGCTGTTGCTCAAGTCTCCGGGGATCGTCGGGTCATGGCTGAAAACACCAATAAAGGCGGGGCTCTTGCAGGGTTGCGCGTCGTTGAATGCGCGACCGTTGTCGCCGGCCCGCTGTGCGGTCGCCTGTTCGGCGATTTCGGCGCCGAGGTCATTCACGTCGAACATCCGAAGAAAGGCGACCCGCTGCGCGATTTCGGTTTCACTATCGATGGCATCAATCCGTGGTGGAAGTACTACGACCGCAACAAGAAGTTGATCACCCTCGACATCTCCAAGCCGCGCGGCCGCGAGATTCTGTTCGACATGCTCAAGGACGCGGACATCTTCATCGAGAATTTCCGGCCCGGCCGCCTTGAGGCGTGGAACATCCACTACGAGGATCTGGCCAAGATCAATCCGCGCCTGATCATGATCCGCGTCACCGGCTACGGGCAGACCGGGCCTTATAGCAGCCAGCCGGGGTTCGGCACGATCGCCGAGGCGATGAGCGGTTTTGCCGAAATGACCGGGGAGCCCGACGGTCCGCCGACGCTGCCGCAGTTTCCGCTCGCCGATACCTGCGCCGGATTTTACGCGACCATGGCCGCCATGTTTGCCATCTACAATCGCGACATCGTCGGCACCGGCAAGGGCCAGGTCATCGACGTCAGCATCTGGGAAAGTCTGTTCTCGATTCTCGGTCCCAATGCGCTGGTCAATCACGTCACCGGGCGCTCGCCGCGCCGCATCGGCAATCGCGCGCCGACCTCCGCGCCGCGCAACACCTACAAGACCAAGGATGACCGCTGGATCACCATCGCCAGCGCGACGCAGACCACGGCCATCCGCATGTTCGAGCTGATGGGCATGCCCGATCTGGTCAAGGATCCGCGTTTCAACAGCAACAGCAACCGCGTCAAGAATGTCGACGAGCTCGACAAGCTCGTGACGGCCTGGACCACCCAGCATACGCGCGATGAACTCTCCAAGGTCCTGCACGCGGCCGAAGTGCCGTTCGGCCCGATCAACAATGTCGCCGACATCATGACCGACCCGCATGCAATCGCGCGCGAGATGATCGTCGAACACACCGACGTCGATGGCCGCAAGCTGCGCATGGAAGGCGTGTTTCCGAAAATGAGCGCGACGCCGGGCCGCGTGAACCGCGTCGGCGGCGCGCTCGGCGCCGATAATGCCGAGGTGTTCGCCAGGATCGGTCTGACGAAAGAGCAGATCGCCGAACTGTCGAAGAGCGGGATCATCTGACAGCGAAGAACTGTCTGGGGAAATGCAGGGAGAACGAGAATGAGCAAGAAGCCGCTGATCACCCTTTACGTGCCGGGCAACCGCAAGGACCTGATCGACAAGGGCCCGCGTTTCGCGCCGGACGGCGTGGTGTTCGATCTCGAGGACGCCGTGCCGGTGCATCTTAAGGAATCGGTGCGGCACGATCTCATCAAGGTCATCCCTGATTATCCGCTGACGTCGCTCGTGCGCGTCAATAGCGAAGAGAAATTCCTCGAAGGCGATCTGCGCACGGTCGTCTGCAAGAACCTGTACGGCGTCATCCTGCCGATGGTGGAGCACGCCGAGCAGGTCAAGCGCGCCGACACAATTATTGGCGAAGCCGAAAAGGCTGCCAAGCTCGAGCCCGGCACCGTGAAGCTGTTTCTCTTGATCGAGACGCCGCTCGGCGTGCGCAATTGCTACGACGCCTGTGTCGCCGCCAAGCGCGTGGAGAGCATCGTCTATGGCAGCGCGGAAGACGGCGACCTGCAAGCCGAAATGAAAAGCTCGTTTTCCATCGAAGGCTACGAGCTGATGTACCCGCGCCAGAAGAGCCTGCTCGATGCGCGCGCCGCCAAGCTGCCTTACGTGCTCGACGGCGCCTATAGCGGCGTGAAGGATGAGGACGGCCTGCGCCGCGATTGCACCGTGTCGAAGCGGCTCGGCTTCAACGGGCGCACGCTGATCTATCCCGGTCATATCGGCCCAGCGCGCGAAATCTACGAGCCCGATCCGAAGGAAGTCGCGAAATACAAACAGATGGTCGTCGAATTCGAAAAGGCTGTCGCGGATGGCAAGGCGGCGACGGTCTATCAGGGCAATATGATCGACTACGCCATGTTCAAGCGTGCCAAGCTGTTCCTCGGCAACGCCGACCTTTACGCGGACTGACCGATGACCGAAAACGGCCCGAAATCATTGACCGATATAAGCGGGCAGGTCGCCATTGTGACCGGCGGCACGCAGGGCATCGGCCTTGCCACAGCGCAGAAGTTTGCCGCCGAAGGAGCGAAGGTCGTTGTGACAGGCCGCGGCGCCGAGAACGGCCAAGCCGCGCTCGACCTGCTCAAGCAGCAGACCGACGATGTCATCTTTCTCCAGGGCGATGCGACGTCGGGTAAAGATGTCGATGCCGCCGTTGCTGCCGTCGATGCCAAGTGGGGACGCATCGACATCCTCGTGAATTGCGCCGGCGGCTTCATGACGTCGCCGCGCATCGACGAGATCGACGAGGAAGGCTGGCGCAAAGGCATCGAGTGGAATCTGACGGCGAAGTTTCTGTCGGTCCGCGCGGCGGTGCCGATCATGAAGCGCAGGAATTACGGGCGCATCGTCAACGTGTCGTCGGTGGCGGGGCGGGGCGGCGTGGTGGCGGCGCCGCTGGATTATTCCGCCGCCAAGGCCGGCGTTGCCGGCTTTACGCGTCGGCTCGCGGTCGAGCTTGCGCCGGACGGCATCACCGCGAATGTCGTCGCGCCCGGAACGACGCAGACGCCGCGTCTGAGCCGTCTGTCGCATCGCCGCATGGAACAGGTCATCGCGCGCATTCCTGTGGGCCGGCTCGGTACGCCCGAGGAAATAGCGCTCGGCATCTGGTACTTCTGCACGCCCGGCGCCGGCTACACCACCGGCGCAGTGCTCGATATGAATGGCGGCGTCTGGACGGGCGCGTGACGATGGTAAAGACGAAGAGCAAATCGTCCTCGGACCTTGGCTCGTCGATCACGAGCCTGCGTAAAGCGTTTTCACTGCTTAACGCCGTCGCGGCGTCGAGCCAGCCGCTGACCATCGCCGAAGCATCGGCCGCTGCCAGAATATCGCGCCCGACCGGCTATCGCATTGTCGAGGCCTTGATGGCGGAAGGCCACCTCAGCCAGGACTCGTTCGGCCGTCTGCACGTTGGCTTTGCCTCGCTACCTCTCGCCGCTAAAGCGCTGGACAATAATCGTCTGCGTATGGAAGCGCTGACGGCGCTGCAGGACCTGTCGAAATCGACCGGCCGGCGCTCCAATCTCGGCGTACTTTATCGCGGCCGTATCCTGCACATCGTCGGCGCGGAGAAGCCGTCGATGCCGATCCGTTACGCGCGGTTCGGCAAGATCGTGCCGCTGCATTGCTCGGCGATGGGCAAGGCATTGCTGGCCTATTTGCCGGAGGACGGCGTCAAAGCGCTGATCGACAGCCAGGGCATGAAAGCGCTGACGCCAAATACCATCACGAATTACAAGACGTTGTTGAAGGACCTCGAAGGCGTGCGCAAGAACGGTTTTTCAGTCAGCAATCAGGAGCATGTCGCCGGGCTGTTCGCCGTCGGCGCCATGGTGCGGGGCGAGAGCGGCCCGATCGCGTCGATCGCGCTGCTGGGCCGTGACCTGCCGTCCGTTTTGGCAGCGGCGGACAAGGTGATGCACACGGCAGAAATCATTTCACATCGTATGGATCGCGCCGATTAGACGCGATGGATTACGGCACGGCTTGTAACTTCCCGACGGGCTCAGCATCGAGGTAGAAAGATACAGCCTGAAAGTACGTCGCTGGTATTCAACTACTCTAGGTTAAGAGTCCATTCACGCAACCGACGATTTTAAAGAACGTCGAAAGCTTGTAAAAACACAGTTCGCCTAACGTCCGACCTCGTCCCACTCAAAGGTCCGGGTATGTCGGTTCGTGTCGGTCAGTCGGGTTTCCGCCTTCTCCTCGTCGGAGCCGGTGCCCTTATATGCACGGCAGGACTCGCGATCGGCTTGACGATCTGGTGGCTGCATGCGCTTGCCGTCAAGGAGGCCTCCGCCAACGCCGGTATGCTTGCGACCGTGCTGGCCGAGCAGGCGAATCGCGCCGTTCAATCCGTCGATCTCTCTCTTGAGGATCTCAAAAGGGAGCTGGAAAGGATCAAATCGCTTAGCGCTGGCAACATAGAGGCCATGGCTGGCGAAAATGTGCACAAGATGATTCTGGAGCGGTTGTCGCATCTGTCGCAATCGGAACGGATCGTATTGATCGACAAATACGGCTTCACGGCAAATACGACGGTCCAGTTTCCGTCCAACCCGGTCGATCTCTCCGATCGGGACTATTTCCAGCACTTGAAGCACAATAACGATGCGCGTCTGTTCATCAGCAGCGTTGTCGATCGCCGCTCAGGCAAACAGCTTGTTGTCTTCAGCAAACGTATCAATGGCATAAGCGACGAATTTGCCGGCGTTGTTCTGATCAGCGTCGAGTTTACCTATTTCGAAGCCATCTACAAATCGATCGCAACATTGCCCGATCAGTCGTTTGTGCTGCTGCATCGTAGCGGCAGCGTGATCGTGCGCTATTTCGATGGTAAGACGTATACCGGCGAGAGAATGCCTACGAATTCGGAATGGTACGAAGTCATTGCACGCGGCGGCGGGCAGTTCAAAGGCCAGTCGGCATTTGATACCAAGCGGCGGCTCGTGGCCGCGCAGCCGCTGCAGGACTACCCGCTTGTCGTCAATGTTGCCGTTTCGGAGGCCGCGGCGCTGGCGACCTGGCGCATTCAAGCGACAACGATTGGCCTCGGCACGCTGCTTGTAGTGATTTGTTCTGGCGTCTTGCTGATCGCGCTGAACCGGCAGTTCCGCCGCGTCGTTTCTTCCGAGCTGGCGCTGGTCAAGAAGTCCGAAGAGTTGGAGAAATCCAACGCGACCGTCGACGCGGCGCTAAACAACATGTCGCAAGGCCTGGCGACGTTCGATGCGACGGCGGCAATGGTGATCTGCAATCGGCGCTATCTCGAAATGTACGGTCTTTCATCGGAAATCGTGAAGCCGGGATGCTCGTTGCAAGCCATCCTGGCCGACCGCGTCGCCGCCGGAAACTTTCGTGCCGAGGATATCGAGCAGTACGCGCATGAGATCATCAGTGCGGCGGCGGCGGGCAAGCGAACCAGCAAAACCATCGAGTTGCAGGACGGCCGTATCATTTGCGTCGTGAACGAACCGACGGTCGATGGCGGCTGGGTGGCGACCCATGAAGACATCACGGAACAGAAAAAAGCCGAGGAGCGCATCACATATGCTGCGCACCATGATTCACTGACCGGGCTGGCAAATCGCAAGCTGTTTTACGAACAGCTCGAGCAGGCGCTCAAGCGGGCACGCCGCGGCGAGCCTCTGGCAGTGCTGTATCTGGATCTGGATCATCTGAAGCGGATCAACGACACGCTCGGCCACCCGGTCGGTGACAAGCTGTTGAAAGGCGTCGCCAGCCGGCTGCGCAGTTGCGTTCGCGATGTCGATCTGGTCGCTCGCCTGAGCGGCGACGAATTTGCGATCATTCGGACTTCATTGGACGGTCCGGCAGACGCCGCCGCGCTTGCCGTGCGTGTACGCGATGCCATTCATGAACCGTTCGCTCTGGATGGGCATCAGGTTATCGTCGACGTCAGCGTCGGGATCTCGATTGCGCCCAACGATGCTTCGGAAGTGACCGATTTGCTCAAGACAGCGGATATTGCGCTGTACGAAGCCAAAAACACCGGGCGCGGTACGTATTGTTTCTATTAGACGGAAATGAACGAGCGTATGCAGTCGCGCGCCACCTTGGAGCGGGAACTACAAAGCGCGCTGACGAACCAGGAATTCGAACTCTATTATCAGCCGATTGTCGGCCTCAAGGAAAACAAGATTACCTCATTCGAGGCGCTGCTGCGCTGGCGTCATCCGACGCGCGGCATGATATCTCCTGCTGAGTTCATTCCGATTGCCGAAGAGACCGGCTTCATCGTTCCGCTGGGTGAGTGGGTTCTCCGGCAGGCCTGCACCGAAGCGGCGTCCTGGCCGGAAGAGATCAGCGTCGCGGTCAACGTATCGTCAGTGCAGCTGACGAGCAGCAACCTGGCCAATACGGTCATCGGAGCGATTGCGTCGGCAGGTCTGCAAGGCGACAGGCTGATTATCGAGGTCACCGAATCGGTATTCCTGGAGAATACGGCCGCCAATCTCGGAAGCCTGAAGTGCCTTCATGAGCTTGGTGTGCGCTTTGCGATGGACGACTTCGGCACCGGCTACTCTTCGCTCGGCTATTTGTTGAGTTTCCCGTTCAGCAAAATCAAGATCGACCGAAGCTTCATATCCGACTTGGCGGATAAAATGGAATCGCGTGCCGTCGTGCGTGCGGTGGTCGATTTGGCGCGTAGTCTCAAGATGCAAGTTGTTGCCGAGGGCGTCGAAACCAACGCGCAGTTGGAACAGCTTCGCCGGCTGGGCTGCGGCGAAATGCAGGGCTATCTCTTCAGCCCGGCCAGGCCCGCGGCAGAGATCGATCGCCTGCTGGCGCCGCAGCACAAACAGCTGGTCAAATTGCCCGTTTCGCCGTCGCAACCGCTGGCGGTGGCTCGGCACAGCAAGGCCGCGGCGCGCCGCCGCGTGTAGAAGCGGGCGGCTCGCTCACTTGCGTCTTATGCCGGGCGCGGGAAAAACCTTTCCTGGTTCGTCCATTCGGCAATGTTGTTGTCTTTGACCCACTGCGCCAGTTCGTCGTGCCGGACGAACCACGCGCCCGGAAAGCCGCGAATATATTTCAGGATCTTGTCGACCTGCGCCGCCATCAAAGGCCGCCCGCCGAAATGGCAATGCATGGTGATGTTGAGATAGGACATCGGCTCGTTCGCATAGAGATAATCGAACGTGTCCTTGTAGACATCGTACCAATCGCGTGTGTTGCCCCGCAGCACACGATGATCGGCAAAATCCGAATGCGGCAGCGCCACCAGTTTGCCGTGTTTGGTGTCGACACAGAACGGCAGGTCGATGTGATTGTAGTCGCCGTACCAGAGCAGGCCAGCTTCGGCGATGAGTTCTTCGGTGTGGGCCGTGGGTGCGAGGACCGGGCTCAGCCAGCCTTTCGGCGGCGCGCCGGTCAGTTTTTTGAAGACGCCGACGCACTTTGCGATGATGGCGCGCTCTTCATCCGGCGTCAGATACGCCATCAAAGCGTCCTGGGTGTAGGAGTGGGCGGCGATTTCATGGCCCGATTTTAGCATTTGCTCGACCGCGTCAGGCGCGAGCTCCATCGAATGGGCGTTGGCCACGAAAGTCGACGGCACGTGATTTTCATTGAGGATTTTCAACAAGCGCCAGACGCCGCGGCTGCTGCCGTAGGTGCCCCAGGTCATGGCCGCGCGGTCGTGTGTGCCCGGCTTGAGCGATGTGGTCTGTACTGAAAACGGCGGACCTTTATCGCCCGACCAGTTTTCCATGAGGCACGTCACGACGACGGCCATGCGGGCGCCGTTGGGCCAGGAAAATCCTTTGGAGGGGCTGTCTTTTGATGTCACGGGCATGCCTTTTCACAGGGACAAAATCGGAGATGGGCTGGTTAGCATAGCTGAATGATTTGCGTTAGCGTGCGGCACCGGAAATTCGAACGTCAAAAAACTTATAATAAAAAATCGAGGGGGAAGCGCATGAACCGTCGCGAATGCATACGGTGGGGAGGAGCGGCAATCGCTGCGCCGTTCGTTGGCTCGCGCGCCTTTGCTCAGGCCGCATACCCGACAGGGCCGATCCGCCTCATTGTTCCTTACGCGCCCGGCGGTGTCGTGGATTCGGTCGCCCGCAATTGGGCCGAGCGCATGAAGGCCTCGCTGGGCACCGTCGTCGTCGATAACCGGGGCGGCGGCGGCGGTACGATCGGTGCGGCGGCGGTGGCTCATGCGACGGCGGACGGATACACGCTTCTGTTCGGCGACACCAGTTCGCAGATCATTGCGCCGTTGTTGATGATCAATCCGCCTTACGACACGGCGAAAGACTTCGCCGCCGTATCGATGATCGCGACGTCGTCGACGGCCATCGTCATCCACCCGAGCATCCCGGCCACAACGCTCGAAGAGTTCGTCAAATACGCCAAGACCTCGGGCAAGCAGTTGTCCTACGCGTCGGCCGGCGCCGGTACGGTGACCCATCTCGCCGGCGAACTTTTCAAGCAACTCATCGCCAAGCCCGATATCTTGCACGTGCCTTATCGCGGCGCCGGGCCCGGATTGATCGATCTGATGTCCGGCGTCGTGCCGATGATGACACCGAATATCACCAGCCAGGTTCTAGGATTTCACCGCGCCGGCAAGGTTCGCATTCTCGCGGTCTGCGCGCCGGCACGGCTCAAGGCCGCGGCCGACATTCCCGCGGCGGTCGAGACCTTGCCCGGGCTGAGCGTGCAGCTTTCCGCTGGTGTGTTTGCGCCCGCAGGAACGCCGCAGCCGATTATCGACCAGATTGCTGCGGCGACCGCAAAGGCGATGCAGGATGCGGACTTCGACCGCGTGCTGGAAGCCGGCGGTCTCGAGGCGAGACCCGACGCCAGTCCGGCCGCTGCGCAGGCGTTTCTTATCACCGAGCGCGCGCATCTGGTGCCGATCATCAAAGCGGCAGGCCTGCAGGCACAATAATTTTCGAGCATTACGCATAAGTCACAGAGAAGGACGTCATGATCACTCTCGTTCAAGCCAACAGCATCATCGAAACGATCATCAAACGCGGGGCCGAATTGCAATGCCGGCCCTTGAGCGTCGTGGTGGTCGAACCGGGTTGCATCGTCAAGGCGTTTCAGAAGGAGGACGGCTCGTCGATGGTGAGATTCGAGATGGCGTTCGGCAAGGCCTATGCTTCGCTCGCGCTCGGCCGCTCTTCCAAGCTGGTGCGGATACGTAACGAGGAAAAACCGGCGTTCATGAAATATCTGCTGGACGCCACCGACAACAAGATTTTCCCCGAAGGCGGCGGCATGCTGATCCGTGCCGGCAACGGCGACGTTGTCGGTGCGGTCGGCGTCACGGGTGACACCGAAGATCGTGACGAAGAGCTGGCGGCCTACGGCATCCGCGCGGCCGGCTTCAAGACCGACGAGGATTGCGCCGGCATGGGCCGCGGCATCAATGTCAGGCAGACCAAGTAATCTCGATCGGGCGTCGGCGGACTTCGCGGCCTAGGGCCACGTCACCGGATTTTGCCGATAGTAGTCGGCATCGTCCTTCGACTGTGTCCATTCCGGATTGTTGCGCCACTTGACGTGGCGCGACAGCATGTCGGTGCCGTAGCGCACGCGAAATAACATGGTTCGGCCCGGGCCGTTTTCATATTCGTGCACTTCGCCGGGCGGATGCACGATGAAGGCTCCCGGCGTCACCGGCACGGTTTCGGTTGGCGTGTACATGACGCCACCGCCTGAGAAACAGAAGTAAATCTCGGTGGCGAAGGGGTGGCAGTGGTAGGGGCTGATCTGCCCCGGCTCCCAGCAGGCGACGGTGAAATCCCCACCGCTTTCGATCCCAAGAATCTTCTCGACGTGGTGCTTGGGGTCCCACTGTTGTTCGCGTTCGAGGCTGAAGACGTGCATTTAACTGGCTCCCGGCGGTGATTGCCGCTGCAGGCTAGCCGATCCCGGTCCCGGGCAGGAGGGGGCTTTTGCCTGGGTTGCACAGCCGCCATTTGCGCAACGCCCGCACGCATTGATAGAAGGTGGCGTCGCTGGGTTGGGGCCCGTAGCTCAATGGTTAGAGCCGACCGCTCATAACGGTCTGGTTCC
>CAISIV010000208.1 GCA_903885555.1 uncultured Hyphomicrobiales bacterium
AAATGACGCAGATCCCAGTTCTGCTAAAGATTCCACTGTTCGACAAAAGCGTCCGTAGCCTGGTCGAAAGCTGTATGGCTCCGTAGCAGGTTAGGCGTGCGCTCGCCTGACCAAGTAAATGGCCCGTAGCAGACATGATAAACTCTGGGCATTTGTCCGTTTGTGGCTGCCGCCTCAACCGATCGACGCAACACATGCGTTAAATCTCTCTGCTGGGGTTTCAAATTGCAAGGTCTCACGTGGCCGTTCGTTGAGCTGACGGGCTACTTTGTTGAGATGGGCCTGCGAGTGCACCGATAGGTCGGTTCCTTTCGGGAAGTACTGTCTCAGCAGGCCGTTGGTGTTCTCATTCGAGCCGCGCTGCCAAGGGCTTTGCGGATCGCAGAAGTAAACGTCAATGTTGGTCGCCAGCGTAAATCGCCGGTGATCGGTGAGCTCCTTGCCCCGATCCCAGGTCAGAGATTTATACAGTTCGTTCGGTAGCTTCTTGGCCTGCTTGATGAGAGCAGTGATGACCGTCTGGGTGTCCTTATTGGACACCTTCGCCAGCATCACATAACGGGTATGACGTTCGACCAAGGTTGCGATGTAACTATTCTTCGAACCGGACAGCAGATCCCCTTCCCAATGACCAGGCACCGCCCGATCTTCAACTGCTGCCGGTCGCTGGCGGATCGAGACGATATCCTTGATCTGTCCACGTCCATCGCCATTGAGACCCGCCTGCTTGGACCGACGGATCGTGCGCTTGGATCGAAGATGGCCAAGCAGCTCCTTCTTAAGCACCCCGCGGGCTTGAACAAATAGGCTGCGATAGATCGTCTCGTGTGACACGCGATAACGCTCGTCTTTGGGATTTGCTTTCTTCAGCCAGCCGGCGATCTGCTCGGGCGCCCAATTCGATCTCAGTTTGCTCGCCACCGCCTGGCGGAGCCCTGGACTTCTCGCCAGCTTACACGGCTTTGGACGGCGAGCCCGGTCCCAGGCCTTCTCATCAGCGAATGTAGCTCGGTATCCAGCATAGCCGCCATTGCGGCTCAGTTCTCGGCTCACCGTCGAGGGTGAACGGCCCAGCAACCTCGCCATTGATCGTGCAGATTGATGTGCCGCAAGGCCTCTGGATATCTCCTCGCGCTCCCCAATCGTGAGTGCCAATCGCGAGCGACGCCGAGGGGCCGGACGAATCCCCCCATGCGGCGCCATCTGGTGATAAATGGATGATGACGGCTTACCAAATGCCCGCCCAATCGCCTTGAGCGACTCGCCGCGCTGCCAGCGATCCCACAGTTCCGTCTTCTCAGCCGCCGTAAACCCTCGACGAAATCTCTGATCCATCGTCACACTCCATCTTTTCCCTATAAGATAAAGTGTTGCGTCGACCGGTTGAGACCACCGCACTTAGCGGACATGCCGCCCCGATCAACAATGGAGAACGGGTTCTGCCGTTCGCTCCTTGATCAAAGCTGCTGTTACAGTTCGGCTGATGGCCGTGAATGGCCAGCTAATCATTTAAAATTTCGCGCCTTTAGCTTGAGAGTGTCGATATGCAGATCCGGCACGTACATGTCGCGCGGCTTGATGACGGGCTGTTTTGGTTCTCGACTGTCTTGACCACTTACGCCGTGTTTGGCCTCATCGCCGCGTCCTGGTACCAGCGAAAAGGGCACGTCGCCCCCCGAGACTAGTTTTAAGTCGGCTGTCAGGTCGGTTACATACTCGACGATCAAATGAATGACACCGTTGGCGCTTTGCACCTTGCCCCGGCAGCCCAGCATGGTTGAGCCAAGCATGGTGCGGCGGTTCTTCTCGAAGACGGACGGCCAGACGATCAGGTTGGCGTTTGCGCTTTCATCCTCCAGCGTGACGAACATGACGCCTTTGGCCGAACCGGGCATTTGGCGGACGAGAACGAGCCCGGCGATGGAGATACGAGAGCCGTCCGCGGCCTCGCGAAGCGCCCGGCAAGGCAGGTAGCCCCGCTCCTGTAAGCTTTGGCGAAGGAACGATACCGGGTGCGCGCGCAAGCTAAGGCCGGTCGCTCGGTAATCGTCGACGGTTTCTCGACCCATCGTCATGGGCGGCAATGATACAGCAGGCTCGACTGCTTCAGGGCGCAATAGACCTGCTTTGTCATCGGCGGCGGCAAAGAGAGGTAAGGCCTCATTGCGCAGGGCCTTAATCGCCCAGCTTGCTTCACGACGGGAGAGGCCGAGCCCTGCGAAACCATCCGCTGCCGCGATATGGCGCAGCATAGCGATTGGGACCGAGGACTGCCGCCATACCTGTTCAATACTCTCAAAGGCATGGGAGGCGCGGTTGACAGCGATGCGACCGAAGGTGCGCCGGTCCACAAGCTGTTCGGTCTCTTTCTTGTTCAGATCTCGCACCATACAAAATCCGAGGCGAACGGCGCAAAGCTCGCCACCCTTCCGCTCCAGCGTGCAGTCCCAATCGGAAAGATTGATATCGACGGGCCGGACTTCTACGCCGTGCTCGCGCGCGTCTCGCACCAATTGCGCAGGCGCGTAAAAGCCCATTGGTTGCGCGTTAAGAATGGCCCCAAGAAACACATCGGGATGGTGGCACTTCATCCAGCTTGAAGCGTAAGCAATTAGCGCGAAGCTTGCGGCATGAGATTCCGGGAAGCCATAACTACCGAAGCCTTCGAGTTGCCGAAAAGTGCGCTCAGCAAAGGCTTGGGTGTAGCCGTTATCACGCATGCCAGTGATGAGCTTTTCCTGAAACTTGTGAATGCCTCCTGTAAACTTGAATGTCGCCATTGAGCGGCGCAGTTGGTCGGCTTCCGTCGCCGAAAAGCCAGCCGCGACCATCGCGACCTGCATGGCTTGTTCTTGAAAAAGTGGCACGCCAAGTGTCTTGCCAAGAACTTTCTCTAGTGCCGGCGTTGGAAACTCGACCTTCTCACGTCCCTCGCGGCGACGAATGTAGGGATGCACCATGTCGCCCTGAATAGGGCCGGGGCGCACAATTGCGACTTCAATCACGAGATCGTAAAATGTCCTCGGCTTGAGGCGCGGCAGCATCGACATTTGCGCCCGCGATTCAATCTGGAACGTGCCCATAGTGTCCGCCTTGCGGATCATCGCATAGGTGGCGGGGTCTTCCGATGGGATGCGCGCAAGATCGAGCCGCTGACCCTTGGCCTTATCGAGGAGATCAAAGCTGCGGCGCATACATCCCAACATGCCGAGGCCCAGCACATCGACTTTCATAAACTTCAGCGTATCAATGTCGTCTTTGTCCCATTCGATGACTTGCCGGTTATCCATCGCGGCGGGCTCGACAGGCACCAATTCATCCAATCGGTCGAAGGTCAGAACGAAGCCGCCCGGATGTTGGGAAAGATGACGCGGTGTGTTGATGAGTTGCTTTGCAAGCTCCAGCGTCAGTTTTAGTCGGCGATCTTCAAGGTTGAGATTGAGTTCTTTGGCTTCGCGCTCAGCCACGCCGTCGCGGCTCCAGCCCCAGATCATGCCGGCGAGTGACCCAGTGACGTCCTCGGGAAGGCCGAGCGCTTTGCCGACTTCGCGTACCGCGCCACGTGCGCGGAAGCGAGACACGACAGCTGTTAGAGCTGAACGCGTCCGGCCATAGGTCTCGTAAATCCACTGGATCACTTCTTCACGCCGTTCATGCTCGAAATCGACATCGATGTCGGGCGGCTCGCGGCGTTCTTCACTGACGAAACGTTCGAACAGCAAGCCTTGGCGGACGGGGTCAATGGAGGTGATGCCGAGGACGTAGCACACCGCGGAGTTAGCGGCCGAGCCGCGCCCTTGGCACAGTATGTCTTTCGACCTTGCGAAACGAACGATGGTCTCCACCGTGAGAAAGTAGGGCGCGTACTCCATTCGCTCGATCAGGTTTAGCTCGTGGCGCAGTTGCGTTGCGACGGTGTCAGGTAACCCCTCTGGGTATCGCTTGACCGCGCCTTCCCAGGTTAGTTTTTCGAGGCGCTCTTGGGCATTGAGCCCGTCTTCCAGTAATTCAGTCGGATAGGTGTAAGTCAGTTGATCAAGCGAGAAGCGGCAGCGCTCGGCAATTTCCCAAGTCCGCCGTACGGCATGCTCGTATTGTGGAAATAACCGCAGCATTTCTTCTGTTGGTTTCAAAAACCGGTCAGCATGACGCTCCTTCTGAAATCCTGCGTTATCGATAGTCGTATGCATCCGGATGCACGTCACCACATCTTGCAGCATTCGTCGTGTTGCGCAGTGGTAGAGAACGTCGTTGGTAACGACAGTGGATACCTGCGCTTGCGATGCGGCGGTTGCGAACTTGTGCAACCTCATTGACTCGTCCGGTAGAAAGCGACGCGTTAAGGCGCAATAGGCCCGGTCTCCAAAAATACGTTGCAGCTTGGCAAGTTCGTAATTGAGATCGCCAGTTACATCATCGGGCAACAAGACAGCCAGCAAGCCCTCACTCCACTGCTCAACGTCCGGCCAATCGAGATGGCATGCGCCTTTACCTGCGCGCGCCTTGCCAGCCGTCAGCATTCGGCAAAGCCCGCCATAGGCTGCGCGATCAGTCGGATAAACCAACAACGACGTACCGCATTGGAGATCAATACGGCAGCCGACGATCAGACGAACCCCTGCTACCTTGGATGCCTCATGTGCGCGTACCATCCCGGCTAGCGAGTTACGATCTACAATGCCAATGGCTTTGATGCCGAGCAACGCAGCGGTGGAGAACAACTCTTCTGGCGAGGAGACACCGCGCAGAAACGAGAAGTGCGTTGTGACCTGAAGATCGGCGTAGTTCATGCTTCCCCCACGCCATGCAGCCACCAGGTCCCGCCTTGCTCAGCAGGCGCATCGCGAAACAGCCAGAACCGAGAGCCGTCCGCCGTTTCGACGCGGTAGTAATCTCTGACTAATTGCGCTTCCTTTTCGCTCACCCACCATTCGCCGTGGATGCGTTCAGGTCCATCGGCCTTGGCAATGCGGTGACGGACATTGCGCCAGATGAAAAGGCGCGGCGGATGGTCTGGCAGTTCGGCAACTGCATCGACTTTCTCAGGATACTCAAACAAGCGCGCCGGACGCGGTAAGTTCGTGGGCCATGCTGCGCCTTTGCCCGGATGAAGTGCCGATACACGTTTGACGGCCCGTTCGGGTAGGGCACTTTCGACGGGCGCAAGACGGAAGATTTTGTTCTGTCCTAACCTCACACCCAGCGTGTCGACGAGCTGGCTTACATCGACATCGCTGCCGTCGTTATTGAGGTGACGACCGACCGTTTGACGTTCGGTGACAGCTTCGACCCATGACGCGGTAAGCGCGGCGCTTTCAATCCCAAAGCCGGGATCGATGACGACCAAGCGCTCCAGCAGTAGCTTCGATAAGTGCTTTGGCTCGCGATAAGGACGCGAAAGGCCGATACGCGCTGCTTGCGCGATATTATCAACGCGAACGAAGACCAGATCGAGCCTCCGTGCGCCAACGCCGCGCTTTTCAAGATCGCGGCAAAGCATGTCTGCAAGCTTCTCGATGATACGTTTCAGGTCTTCAGGATCACCGACCGGTTCGGCAAATCGCAACTCGGCCCGTGGCACTTCCGGCGGAACAAGTGAAGTCAATGCCTCTTGCGCGCTGCCAAGTGCTTGATCGAGACGCAGCAGTACCTCGCTGCCGAAGCGTAGCTTGAGGCCGGCGCGTGGCTTGCTGGCAATATGAGCCACGCGTTCAATCCCAACATCGTGCAGCGATGAAACGATGGTGGGATGCAGGCGCAAGGAAGCGACTGGAAGGCTTGCAATTGCCTCAGCACAGCGACTCGGTGAGACGATCGATGCATCGCTATAGCGTGCCATTGCCCAGGCACAGCCGGGTGTATCCGCCAGCGCAGCCTTGGCAGTGATGCCTTGCGTTTCAAGACGCTGGCAGAGGTCTTTGATCAGCGCAGCTTCGCCCTGAAACAGATGAGCAGAACCCGCGACATCGATAAAAATCCCATCCGGCGGATCAGGCGTTACCAACGGTGAATATTTCACGCACCAAACGGCTAGTCGAATGAGAGCTGCTTCATCTTCTTCTGGTGTGGCGTTCAGTACCGAAAGATCAGGCACAAGCGATTGCGCATGTGTCACCGTCATGCCGCCGCTAATGCCAAGACACGCGGCAGCGTTATCTATGCTTGCGATGACGCGGCGCTGACCCAGCATGATCGCGGTAACGAGGGGCTTATCCCACGGCGGCGCGTCGCGCGAAGTCCGCCGTATCCTGTCCGAGGGCCACCTCGGCAGGAAGAGCGAGATGACCCGTCGCATCACATGCCTCCACAATCCAGGAACGCGGCTCGCCACCCCGCGCCCGCAGTAAATCGACCTTCCAATGTTGGCGTTGCAATCCATCGAAGCCCGCATCCGGCGACGGGTGGGGCGATATGCACCAGCGTGTTGCCGCCGCGCTCGGCTCTTCGGTAAGAGGCTTTTCATTGAGGCTACGCCAGCGGCGGATCAGGAGTGCCGTTACGCCGGTTTCAGCCGCGCAGAGTTGCAAGCGGCGTGAGGCGGTCAATGAGAGCTTCGTAACTTCACCTACGACGCCCGCAAGGCCTTTACAGCGAAGTCCTTCTTCCATTGCGGGCAGTACGTCGCGGTCCTTCCACGTCTCGCAATAGATGACGCGATCAGGATGCAGGCCGGTGCGCGCGAGTGCGGGAGCGAAAAGATCGCGTCCACGAAGGCACCACAAAACCGGGCCGGGCAATCGCGCAAGAATGCCCGCCGTGAACAGGCTCGCGAGTGCCGCATACGAACTCGCAGGGCCGCCTTCGACGACTTCATGGAGGTGGCCGCGCTGAAGACCGTTCTCCGGTAAATGCCCATCGACTTCAGAAATGCCGAAGGGCAGCACTCCTGCCTCTGCTGGCCCGTGCGATTCCATCCGCTCAAGCAGGCGGCGCAGATCGGCAACGGCGATGGGTGGGCTGGCTAGTGCCATCCGTTATGGCCTCATAGAGAAACGAATGTTCTATATTTGTTCTCTTTGTCCGGGGAGTCAACCGCTTCATAAAACAGGCCCTTTTAAAGGGGTTTTCGGATGGCTGAGCGATCAGCACGCATCCACCTAGGCCGGCTTCCACGGTGGGCCTCTCCCATGCGACGGCCACACCGCCATCCCGAACTCAGGTTCCAGTCTGGCGGACAACTCCCAGCACTGGCGGGTTCTTCCACGCTCCGACAGGTGAATAGGGGTCCGTGACTGCCAACCACAGTCCCGTGACCGTGTTGGCCACAGCGATGTCCGTGGTTTTGTCGCGGGCCTTTAAAACTCGGCCGGCCTCGATCGCCAGAGCTTCGTCGTCGCGGTAGGTCCGGGGAGTGCTGTTCACTTGGATCTCAAACATCCTCGGTGGATATCCGATTCGCTGGTAACGAAACGTTTGTCTCTCGCATGGTGGACTCGCTGCTGCTATTTTGCGGCAGGAGATTCGCATGACCAACGTGAAGCTGTTTAATTCCGCGTACAAACTCGCTTGGGACCAGCTGCAATCAGACCCGGAGCTTCTCGCTAAACCATCAGGGCTTGCGAAGCGCCTGAACGATCACGTCCAGAAGCTCCTCAAGGACAGCAACTCGCCGCAGTTCATCGCGATAGAAGCAGTTGCGCGGCTTAAGGCGTGAACCGCCGCATTTCGACGGCGGCCCGAAGCCTAGGGTGCGCGCTGAAGCGAGACTGACGTCATCGACCTGATGTCGCGTTTCGTCACCATTGGATTAGTCGCGGCCTGATAGTGCTTGAAATGCTCCGTGGCGCGGTGCTTTTGCAGGCTGGCCTCGTTGTCGTAGACCTCGAACAACATGACATGGTTCGGGTCTTTGGCTGAGACGACGACATTAAACTCTTTGCAGCCTGGCTCTTTGGCTGTGGTTTCGGCATTTTCCTTGGCATGAGCCAGGAACGCATCTCGCTGTTCGGGCACGATGTCCAGCTCGACGACATTTACGAATTCAGCGAAGGCAGGAATTGGTGCGAACAAGGTAGCGAGAATAGAAAGTTGGACGAGTTTCATAACAGCCCCCATTTCAATGGCCACAAGCTATGGGCGTGGCTGTTCGCGAACAAATAAAAAGGTTGTATCCAAGCCAGCCTGAAAGATCTTTTGTATGTGCAATCTCTACAGCCTGACCAAAAGCCAGACCGCCATCCTGGAATTCACGCGAGCGATGAAGGACTCGACTGGAAATCTCCCGTCGTTGCCCGGGATATTCCCTGACTACAATGCACCAGTTGTCGCGAACAATGGCGGCATCCGCGAACTCTGCATGATGCGCTGGGGCATGCCGTCTTCTCAATTCGCGCAGATGCAGGCCGCAAAGAAGCGCGCGGCGAAGCAGGAAGCCAAAGGAAAGCCAGTCGACTTCAAAGAACTGCTGCGCATGGAACCGGACGGCGGCACGACCAATATCCGCAACACAGCAAGTAAGCACTGGCAGCGATGGCTTGGCGTCGAGCATCGCTGCGTCGTGCCGTTCACGTCATTCAGCGAATTCAACAAAGCTGAAGGGGGAGACATCTGGTTTGCCCTGGATGACACGCGGCCGATGGCGGTTTTCGCCGGCATCTGGACGAACTGGACGTCAGTTCGGAAAGTCAAAGAGGGCGAGACGACGAACGACTTATTCGGATTTCTGACGACTGAGCCGAATGATGTTGTCGGGTTAATTCATCCCAAGGCGATGCCCGTCATCTTGACCAAAGCTGATGAGATTGAGACTTGGCTGACAGCACCGCTAGAGGATGCTTTGAAGTTGCAGAGACCATTGCAGGATGGTGAGTTAAAGATAGTCGCAAGGGGCGGGAAAAGAGATGGAGCAGGCTAGGCTAGGCTAGGCTAGGCTCGGCTAGCGGACATTGATCGAGGCCGCATGCAGCGCCGATGTAGGCGTCCGCCTTATTCGTCATGATTAGCGCACATGGCGACCACGAGAATGTCGCGGTGCCGGAACGCGACAAGTGCGTCCCAATATTCTTTGAAAAGCGACGCCCTAACGGAGGCATTGGTATCAGCCGGCAGCCACAAGCTCGCAGCGTCGAGTGATCGCATCGAATCTCGGTCGACCGACCTCCTGCTGGCCGGTGTGGGAGAGGACCACTTGCCCGCCGGTGACGGCTTGCGATCTCGCTCGGCCAAATAGTCCCTAAATCGCCGCATAACTGCTTCCTCTCCACGTTAGGTTCAGTCGTTTATTTATGGTCTGCCGAACTCGTGCCTTCCTTTTGATGCGACGGGCGATAGGCAGACGTCCCCCGGGCATGGAGGCCATTCCCGCCTCAGGCCTTGAGGAGCAAGCTGGAGAGTCTGGGATAATTTTGGAATGGCCTACCACCGCCGGGAACCGTGGCGCGCTCCTGGGTCATCGGGCGGGCCGGGAAGCCGGAACCAGGCATTGCCATCGGTCGATCGAGATCGCAGCCGCTACTCTGCGGGTCTCAAAATTATTTTCCCAATGACTGAACGCTCCTCAAGCAGGCGATGTGCTTGCTGCGCCTCGGCCAGAGGGAGGATGGGCCCAAGCACGGGCGTGATTCTATTCTCGGCAAACAGCCGCAATACCTTCTCGGTGCAACGGTCACGCAACTCCGGCATGTGGTCGAAGGCGTGCATCGTGAAGCAGCGCACGGCGGGGCACCGTCCGACGTTGGCGCGCATGTCGCGATATAGGTCGCGCTCCGGCATGCCGCCGAGTGCGCCGTACGAGACGATGGTGCCGAACGGCGCGACCAGCTTTAAGTCGGACGCGAACGAGGCGCCGGCCATATGATTGCAGATGAGGTCCGCGCCGCGGCCCTGGGTCGCCGCCATGACGGCCTCTTCCACTGACGTATCGTCACGTCGTATGGCGGTGGCCCCAAGGGAGCGAACGAGCGCGCACTTGGCTTCGGAGCTGGCGACTCCAATTACATTCGCGCGCGCCAAGCGGCCGAGCTCGATCAGCGCGGTGCCAACGCCCCCGGCCGCGCCATGAACGAGCATCGTTCGGCCCTTTATCGGCGGCGCGGCGTACTCCAGAATGCAGGCCGCGACCACGTAGTTTGACAAGGCCGCGGCTCGGTCAAGGTCTGCGTCCGCAGCGAGTGGTCGCACGGCACTGGCAGTGGCCACGAGGTAGTCCGCGTAGAAGCC
>CAISIV010000209.1 GCA_903885555.1 uncultured Hyphomicrobiales bacterium
GGACTTGCGGTTACTTTGACTTCGACAAACCTCGATGTCGCGAGGCGTCGAGGTCCGTGGGTCCCCCAAGGACCCGGCGTTCCGCGCGCCCTCGTTCTTTTCAGGGAGGCGCACCTCCCACGCGACGGCCTGCCCGGGGCCGATAAAGAATACGGGCGATGGCGCACGTCTGCTTCTCTTTACCCTCCCCTGGAGGGGGAGGGTCGACCGCCGAAACGAAGTGAAGGCGGACGGGGTGGGGTGAACTTCAGCGCCAGATAAATTCACCCCACCCCGCTCGCAAACGCTCGCGACCCTCCCCCACCAGGGGAGGGTAAGAAAGCTACCCCACCTCGAACTGCAGCTTCGCCAGCCGCGCATACAGCCCGCCGGCGGCGGCGAGTTCGGCGTGCGTGCCCTGCTCGACGATGCGGCCCTTGTCCAGCACCAGAATGCGGTCGCAGGATTGCACGGTGGCCAGACGATGCGCGATCACGATGGTGGTGCGCGTCTGCATCAGCCGCGTCAGCGCCTGCTGCACCAGCGTCTCGCTTTCGGCATCGAGCGCCGAGGTCGCCTCGTCCAGCAGCAGCAGCGGCGCCTCGCGCAAAATCGCCCGCGCAATGGCGATGCGCTGGCGCTGGCCGCCGGACAGCATGATGCCGCGTTCGCCGACCTGCGTTTCATAGCCCTGCGGCATGCGTTCGATGAATTCGGACGCATGCGCGTCCCGCGCGGCGCGTTCGATCTCGGCGTCGCTGGCGTCGGGCCGGCCGAAGCGGATGTTCTCGCGCACGCTCGCGGCAAACACCACGGCATCCTGCGGCACCAGCGCGATCGCCGAGCGCAGATCCGCCGGATCGGCGTCCGGCAAATTCACGCCGTCGAAGGTCACGGTGCCCGACAGCGGATCGTAGAAGCGCAGAATGAGATGGAAGATCGTGCTTTTTCCCGCGCCGGACGGTCCGACCACGGCGAGCTTCTCGCCGGCCTTGACCTGGAACGACAACCCGTCGAGCACCGCCGCATCGGGGCGCGTCGGATAGGCAAAGCGCACGTCCTTGAACGACACCTCGCCGCGCGACGGCTTCGGCAGCATCACCGGCACCGGCGGCGCCTTGATCTCCGGCTCGATCTCGAGAATTTCGAACAGCCGTTCCGCCGCGCCCGAGGCTTGCGAGATCTCGCCCCAGACCTGGCTGAGTTCGCCGAGGCCGCCGGCGGCAAACACCGCATAGAGAATGAACTGGCCGAGCCGGCCCGGCGTGATGTGCTGCGCCATGACGTCCTGCGCGCCGACCCACAGCACCAAAACGACGCTGGCAAAGATGAGAAAGATCGCGATGGCCGTGAGGATCGAGCGCGCGCGCGTCGCGCCGCGCGCCGCGTCATAGGCGCGCTCGACGGCGCTGCGGAAGCGCGACGAACCCAAACTCTCATAGGTGAAAGCCTGCACGGTGCGCACCGCACCGATCAGTTCGCTGGCATAGGACGTCGCATCCGCCAGCGTGTCCTGCGCCGCGCGCGATTGCCGCCGCACCGCGCGGCCGAAGCCGACCAGCGGCAGCACGATCACCGGAATGGCGCCGAGCACGAACAGCGACAGACGCGGGCTGGTCACCACCATCATGGTGGCGCCACCGAGGAACAGCACCAGGTTGCGCAGCGCGATCGAGACCGAGGCGCCGACGGCGGATTTGATCTGCGTGGTATCCGCGGTGAGCCGCGACACCATCTCGCCGGTCTTGGCGGTATCGAAGAAGGTCGACGACAGCCGCGTGAGATGCGCGAACACATCGCCGCGCAGATCGGCAACGATACGATCGCCCAACGTGGTGACGAGGTAATAGCGCATCGCGCTGGAGGCCGCGAGCATCGCGACGATGGCGATCATCACCGTGAAATAACTGTCGATCAGCGAAGCCGCTTCAGCCGAAAAGCCGAAATCGATCATGCGGCGGACCGCGACCGGCACCACCAAGGTGGTCAGGGCGGCGACCACCAGCGACACCAGCGCCGCCAGAGCACGGCCGCGGTAGCGTCCGATATAGGGCAGCAGCCGGACCAATGGCTGCAATTTGACCCGCCGGCTGGCGCCCGCCGGCGGAGGCGTACCTATGGGCGTATCGAGGCCGCCACGGCCTTCACTGGCAAAACTCATGGGTTGGGACGCCTTTTCCTCAAAACGCCCGGCTGCGGCGTCAGCAATTAGGTAGGGGAAACAATGCCCTGCCGCCTTGATCGGGGTCAAATGCGGCCGCTTGCCGCTTGGGCTTGCGTCCTGTATAGACCGGCCAAATTCAGCCCCTTTCGGCGCCCTCAGCCGGTCGCCTACGGAACCAGATCATGAAGCAGGATATCCACCCCGACTACCACACCATCAAGGTCGTCATGACCGATGGCAGCGAATTCGTCACCCGTTCGACCTGGGGCAACGAAGGCGATGTCATGAACCTCGACATCGACCCGAAGTCGCACCCGGCCTGGACCGGCGGTCAGCAGCAGCTGATGGATCGCGGCGGCCGCGTGTCGCGCTTCCAGAAGAAGTTCGCCGGCTTCATCAAGGACGAAAAGACCGAAGCTGCGATGGCCGCCAAGAAGTAGGCGCCCGCTTCAATTCGATAACGAAAAAGCCCCGGCATGCCGGGGCTTTTTTTACATTTGGCTGTAAGGGAGCGGTATCAGGCGCCCGGGCCGAAAGCGGCTTTGAGCAAACCAAGCTGACGCTCGACCGGATTCATCGCCGGCACATGATCGTCCGGCACGCGGTTGTGAATGTTGGTGTCGAGACGGCGCACCTTGCCCTGCAAGGCCTGCGAACGCTCGATCAAAGCGCGCAAGGTCTCCGGCAGCAATTCGAGATTATGCGGGTCGTGCGTGTCGGCTGCCGACAGCTTGACCTTGGTCTTTTCCTTGTTGGCCTGGGCCAGCGACATCTCGCCTTCCTTGACCGCGCGATGCAGCAGCAGCCATGACGCGAGCTGCATCAGCCGCGTGGTGAGCCGCATGCTCTCGGTGGCGTAAGCCAGCGCCGCGGCGCGTTCGAGGTTCGTGGATTCCTGCCGGCCGGGTCCGTCGAGATAGGTCGCGGTCTCTTCCACCAGCCCCATGCCGTCGCGGAACAAATCGGCGAAGGCCTGGGAGTTGGCGAGACGCTCGCCGAACGACACCGGCTGCGATTCACTCATCATCGGTTTTTCGGACATGACGCAACGCCTCACTCACAACACAGGGGCGGTAATAGCCCCGTAAACGATTGGGTAAGCATGCGCGCCAACCCCAATTCTGTCCAGACAGTTCGGGCGACATGGTTGTCAGGCAAGCTAAACAGAGCCCGTGGCACAGCTGTCCGCTGGCGCTTGTGCCAAATCGGCACACCGCAAGTGCAAAAAAGAGCCGCCGTTTCCGGCGGCTCGAAAGTTGATAACAGGGAGGCGTCAAACAGAGTGGACAGGAGCCACTCATGTCCATGAAGATGGACAGTCATAGTAATAATCGAGAAAGCTTAATCGGCCGTTAAACACGCGCTTTTTCAGGTACGCGTCTACTTCTTGAAGAACTGATCGGCGGCCGAACGCGACGCGTGTTTCCTCGACATGTCGGCTTCGAGCCGGGCAATTTCATCGCGCATCAATTGAATACGGGCGCCAAGTTCCTCGACCGACAGCAGCGTCAGCTCCTGGCCGATCTCGTGTGCGACCTTCTTTTTCGGCCGATCGTCGTCGTCAATTACCGCCATTTCGGGCCTCCAATACCGCCGAATCTAGCCACCGCCGGCCGGGTTGTCACATCGGGGTGGCACGCCTAAACAGGTCAGCCCAATCCCCCATTCGAGGAACTTATGGCCCTTCCGACCAGCATGACCGCCATCGCCATCAAGGCCCCCGGCGGGCCGGAAATGCTGGTGCCGGAACAGCGGCCGGTGCCGGTTCCCGGCGATGGCGAAATTCTCGTCAAGGTCGCGGCCGCGGGCGTCAACCGGCCCGATGTCATGCAACGTCAGGGCCTCTACCCGCCGCCGAAAGGCGCGCCGGAAACGCCCGGCCTCGAAATCTCCGGCAACATCGTCGCGCTCGGCAACAAAGTCACGCGCTGGAAGCTCGGCGACAAGGTCATGGCGCTTGTGATCGGCGGCGGTTACGCGCAATACGCTTTGGCCCACGGCAGCCACGCGCTGCCCACAGGCCAACTGCCGATGATCGAAGCCGGCGCGATCCCCGAAACCTTCATGACCGTGTGGCACAATGTGTTCCAGCGCGGCGCGCTGAAATCCGGCGAAACATTGCTGGTGCATGGCGGCTCGTCCGGCATCGGCACCACCGCGATCCAGCTCGCCAAAAACTTCGGCGCGCGCGTGATTGTCACAGCCGGCACCGAAGCAAAATGCGAGGCCTGCCGCACGCTCGGCGCCGATCTGGCCATTAACTATAAGACCGAGGACTTCGTCGAGAAGGTCAAGACCGCCACCGACGGCAAGGGCGCCGATGTTATCCTCGACATGGTGGGTGGGGATTACATCGCGCGCAATTACGAAGCCGCCGCGGTCGAGGGACGCATCGTGCAAATCGCATTCATGGGCTCGCCGAAGGCGACGGTGAATTTCCAGCGCATCATGCTCAAGCGTCTGCACCACACCGGGTCGACGTTGCGCTCCCGTTCCGTCGCGGACAAAGGCGCCATCACCCTCGATCTCGAAAAGAACGCCCTGCCCCTCATCGTTTCGGGCAAGGTTAAGCCGGTGATTTTCAAGACTTTCCCGTTGGATCAGGCGTCCGCCGCCCATGCTTTGATGGAAACCGACGCCCATATCGGCAAGATTGTTCTAACCCTTTGACAGCACAGAACAACATTTGCGCGCCCGGGTTCGGGCCCCTACCCTTGGCCGCGGCCAGCCGGGGCGTGGAGCCGCGAAATCGGCGTATTGTCGGCCCTAAACTTGCCGGGGGGATATCGTTATTCCGTCGGCCGGGCCGGATGAAAATGTTGCAAGGCGCAGCCGCGGGCGGGGGCTTTCGTTTGATCGTTCAACGGTGTGTGACAGCCGGCGCGGTTGCGCTAGTGCTCGCCGCTGCGCTGCTGGCAGCGCGGCCGGCGCACGCCGTGGAATCCGTCAACGTCCGTCTCGATGCACCCGCCATCGACCTCACCGCCGCCACCGAACGCCAGAAGACCGACGGCGACCGCATCCAGGTTTCGACCGCGCCGGGCCCCGATGGCATCGTCCGCCGCATCGAAGTCCGCGCCCGCGAAGGCAACACCAATTGGGCGGTGTTTGCGCTGACCAACAACAGCGACGAGCAGATCGACCGCCTGATCGTCGTGCCGCATTACCGCATGGTCGGCTCCGGACTTATCTGGACCGATCTCGGCCTGTCGCGCATCGCCGGCATCACGCCGTCATCTGGCGACCGTCCGGTGCGGCAGGAGAGCACAACGTCGGATATTTTCCGCGTCACGCTCGACCCCGGCACAGTGATTACGTTCGTCGCCGAACTGCGCACCGACAAACTGCCGCAGATCTATCTGTGGGAGCCCGACGCCTACAAGGACAAGGTCAATTCCTTCACGCTCTACCAAGGCATCGTCATCGGCATTGCCGGATTGCTGGCGCTGTTCCTGACGATCCTGTTCGTGGTGAAGGGCTCGGTGATGTTCCCCGCCGCCGCCGCGCTTGGCTGGGCGGTGCTGATCTACACCGGCATCGACTTCGGCTTCTGGGGCAAGGTGTTCGACATGTCGGCTGGCGCCGAACGCGTCTGGCGCGCCTGCGGCGAAGCAATCCTGTCGGCAACGCTGCTCGTCTTCCTGTTTGCCTATCTCAATCTGTCGCGCTGGCATGTGCGCTACGCCCACATCACGCTGGCCTGGCTCGCGGCACTGACCGCCCTTATTGCTGTCGCTGTATTCGATCCGGCCGTTGCCGCCGGTGTCGCACGGCTATCGCTCGCCGGTATCGCGGTGTTTGGCCTCGCGCTGGTGATCTACCTGTCGACCCACGGTTTCGATCGCGCGGTGCTGCTGATCCCGACCTGGCTGCTGCTGGTCGTATGGACCTTGGGCGCGGGCCTCGCGGTCAGCGGCGCCGTCACCAACGACATCATCGGACCCGCGCTGCTCGGCGGTCTGGTGCTGATCGTGATGCTGATCGGCTTCACCGTGATGCAGCACGCCTTCGCCGGCGGCATCACCCACGGCATCGTATCCGACGTCGAACGCCGCGCGCTGGCGCTAACTGGTGCCGGTGACATGATCTGGGACTGGGACGTTTCCGCCGACAAGGTGTTCACCTCGCCGGAAACCGAACATCTGCTCGGCCTCAAGCGCGGCGCGCTGGAAGGCCCAGCGGCACAATGGCTCGACTTCCTGCATTCGCTGGATCGCGACCGTTTCCGCTCGTCGCTCGACGGCGTGGTCGAACAGCGCCGCGGCCGCCTTACCCAGGATTTCCGGCTGCGTACAACCGACGGCCACTATCTCTGGTTCACCCTGAAGGCGCGTCCCGTGGTCGGCTCCGACGGCGAAGTGGTGCGCCTAGTCGGTACACTGACCGACGTCACCGACTTCAAGAATTCCGAAGAGCGGCTGCTGTTCGATGCCGTGCATGACAACCTCACCGGCCTGCCTAACCGCGAGCTGTTCATCGACCGCATGGAGGCGGCCTTCGCCTACGCTCGCTCCGATCCGCAGATGCGCCCGGCGGTCGTGCTGATCGACCTCGACCGTTTCAAGCAGGTCAACGATTCCGTCGGCATCGCCGTCGGCGACTCTATTCTGCTGACCATTGCACGGCGCCTCGGCCGCGTGCTCAAGCCGCAGGACACTCTCGCCCGTCTGTCCGGCGATCAGTTCGCGCTGATCCTGTTGTCGGAGCGCGAACCTGCGCGCATCGTCGCCTTTGCCGAAACCATGCGCCGCACGCTGCGCGCGCCGATCGCGTTCAACGACCGCGAAATCTTCATCACGGCCTCGATCGGTCTGGCGCTGTCGGAGAACCAGCAGGTCCGCACCGAAGAGGTTCTGAAGGATGCGGAATTGGCGATGTACTACGCCAAACGCATTGGCGGCGACCGCATCGAAATCTTCAAGCCGGCGATGCGTTCGCGCAAGACCGACCGCCTGACGATGGAATCGGAATTGCGCCGCGCCATCGAGCGCGAAGAAATCAAGGTGCTGTACCAGCCGATCGTGCGGCTGGAGGATCGCGCCATTGCCGGCTTCGAAGCGCTGGCGCGCTGGGACCATCCCAAGATGGGCCGCCTGTCGCCGGCCGAATTCATTTCGATCGCCGAGGAAATCGGCCTCATCGTCGATCTCGGGCTCTTTGTCCTTGATCGTACGGCAAAGCAGCTGGCGCAATGGCAGGCCGCCAACCGCGGCAAAGAGCCGATCTTTGCATCGGTCAACGTGTCGTCGCGGCAATTGCTGCGCCACGACCTGATCCAGGATCTGCGCAGCGTGCTGGCGCGCCACACGGTCGCGCGCGGCACGCTGAAGCTTGAGATCACCGAGTCGCTGGTGATGGAAAACCCCGAGCACGCCGCGCAGATTCTCAGCCGCGTGCGCGAACTCGGCGCCGGCCTGTCGATGGACGATTTCGGCACCGGCCATTCCTCGCTGGCCTATCTGCAACGCTTCCCGTTCGACACCATCAAGATCGACCAGTCCTTCGTCCGCACCACAACCCGCGGCACCCGGCCGGAGATCCTGCGTTCGATCATCTCGATGGCCCACGACCTCGGCATGGAAGTCGTCGCGGAAGGCGCGGAGACCGATTCCGATGCGGTCGAGCTGTATCAATTGGGCTGCGAATACGCGCAAGGCTTTGCCTTCGGCGAGCCGATGAGCGCGGAGGCCGCCCGCGATCTGCTGTCCGAAAAGCCGGCACGGGCCCGCGCCTTAAAAATTGCGTCTGAATAAAAATACAACCTTGTGTTGAGTGCCATTTCTTGGCAAGCTACCGTCCTCGCGCCAATTGGGGGAGGACGCCGCCATGGGAATCGTCAAATTCGTCGCGTTCGTTCTGACGCTTGCGCTGCTGCCGATGACAGCTCACGCCGCCAAGGGAAAAGGGCCGACCCCGAAGCCGGATCTCGCGCTGTTCTGCGAAGGGACGTATGCGCTCTGCATCAAGGCGCCCTGCGTTCCGGTGACCAATGCCAAGGGCACCGTCACCAGCGTTGTCTGCTCCTGCACCGTGGAGGAAGGCTGGTCGATGGGCCCGGCGACCTGCGCCGACCGCCGCGTGCTCAAACACGGCAGCACGTCACACATGATGTCGACCTATTCCAATTATTATAACACCGAGGAGCAGACGCTCACCTGCAACACTACGAACCAGCAGTGGGCCAACTGTTATGGCGCGCCTTGCACGTCAAATAACGGTGAACCAAACCGGGCGCATTGCACCTGTCCGGTCTGGACCGGAGAAATGAAAACGCTCGGCGGCAAATGCGACAAGGGAAATTGCAATGCGATGTGGTCGGCGGCGACGCCCGCCCAAAACACTTTCGCCAATAATTATTTCTTCGAATACATGAGCAAAAATCACCCCAAATATCCAGCCAAGCCGCCGGCCAAGGTGTGCGGGGCGATATAGGCGAGCGGTTCAGCGGTTAGGCGTGGCCGGCCTGGCTGGACAACTGGCCGAGATCGATGCCGATCTTGCGCAGCGCCTTATCGTATTTGCCGTCGGTATCGGTGCCGAAAATCAATTCGGCATCGGCGGCGCAGTGCAGCCAGCCGTTTTCTTGAATCTCCTGCTCCAACTGGCCAGGCGCCCAGCCGGCGTAACCCAGCGCAAGGATGGCATCGTGCGGCCCATTGCCGTTGGCGATGGCTTTGAGAATATCGAGCGTCGCGGTGAGACAGACGCCTTCGTTGATCGGCAACGTCGAATTCTCGATGAAGAAATCGGACGAATGCAGAACGAAGCCGCGTCCGGTTTCGACCGGACCGCCTTTGAGAATCTTGACGTCATGGTTTGGCAGTTCGATCCGCTCGCCCGACGGGATCACCTCGAGCTGCACCAGCAGTTCGGGAAATTTGATGTTCGAGGCCGGCTGATTGACGATGATGCCCATCGCGCCTTCGGTCGAGTGCGCGCAGACGTAAATCACCGAGCGGCTGAAGCGCTCATCGCCCATCGCCGGCATGGCAATCAGCATCTGGCCATCGAGATAACCTCGCGCCGGCGAGTCATTCGACTGCTTTGCCGGCTTCTTGGCGGAAGATTTGCGCGCTGGCTTCATGATGAAATGGTACCTGATGATTCTGCCATTGAGAACGAAGCAAATGGCACAAAGTTCAACCAGTCACCGTCATATTCAGCGCGGCGATTGTGGCAAAATCGCTACCAATGGCGGAAACGTATGCGCCCTGCACCGTTTTTGCTCACCCTGTGCTCACAATGAATTCAGTAGCGCGGCATGAATTTCACGATTACATCGGGATCATGAACGCACTGCGGACATTAACAATTACGGCACTCGCGGTTATGGCTTCGGCAACCGTCGCACGCGCCGCCGATGCGTCGGCCTGGGCCGATGACAGCCGTTCCTCGCTCCGCCTGATCGCAGGCGCCAACAAAGGCAGCGAACCGAAGCTGCGCGCCGGCGTCGAAATCAAGCTGCAGCCGGGCTGGAAAACCTATTGGCGCTATCCAGGCGATTCCGGTGTGCCGCCGCGTTTCGATTTTGCCGGTTCGGACAATGTGCTGCGCGCCAAGGTGCTGTATCCGGCGCCGCATCTGTTCACCGACGAAACCGGCAACGCGCTCGGCTACAAGACCAATGTCGTTTTCCCGGTGCAGGTCACGCCCAAGCAGGTGGGCAAGCCGGTCACGCTTCGCCTCAAACTCGACTACGCCGTTTGCGAGAAGCTGTGCATCCCGGCCGAAGGCCGCGCCGAATTGACATTCGGTGCGGGCGATGGCGCCAACGATGCCGCGCTGATGGCCGCCGAAGCGCGCGTGCCTCAACCCGCCACCGCCGCCGAAGCCAAACTGACCGCGCGGCGCGTCACCAATGCGGCCAAGCCGCTGGTCGATGTCAGCGTTGTGACGGACAAAGCCATAGCCGTTTTTGTCGAAGGCCCCAGCGCGGAATGGGCGCTGCCCATCCCGGTCCCCGCGCAAGGCGCACCGGCCGGCGTCCGGCATTTCGGTTTCGAACTGGACGGCCTGCCGCCCGGCGTCGACCCGAAAAGTCCGTTCGAATTGACCTTTACGGTCATCGAGGGCGACCGGGCGATTGAGGTCATGACCCATCTCGACTAAACGGGGCCAACGGCGCTAGTTTGCCGCCCGGAAACGCAATCAAGCGTACTCAAGAGGACAACCATGCCCATCAAGGTCGGCGACAAGCTCCCCAACACCACTTTCCGTGTCATGACAGCGGAAGGCCCCAAGCCCAAGACGACCGATGAAGTCTTCAAGGGCAAGAAGGTCGCTCTGTTCGCCGTACCCGGCGCCTTCACCCCGACCTGCAGCAACCTGCATATGCCGAGCTTCCTCAACAACATCGCGGCGTTCAAGGCCAAAGGCGTCGACACCATCGCGGTCACCGCGGTCAACGATCCGTTTGTCATGAAGGCTTGGGCCGAGAAAACCGGCGGCGACGGCAAGATCGACTTTCTCGCCGATGGCAGCGCCGAATTCGCCAAGGGTGTCGATATGGTGCTTGACGCGACGGCCGGCGGCCTTGGCATCCGCTCCAAGCGCTACTCGATGCTGGTCGACGATGGCGTCGTCAAGCAGTTCAACGTCGAGGAAGCCCCGGGCAAGTGCGAAGTCTCCGGCGGCCAGGCGCTGCTCGGCCAGCTCTGATTTTTTTCCGATCGATACGGATGGCCGGGGCACATCGCTCCGGCCATTATCTTTTCTACGAGGTCTTCAGCGCGCCGACGGCCCCGGAGCGCACCGCGACAATGCCCTCGCGCGCCAATTCATCGGCGCGTTCGTTCATCGGATGACCGGCGTGGCCCTTGACCCAGTGCCACTGGATCTTGTGATGCGCCAAGGCTTCGTCGAGCCGCTTCCACAGATCGACGTTCTTCACCGGCTTCTTGTCGGACGTGCGCCAGCCGTTTTTCTTCCAGCCGTGTATCCAGGTCATGATGCCGTTGCGCAGGTACTGGCTGTCGGTGTGCAGATCGATCGCGCACGGCCGTTTCAAGGCTTCCAGCGCCGCGATCGCCGCCATCAATTCCATGCGGTTGTTGGTGGTGTGGGCTTCGCCGCCGTTTAATTCCTTGGTGGTGTCGCCAAACTGCAAAATCGCGCCCCAGCCGCCCGGCCCGGGATTACCCGAGCAGGCGCCATCGGTGTAGATCGTCACGCGCTGATCGCTCATGCTTTTTCCCGGCGCATGATCTTGTCCGAAAACCGGTGCCCACTTTTCGGGATCATGCGCTATTCGAACCCATAGTCGGCCGCGCTCGTCACCGACTGGTGAAAGCGCAGCTTGCGGAAATATTCCAGCGGATCCTTCGGCTTGACCAGCGCGCCTTCCGGCACCGCCAGCCAGTCGACCAGCCGCGTCAGCAGAAACCGCATCGCGGCGCCGCGCGCCAGCATCGGCAGCGCCGCGCGTTCCTCGACCGATAGGGCGCGGACCTTGGTGTATGCCTTGAGCAACGCGCGGCCCTTGGTGACGTTGTAGGAATGGTCCGGTTCGAAGCACCAGCAATTGAGGCAGATCGCGACGTCGTAAGCGAGCGTATCGGTACAGGCAAAATAGAAGTCGATCAGGCCGGACAAATTATCGCCGAGAAAGAACACGTTGTCGGGAAACATATCGGCATGAATGACGCCGGCTGGCAGATTGCGCGGCCAGGACTTCTCCAGCACGTCGAGCTCCTTGACGATCTCGTTGCACAGGCCGGGCCGCACAGTGTCACCACGTGCGCCGGCATGTTCGTATAGCGGTCGCCAGCTTTCGACCGACAAGGCGTTCGCCCGTTTGATGGGAAAATCGCGCGCCGCGAGATGCAGTCCCGCTAAGGCCTCGCCGACCGCCGCGCAATGCCCGGCATTCGGTTTGCGGATCCACAGGCCGTCGAGAAACGTCACGATCGAGGCCGGCCGTCCGGCGATGCGGCCGAGCACGCCGCCCATTTTGTTCTTGACCGGCTGCGGGCAATTGATGCCGCGCGCCGCCAGGTGCTCCATCAGCCCCAGGAAAAACGGCAAGTCGGCTTCGGCAACACGCTTTTCATACAGCGTCAGAATGAAATTGCCCGCGCCGGTATGCAGCAGAAAATTCGAATTCTCGACGCCCTCGGCGATGCCCTTGTAGGACAGCAGACTGCCAATGTCGTAACGGCCCAGGAATTCGCTGAGGTCGTCGGCGGAGACGTCGGTATAGACGGCCATAATTACTCCGCCGCCTGATCCCCGCGCAGCGGACGGGGCAGCGGAAAGAACACCCCCTCCTCGGCGGCGGAGATGGTCTCCACGCTCACGTCATAGCGCGCGGCGAAGGCGTCGATGATTTCCTCCACCAGGATTTCCGGCGCCGAAGCGCCGGCGGTGATGCCGAGCGAAGCAATGTTGCCGAACTCGTTCCAGTCGATGTCGAGGGCACGCTGCACCAGCGCTGCGCGCGCGCAGCCGGCACGAACCGCGACTTCCTTGAGCCGCTGCGAGTTCGACGAATTCGGCGCGCCGACCACGATCATACCGTCGACGATCGGCGCGACACGCTTGACTGCTTCCTGCCGGTTGGTGGTGGCGTAACAGATGTCTTCCTTGTGCGGACCGACGATCGCCGGGAACCGCTGCTTCAACTTGTCGACGATTTCCGCCGTGTCGTGCACCGACAGCGTGGTCTGTGTCACATAAGCCAGATTGTTCGCATCGCGCGGCGTGTAGGTTTCGGCGTCGGCCAGCGTCTCGAGCAGTTTCACCGCGCCGTCCGGCAACTGGCCCATGGTGCCGATCACCTCAGGGTGGCCGGCGTGGCCGATCAGCACGATCTCGCGGCCGCGCTTGTGATGGATTTCGGCTTCGCGGTGCACCTTGGTCACCAGCGGACAGGTGGCGTCGAGCGCGAACAGGTTGCGGCTGCCCGCTTCGGCCGGAACGCTGCGCGGCACGCCATGCGCCGAAAAAATGACGGGCGCGCCGGTGTCTTCCGGAACTTCGCTCAATTCCTCGATAAAAATGGCGCCCTTGGCGCGCAGGCTCTCGACCACGTAACGGTTATGGACGATCTCGTGCCGGACATAGACCGGGGGGCCGTAGATCTTCAGCGCCTGCTCGACCGAATCGATGGCCCGCACCACGCCGGCGCAGAACCCGCGCGGCGAGCACAGCAGTACCTTCAGGGCCGGCTTCCCGCTGGCGGTTTTTCCGGCGTTAGGCGCCATTACGTCCTCTGAATCGCGCTATTTGGCGCGGCCTAGAACCCCCGACATGGGATGTGAGCCCCCGCTATGTCAAGCCGTGACGGTTGCATGGCGGGGGTCAAGTGCCTATATTCCGGCCACTTTCCGATCATCACCGATGATCCGGCTTCGCCCGACGGGCGGGCGAAGCATAGAGGAGATTTGTCTTATGGCGACCGTAGCCCCCCTGATGCCGAAGGCCACCGCCGTATGGCTGCTGGATAATACCGCACTGTCGTTCGACCAGATCGCCGAATTCTGCAAGCTCCACCGTCTCGAGGTGAAGGCGATTGCCGATGGCGACGCGGCGCAGGGCATCAAGGGTCTCGACCCGGTTCTCACCGGCCAGTTGACCCGCGAACAGATCACCGCGGCCGAAGCCGATTCCACTCTCGTGTTGAAGCTCAACGAGTCCAAGGTCGCCTCCTCGCAGCCGGAACGTGGCAAAAAGGGTCCGCGCTACACCCCGGTGTCGCGCCGCCAGGACCGTCCGAACGCCATCCTGTGGCTGGTGCGCAATCATCCCGAACTCAAGGACGCGGCGATCATGCGTCTGGTCGGCACCACCAAGTCGACCATCTCGGCGATCCGCGAACGCACCCACTGGAACGCCGCCGCGCTGGCGCCGATGGATCCGGTGACGCTCGGCCTGTGCTCGCAGACCGACCTCGACTTCGAAGTGAACCGCGCCAACAAGGAAAAGCCGCTGCCCGCGGATGCCGGTGCGACGCTGTTGCCGGCTTCCGAAACCACCGCGCGCAAGGAAGCGGAAGTGGCTGCCGCCGCGGCACAGTCGCAGAAGCCCGGTGGCGATCTCGACGTCGGCGCTGTGTTCGCCAAGCTCAAGCAACTCGGCGGCAAGGGCGATAAGGACGAGGATTAGTTTTTCTCGTCACACGAGCTTATCTATTTTAATGGCCGGGCTCAGTCCCGGCCATTTCGATTCTAGTATCCCCGCGTGCCGTTGATGGCACCGACATAGCGCTCGACCGATTTCTCCAGCACCGCCTTCGCGTTCTTCGCAATGACGCGATCGAAGTAGTGGCCGTAGATCGTCTCGAACGAAAAGCCTTTAAGCGCCGCGCCAATGTGTTCGACTTCGCCCGCCGACAGCGGAATGAAATTCGGATAGCTGCGCATGAACGACACCCACTTGCGGTCGGTGGTGACGCTCAAGATATCGCCGGCGCAGACGATGCCCTTGCCGCCTGCCCCGCCCGCGTAGTGCATCACCGTGCCGCCGGGGAAATGCCCGCCGCAACGAACCAGGGTGACGCCGTCCCATAATTTCAGCGTGTCACCGTGCCATAGCTTCACCGCCGGCGACGGATTCATGATCCAGTCTTTGTCAGCGGCGTTGAGATGGATCGGCGCATTGCCGAAGGCGCGGCTCCACTCGCCCATCGCCGTGTAGAAATGCGGATGCGAGATGGCGATGGCGCTGATGCCGCCAAGACCCATGATCATCGTGACGGTGGCGTCGTTGAGCGTCGAGACACAATCCCACAGCACATTGCCGCCCGGCGTGCGCACCAGAATGGCGCGCTGGCCGATGGCAAAGCCTGCGCCGATGCCGATCACGCCCGGCTCGTATTCGCGGAAGCTGTTCATGTGGCTTTGCGCGAGGCCTGCGAGCGTGGTCCAGCCCTGGCCTTTCGCCGGCACGTATTGCCGCTCTTCCTCGCAAATATTGCATTGCTCCGGCGGCTTGTAATCCTCCGGAAACTGCGTGCCGCAGGCCGTGCAGATGAAAGCGGTCATTTCTGGCGTTTCCCCGGGGCTTTTTTGAAGCGCTTATTATGTTGCCTATCCATCATTGCTGTTAGGCTCCGCCGACGCAATCGGCTGGCGACATGAATCACGGATAGTCACGTTCCGGATTGCGGTACTCATCGCCGCTGGCTGACCTGGGTTGTCCCAGACCCCTAATTCGCGGGAAAAACGCCGGAACAAGATTACGTCTATGCCGTTTTACGTAGTCTTGATGGGAATGATACAATGACGGGTAATAACGACGAGTTTCGCGCCAACGCCACCGAATGTCAGCGGATGGCCGACGCCACCAAAAATCCCGGCGACAAAAAACGCTGGCTGCAGATGGCCGAATCCTGGCTGCGCATGATCAAGGCCCCGCGCCCTACCGCGGGTGAGCGTTTCGACGCCGCCGAACACAAAGACGGCACGCACCAGACGAAGTCCGACGCGTCGCATTAGGCTCCCGGAATAGTCGCCGACGGCGAGCACGGCATATGGGGGCCGCCGGGATCGAGGCAACCGCAGTCCTCGCCCATGCCGCTCAACGAAAAGCCTTTCACCTCGTTGAGCCAGTAGGCGTACCACTGCAAGGCGCGATAATTGTCGCAGCCGAGCGGATTGCCGCAGGGCTGGTCGGCCGATACCGTGGCCCACGCGTTTTGCATGTAACGCAGCCGGTAAGCGCCGATCAGTTCGCCGGTGCGGTCGCAACCGCCGTCGCAATGCACATAGATCACCGTCGGCACTGGCGACGGCGCCGGCTCCAGCCATTTGCGCAGCGTTGCGGCGCGCCAGATCAACGGATCCGGCAGCCATTCGTCCAGCGTCCGTACCATTCGCGCACGCTCGACCGGCGCGGTGCTGAAGTAGCACTGCGGCGTGCCCATGGTGTCCCACAGATGCACGCAGCCGAGCGCCGGATTTTTCTGAAAGAAATCGATCTCGGCAGCGATCTTGTCGGTTTCGTCGGCGTGCAGCAGGTTGATCACCAACAGATAATATTGCGGCGGGTCCTCACGAAATCCTTGCGGCAGCAACACCGAGGGCGGCAGCGCCGCACCACGGATGGCATCGGCGAGCCCGCAATAATCGAAGCACTTCTTGGTCGGGTCTTTCGGATCAGGGCTGGCCGGCTCCGGCCCGCGAAACAGGAAGTTGCTCTCGATGTTGTCGACATAACGCAGCGAGCCATAGCTCGCGGGCGGGCAACACGGATTCCGACAGTCCATTTTTTTTCCTCAGAAGACGGCGCCGGCCTATCGCGCATGACGCGCTCTGTGGCAATATACACGCCATGAGAGAAGCCGGAAAGTGGCAATGGGAGGAGTACGTGCGAATGCGTATTTTGATGGGACTGGTCGCAGTCGCTTTCTTGAATGCGGGTAGTGCCGTCACCCCGGCTGCGGCACAATGCACGATGTACTGCCCCAACGGCGGCACAGCCGCGAAAGCGAAGATCAAACCGGGCAAACACGCGACGGCGAAAAAACCGAAACGGCAGGCAAAAGAAATCTACCTGAGAGCCGTGCCTTATTGAAAGTCCTGAAACGCGTCACCCTACAAACGCCGGGAGATAACACGTGCGCATGTATGTCGGACTATTGGCGATCGCATTCCTCGGCATCACCGGCGCCGTCACCCCAGCCGCGGCGCAATGCGATCCGAGCGAGTGCACAAATCCCAACGGCGCCAAAGCTCAACAGCGGTATAAACACGTCGTCAAAATCAAGCACGCGAAAAAACCGAAACGTCACGCGAAAAAGCATCGTCTAAAAGAGCC
>CAISIV010000210.1 GCA_903885555.1 uncultured Hyphomicrobiales bacterium
ATGATCGACAAGGAAAACACCACGATCGTCAACGGCGCCGGCAAGAAGGCCGACATCGAAGCGCGCGTGGCGCAGATCAAGGCGCAGATCGAGGAAACCACCTCGGACTACGACAAGGAGAAGCTGCAGGAACGTCTGGCAAAGCTGGCCGGCGGCGTTGCGGTGATCCGCGTCGGCGGCGCCACCGAGATCGAGGTGAAGGAACGCAAGGACCGCGTCGACGACGCGATGCATGCGACCCGCGCTGCGGTTGAGGAAGGCATTCTGCCGGGCGGCGGCGTCGCGCTGTTGCGCGCCACCGAGGCCCTCAAGAAGGTCAAGACTGCCAATGACGACCAGAAAGTCGGCGTCGACATCGTCCGCAAGGCGATTCAGGCCCCGGCCCGTCAGATCGCCAGCAACGCTGGTGAAGACGGTTCGGTCATCGTCGGCAAGATCCTCGAGAAGGATCAATACAACTGGGGCTTCGATGCCCAGGCCGGCGAATACGGCAACCTGATGAGCAAGGGCGTCATCGATCCGGCTAAGGTCGTCCGTTCGGCGATCCAGGGCGCGGCGTCGGTTGCCGGCCTCTTGATCACCACCGAGGCGATGGTCGCCGAACTCCCGGCCAAGAAGGGCCAGGGCGGCGCTCCGGGCGGTATGCCTGGCGGCATGGGCGGCATGGACTTCTAAGTCCATTCCCTCAACGTCATCGAAAAATGCAAAGGCCCGGGAGCAATCCCGGGCCTTTTGCGTTGAAGACTAGGTTTCGGGTGGTGCAGACAAACGAGATGCCGCACAAATGAAAACGACCACAAATGAAAGACGCGGGTACATCCGCCGTCGTCTTCATCGTGGCCGTCGGGCGATGGAAACAATACAAACACGTTCCATCACCACTTGCCGTATTATATACTCTGCAAAGATGACCGTAACATGACGAAAACCTTAACGAAATCTTACGTGGGCGTCGGCGGCTGGACCTATGAGCCGTGGCGCGGCGTGTTTTATCCAAAAGGCCTGCCGCACTCGAAAGAACTGACTTATGCCGGCGAGCGCCTGACCTCCATCGAGGTCAATGGCACGTTCTATTCGACGCAATCGCCCAAGACGTACCGCAAATGGGCGTCGGAAGTACCGGACGATTTCGTGTTCTCGCTGAAAGGGCCGCGTTACGCGGTCAATCGCCGTGTGCTGGCGGAAGCCGGCGACTCTATCAAACGCTTTCTCGAATCCGGCATTACCGAACTGGGTCCGAAACTCGGCCCTCTGCTCTGGCAGTTTGCGCCTCATAAAAAGTTTGATGAAGCAGACTTCGGCGCCTTCCTCGATCTGCTGCCGGACAAGTTCGATGGCCACTCGTTGCGCCACGTCATCGAAGTCCGCAACGACACCTTCAAGACGCCGGCCTTCATCGCTATGGCGTGCGATCACGGCGCCGCCATCTGCTACGCCGAACACGACAGCTATACCGAGATCGCCGACATCACTGCGGACTTCGTCTACGCACGGCTGCAGAAGGGCGACGAGAAGTTGAAGGCCGGCTATCCGCCGAAGGCGCTCGATGCCTGGGCCAAGCGCGCCGAGACGTGGCTCAAAGGCGGCGAGCCCGCCGACCTGCCGCGCGTCGACAAGAAAGCCGCGCCGAAGAAACCGCGCGACACGTTCATCTATTTCATTCACGAGGCGAAGTTGCGCGCGCCGGCCGCCGCCATGGCGCTGATCGAGCGCCTCAAGTAAAAGGGCTTACTTGAAACCCGTGCCCCAACGCCGGTGCAGGAAGCGTTCCCACGGCGAGAACAGCACCTTGTCGGCGATCAGGCCGATCAGCACGATCACCAGCATGACGCCGATCACCTGATCCATCGAGCTGAGCTCGCGGCCATATTGCAGCACCTGCCCGAGGCCGAAGCCGGTCAGGATGGTGACGAAGATTTCCGCCGCCATCAGCGAGCGCCAGGCGAAAGCCCAGCCCTGCTTCATGCCGCTCACCACATAAGGCAGCGCCGCCGGCAGGATCACCCGCGTCCATTTGTCGAAGCCTTCCGAGCCCATGGTGCGCGCCGCCCGCGCGTAGATCGGCGGAATGTTGCGGGCGCCGGCGCTGGTCGCGATCACCACAGACCAGACGGTGCCCATCACCACGACGAACAGCATCGCCATCTCGGTCTGGCCGAACCACAGCAGTGCCAGCGGCACCCAGCACACGCTCGGCAGCGTTTGCAGGCCCAGCGCCAGCGCGCCGATGGTGTCCTCGAAATAGCGCGACGTGCTGGTGATGAGTCCGAGCGGCAGACCGATCGCCACGCCGATGAAATAGCCGACCAGCAACCGTTTCATGGTCACGGCGGTGGCCTCGAGCAGGCTGCCATCGCGCAACGCGTCCCACAGATATTCGGCCACCAGCCACGGCGACGGCAGCAGCACCGGCGACCAGCGGCCGCTCGCGGTCGCGGCCTGCCAGATCAGCAGCAGCGCGGCAAAAAATGCGACGCCAACCAGGGTGCGCTTCATTCCGCGGCTTCCTTGCGCGGACCGAGATGATTCCGCAATGCCAGCGTCATGCGCTGCACGATAGCCGCCAGTTCGGGACTGTTGATGTCGCGCGGACGCGCCAGCGGAATCTTGAATTCCTCGCGAATGCGGCCGGGGCTCGGCGACAGCAGGAACACGCGGTCACCAAGACAGGCGGCCTCGCGCACGTCGTGCGTCACCAGAATGATGGTCTTCTTCCGGCTGCGCCAGATCTCCTGAAGGTCGCCGTAGAGCTGTTCGCGGGTAATGGCATCGAGCGCCGCGAACGGCTCGTCCATCAGCAAGACGTGCGGATCTGGCGCCAGCGCGCGGGCCAGAGCGATGCGCTGCTTCATGCCCCCGGAGAGCTCGTGAACGAATGCGTGTTTGAATTTTTCCAGGCCAACCAGCTGCAAATGCTGATCAGCGATCTCGCGGCGCTGCTTGTCGGTCAGGCCCGGCGTGCGCTTGAGTCCGAACATGACGTTGCCGAAGACGTCGAGCCACGGAAACAGCGCCGGCTCCTGAAACATCACCAGGCGGTGACGTCCCGGCCCATCCACCGGCTTGTCGTCGTCGAGCACGCGGCCCTGGTCGGCCGGCGTCAGTCCCGCGATGATATCGAGCAGCGTCGTCTTGCCGCAGCCACTCGGCCCGACCAGACAGATGAACTCGCCGTCCTCGACCCGTAGATTGATGTTGTCGAGCGCCTGCACGTCGGCGCGCGGCGTGCGGAACCATTTCGACACACCGTCGACAACGAGTTTGGCGGGCGATGTCGACTGAGGCGCGGATTGTGGCCCAAAGCCAGTTGCGCTCATGGTTTCTCGACCAAACGGGACAAATCCGGCGCGTTGCGCAAGAAGCCAACCGCCTGAGCATCCGTTATCATGGCCTTGAGAGCATCAAGCGAGGCGTCGCTTGTCAATACGATTCGCTTCCAGGACGAAATCACGAGTTCTGGAGCGAATTTAGTGCGGGTTTCGGCTTCCAGTTCGTCCCGCGCGAGCTTTTGCGCCTCTTCCGGGTTGGCCTTGATCCATTCGGTCAGTTCGCGGTGCGCGGCCACCACCTTGCGCACCAGATCGCGCTGCGAGGCGAGCAAGTCGGCGCGCGCGACCAGCACAGTGGTGATCGCCTCGCGGTCGTCGATCAAGACTTTGCCGTTCGCCTCGGTTTCGAGCCGCGAGATCCACGGCTCCACCGTCCACACGCCATCGAGCTGCCTTTGCTTGAACAGCGACAATTGATCCGGATTGGCGGTCGGCACCACCTGCGCATCGCCACCGGTCTGGGTAATGGCGAGGCCGCCTTTTTTCAGCCAGGCGCGCGTCGCGACATCCTGCGTATTGCCGAATTGCGGCGTCGCGATCTTCTTGCCGCGAAAATCCGCCGGCGTTTTCAGGGTTGAATCGCCCTGCACCACCAGCGCGGAGCCGCCATTGACGGCGCCGGCAACGATGTGGCCTTCCTGCCCGGCCGATTTGAAATAGGCATTCACCGCCGGATTGGGACCGACATAGGTAAAATCGATGGACTTGGCGAAGATCGCCTCCATCGCGCTGGGACCGGCATTGTAGACATACCATTCGATCTTGACGTCCGCGCCGAGCCGCTGTTCGAACCAGCCTTTGCCGTTGCGCGACATGTTGTGCGCGACAAGGCCCTGGACATGCGTGATGTTGGGGAAGTGCCCAATGCGCAGCGTGGTTTGCGCAAAGGCTGGCGGCGCCGGCGCGAAGGCCACGAGGCACATCGCCGCGCCCACTGCGCGCAACAACAGCCTGAACAGTTTTGTCATGTCGCCACCCTTCAAACGAAGACGCATTTTGAATCAGTTCTTACGTGACCCAATGCAGTCCTTCAGAACCAACATGACGCGGAACCCGCAGGCAAGACTCCCTGTCAAAATAAAATAAAACCCATCGCAAACAGCGCGCTCAACGCAGCAAACGTTTCACCAAAGCCCTTGGTTCCGCAAGACTCATCCCCCCTTCTGGGGGCCTTGTTCCGGACGGTGCGCCGCCTATTCTTGCGCCATGATGACAAAAGCCAAACCCGCTAAATCAAAGGCGGCAAAAGCCGCGCCGCTGCTGTTTACGATTGGCTACGAACAGGCCAAGCCGGACGCTGTTCTGGGTGAACTCAAACGCGCCAAAGTCGACCTGCTCGTCGACACGCGCGCAGTCGCGGCCTCGCGCCGGCCGGGCTTTTCAAAGCGCCAGCTTGCTGCGGCGCTCGACGAAAAGCACATCGCCTATATTCACCTGCAGAAACTCGGCACACCGTCGGAAGGACGCGCCGCGGCGAAAGCCGGCGACTACGACACGCTGTGGCGCATCTACGACAAGTATATCAAGACGCCTGACGCTCAGTCCGCGCTCGACGAACTCATCAAGCTTATAAAGTCTGGGCAACGCATCGCTTTGCTTTGCTATTGCCGCGATCCGAAAACTTGCCATCGCAGCCGCATCGCGGCGCTGGTCAAAAAGCGGGTGCGCGGGACCAAAGTCGATGATTTAATTCCGCCGCCGTTTTGAAGGCGCAAGGCGAGAGTCTATTCCGCCGGCGCTTGGCGCCGCCGAATCCCGCTTTCGACGCCGGAAACCAGCCCGCTGATTGCCAGTGAGTTCAAGGTAAAGATCGCGGCGGTCACCGCCATGATCCACAACACGAGCGAAAAGCCGCCGCGATCGTAGAGCTTGCTGATGCCCCACACCGCGGGCCCGGCCAAGGTGAAGTTCAGGAAGAAGCGGACAGCGAAAACCCGGCCGCGCCAGGACGGCGGCGTATAGCGCGCCAGCACGATGTCGTTGAGCGTCACCTGCCCATACATTGCCGCGATCGATATCGCGAGCGCGGCCAGCAGCGGCCAGCCGGTCGCATAGTTGAGCCACACGACGCCGATCAACTGCGTGACCGAAACGCCGGCCAGCAGCAGATGCGGCTGGAAACGATCGACCAGTTTGCCGACCGAAAGCTGCGCCACCGCGCCGCAGAGAAAAACTGCGGTGGCGAAGAAACCGACCAGCGTCAGAGGAATGCCTTCGTGCAGGCGCGTGTCGATGATCTTCGGCACCGTCACCGTCATGGCGTTGAACACCAGTCCCGACGACACGGCGAGCAGCAGGAACAGCGCGACCACGGTCAGGATCATGCGGCGGTCGAGCGCGACGTCCTGCGCGTGCGACACGGCGCTGCGCCGGCCGCCACGATCGTTCGGCGTCACCGCCAGATAATAAATCCCGGTCACAACAAAGAAGACTGCCGGAATGAAAAACGCCCAGCGCCATCCGATCCAGGCCGTGATCGCCGCGGTACATGCGGCAGCGACCGAAACGCCAATGTTGCCGCAAATGCCGTTGCGTGACATCGTGTGGCCGCGGTTGATGGCTTGTTCCACCACCATCGGCGTACCGACTGGATGATAGATCGCGCCGAACACGCCGACGCCGCACAGCGCAACAGCGAGCAAGGTGAAGTTCGGTGCCATGCCGACCGCAACGCACGACACACCGGTGCCGATAAAGAAGATCGCCATCATGTTGCGGCGGCTCCAGTGATCGGCGAGCCAGCCGGCCGGCAGCGCAAACAGTCCAAAGGCCGTGAAGGCCGCAGTCGACAGCATCAACAGATCGCCGTAGCTGCGGCCGTAGACCGCCTCGAGCCCGATCACGACCGTCGGGAAAATCAGGATCACGTAATGATCGAGAAAGTGCGCCCAGTTCAGGAAGCGGATCGAGCGCCGGCGGGCGGCGTCATCGACGACGGTTGATGTAATCGGTTCGGAAGACATGGAGCGAGGGTATTCCCGATGCTGGCAGAGTTGGGAATCGGGGTATATCCTTGCCCTTTGGCGATGTTCGGTCGATTTTCGTCGCAAATGGGCCAGGCCTTATGACCACACCACAATACCGTCGTAACATGGATGACGCGCCGCGGCCGGTCGCCGTCATGGCGCGCACCTTGGAGGCCGGCCACGGCATTCCGTTGCATATGCACCGCCGCGGCCAGCTTCTGCATGCCGTCAGCGGCATCATGCGGGTCGAGACCGCCGAAGCCGCCTGGATTGTCCCGCCGGCCCGGGCGTTATGGCTGCCGCCGCAATGGCCGCACAGCGTCACCATGCGCAGCCACGTCGAAATGCGGACCATCTATATCGACCCCTCGGCCTGCGCAGGCCTGCCGCAACAGCCTGTTCTGGTTGAGATTTCCGGCCTGCTCCGCGAATTGATCCTGGCGCTGCTGGAAGAGCCGGTCGACTTCGCCGAAGCCGGTCGCGGTGGCACCATTGCCCTGCTAATCCTGACCGAATTGGCGCGCCTGCAGGAGCGCCGGCTCGAAGTGCCCATGCCGCGCGACGAACGCGCTTTGCGCGTCGCCCGGGCGCTGCTGGACAATTCCAGCATCGACTACGGGCTCGACCGCTGGGCCAGCGAGGCCGGCGCCAGCCGCCGGACCTTGGCACGCATCTTCCGCAGCGAAACCGGCCTGGGCTTTGCCGAGTGGCGCGCCCGCCTGCGCGCGGTCGATGGCCTGGCGCGCCTGTCGGACGGCGCCTCAGTGGCGGAAACCGCCGCCTCGGTCGGCTACGCCAGTCCGAGCGCCTTCTCCGCCATGATCCACCGCACCATGGGCAACGCCCCCCGCCGCCTGACCAAGCCGCAGGCCCTTGCCTAACAGCGGCACAACTCGTTTTGTTGGACAGCAACCTCTGATTGTGTCTAGGTTGTTGTTCTATCCAGTGCCGGACCGTTGTGGGGCTTGGGGGCCTCGATGCGTCGCGGAGTTTGCGTAGCCACGGCGTTGTCCCTCGCCGCGGCGTTCCTGGTCAGTTGCGTCTGCGTCACCGCCGGCCCGGCACGTGCCGACGACGATGACGAAGCGCGCTTCATTCTTTTTTCCGGCCGCGACATCTGGCGCAACGGCATCTTTGCCCATGGCGGCCTGCTGTATGCGCCTGCCGGCTTCGAGCAAGACGGCCTGCTGCTCAAGGTGATGACGTCCGGCGGCGTCTACCGTTACTTCTCCGGCGCGACCGGCGAACGAATCTACGGCGTTGAAAACTCCATCCAGATATTACCGGGCTGGCGGGTCAAACGTGGCGATTTCGAAGCCAAGGTTTTCATGGGCCTCGACATCCAACGGCACTGGCTCTGGCCGGATGATCCATCCAACAACCTGCGCGGCCACAGCTTTGGCCTGCGTATCGCCGCCGACTTCTGGTACGAGCCGACGCCATCAAGCATGGCCGCGATGGATTTCACCGTAACGACTGCTGCGGCCAGTCCCTATGTCCGCGCGGCGGTCGGCTGGCGTGTCATCGACGAGCAATTCTATTTCGGCCCCGAGATCGCGTATTTTGGATCCGACGGCTATCGCCAGTTACGGCTTGGCGGCCATTTCACGGCGATGAAGACCGGCAATATGGAGTGGACCGCCGCGGGCGGCTGGACGCGCGACACGGACCGGCAGTCCAGCCCCTATGTGCGGCTCAACCTGATGCAGAAAATGTGAACTAATCGAGCGTGCGCCTGAATCGCATGATCGCCACCGCCATCGTCACCAGCATCAGCACGAACATCGCCGCCGCATCATAGTGCAGGTCGTACACCGACGAGCCCTTCAGCATGATTGCGCGCACGATGCGCAGGTAATGCGTCAACGGCAGGGCCTCGCCGATCCACTGCGCCCAGACCGGCATGCCGGCGAACGGGAACATGAAACCCGACAGCAGAATGTTCGGCAGGAAATACATCAGCGTCATCTGCATCGCCTGCAACTGGTTCTGCGCGACGGTCGAGAACGTATAGCCGGTGGCGAGATTGCTGGCGATGAACAACGTACTGAGCGCTGCAAGCACCGCGAGGTTGCCGATAATGGGGACGCCGAACAGAAAGACGCCGATGGTTATGATCAAAGACGCCTGGACGAATCCGACAAAGACGTAAGGCACGATCTTGCCCAGCATGATCTCGATCGGCGTAATCGGCATCGACAGCAGCGTTTCCATCGTGCCGCGCTCGATCTCGCGCGTCACCGACAGCGCGGTGAACACCAGCATGGTCATGGTCAGGATGGTGCCGACCAGACCGGGCACGATATTGAGCTGGGTCTGACCGGCCGGGTTGTAACGCGCGTGCGATCTGATCTCGAACGGCATCTGCGGCTTGGCGTCGGGTACGGCGCGGTCATGCGCCAATGCCGTCTGGATCGCCACGCCGAGCGCACCGATCGCCGAACCGGCGGCAACCGGATCGGTCGCATCCGCCGCCACCCACATCGAAGGCTTGTCGCCGCGGCGCACCGCCCGCTCGAAATTCGCCGGTATCTCAATGGCGAACAGCACCTTGCCGGACGCCAGCAACTTGTCGAGCTCAACCTCGTTCTGCGGAAATTCAGTAATCTTGAAATAGCGGGTGTTCTGGAGTGCCGCCAGGATCGAGCGCGTCAGATCGTTGTGCTCCTGGAACAGCACGGCGGTCGGCAGATCGCGTGGATTGGTATTGATGGCATAGCCGAACAGCATCAACTGCATCAGCGGCAGCATGATGATCATGCCGAACGACACGCGGTCGCGCCTCAGCTGGATGAACTCCTTGATCAGCACGGCCCAGGTCTTGCGCCAGAAACCGTCGCCGCGCTTACGCCGTGGAGCCTGGGCGGAAAGCATGTGCGTCATCGGAAATTGTCCCGCGACTTGCCCATCAGATCGATGAACACATCCTCCAGCGACGGCACCGAATGCTTCCACTCAAGCTCAGGCCTGTTGCGGTAAGGCGCGATCGCCGCCTCAAGCGCCGCAGCGTCGCTGCCGGATACGTGCAAACTGTTGCCGAACGGCGCCACCATGCCGACACCGGCCAGGCCGGTCAGTTCATGCGACAGTCCGGCAAGACTCGCGCCGTTGGTGCTGCTCACGACGTAAGTCGTGAGGTGCGAGCCGTCGATCACCTCCTGCACGGTGCCCCGCGCCAGCAATTCGCCGTAGGCGATATAGGCGATCTCGTGGCAGCGTTCGGCCTCGTCCATATAGTGCGTCGAGACGAGCACAGTCAGCCCGTCGGCGGCGAGCGCGTGAATCTCGTTCCAGAATTCACGCCGCGCCTTGGGATCGACGCCCGCGGTCGGCTCATCGAGAAGAAGAAGTTGCGGGCTCGGCAGCGTGCACGCCCCCAGCGCCAGCCGCTGCTTCCAGCCGCCCGACAGTTCACCGGCGAGTTGTTCTTCTCGACCGGTCAGCCCGAGCCGTGTCACGGCGGCACGCGCCGCGGCACGGGGCTTCTCGATACCGTAGATACGGGCAATGAACTCCAGGTTCTCCAGCACCGAGAGATCCTGATAGAGGCTGAAACGCTGCGTCATATAGCCGACCTGAGTCTTGATCAGATCGGTCTCGGTCCGGATGTCGTAACCGAGACAGGTGCCGGTGCCCTCGTCCGGCGTCAGCAGTCCGCACAACATGCGGATCGTCGTGGTCTTGCCGGAGCCGTTCGGGCCGAGGAAGCCGTAGATCTGTCCGCGTTTCACCTGCATCGACAGGTCACGCACCACGGCGCGGCCGTCGAATTTTTTAGTCAGGTGCTGGACGTTGATGACGATATCCTGCTCCGGCGGCGCACGCGGTTTTTGCTGGACCTGCGCGCTCATTTTGCCACCACGTCTGGCAATGTGACGGTCACAGGCTGTCCGACACGGAACTTGTCGGGAGATTGCGGCCGCGCCTCGATCAGGAAGACGAGTTTGGCGCGCTCATCGAGGCTGTAGATCACCGGCGGGGTATATTCCGCGCTGGAAGCGATAAAGGTCACCGTGGCGGTCAGTCCGGCATCGCAGCCATCGCAGGTAACATTCACCGTCGCGCCATACTTGATGTCATGCAGCACCCGCTCCGGCGCAAAGAACCGCAGCTTCAGATTGCCCGGCGGCAGCATCGACATCACCGGCCGGCCCGAGGGCACGGTTTCGCCGGGCCGGAAATAGACCTGCTGAATGACCCCTGTGGCCGGCGCGACCGCACGACGGCGCGTCAGCCGGGTCTGCGACCAGTCCAGGTTCGCTTTGGCTTGCCGGAACGCCGCTTCGGCATCGTCGTAGGTCCTCTGCGTGCCGGCGGCGGTCTTGAGCAATTCCTTGGCGCGATCGAACTGCTGCTGCGCGTTGGTCACCGCGACCTGTTTTACCGTGACGTCGGCCTGCTGCAGATCATCGTCGACGCTGAACAGCAAGTCGCCCTTCTGGACGCTGTCGCCCTCGCGGACTTTAAGCATCTCGACGCGACCCTGTTCGTCGGGACTAATGAAGATCAACTCGGATTCGACCCAGCCTTGCAGCGTGCGTTCGTTGCTTTTGCCGCAACCAGCAAGCGCCAGTGCCGCCAGCAGCGCAGCCGTAAAGCCGACAGGATTTACTCTCATGCTTTTTTCCTCGCTGCGAGTACCAGGGCGACGTGCGTCTTCATCATCGCGCGGACATCGAGCGGTTCGAAGCGCTCGAACAGGCCGCTCCAGATGATCGCTACCAGACCAGGCGCGACCAGGATTTGCGGGAAATCAACCAGCTCGGCCGGCACCTCGCCGCGCGCGGCGGCGCGGCGCAGGATCGCACGCATCGCGCCGATGATGTGCGACAGCACTTCGCGATAATAGAACTCGGCAATTTTCGGGAAACGCCGCCCTTCGGTGATCATCAGGCGAACGACATCCTTGCGGCGTGTCTCGTAGACCTCGCGCACGAAGATATCGACGAGCCGGTCGGCCAGAACGGCCAGCGGCACATCCGCCGCGCCCAGGGCCTCAATGGTGCCGACCAGCGGCGTCAGCATCGCGCGGATCAACTCCTGAAACAGGGTCTCCTTGTCGCGGAAGTAGAGATAGATGGTGCCCTTTGCGATCCTGGCGCGGGCAGCGACATCGTCGAGACGGGTCGCTTCGAAACCGCGGGCGGAAAATTCTTCCAGTGCAGCGGTCAAAATGGCATCGCGGCGCTCCAGTCCCCGCGCCTTGCGCGCATCCTGCGCCGAGGCGGCTTTAGTCGCCAACGGACGCAAAGCATTGCCGCCGCGCGGCTTGGCCATCGCAGTAACCTTCGCCCTACCCTGGGCTGACGCTGTACGGCTCTTGGCCATGACAACAACTCACCGAATACTGACTGACTGGTCAGTCATTTATAAAGTGGCGTCAATCCCCGCACAAGAGACCTGCTGCGAAAAATTATGCCTGAATGACAGAGAGTTATGCGATCAGCCTTTGGCGTCGCAGAAAAAAGTACGGATCACGCACTCTTTTCCGCCGTCGCGATAGCAGGCTTCCAGCGCCGCGTTTTGGCTGCCGCCGAGCCGCGGGCCCTTACCCCAGCCGTGGGCGCCGCACGGATTGACGAAATCCACCGCGAAAGCGGCGCAGCCGCGTCTGGCGGTCGTCACCACACGGCAGGATTCGCCCTGGCACTTCGACAGCGCGCTCTGGCTTGCTTCCTCGGTCGAACGAAAGTCGAAAGCTTCACCAAACGCGCCGCACGTTCCGATCGCCAATGCACCCGCGGCGCGCGCAGCATTGACCGTCACAAGCATCAAAGTCGCAGTCGCCAGAAACAGGCTGGCGACCACGAGCGCGCGTATCATCGATGTGTAGTTATCCGCCATCGTCCCTCACCCCACCCTGGTAGCGAGCTAAGCGGTGAGTCGCGTTGGCGATCAATGATTCGAGTCTTAAGCGCGTTCGATTTCTGCCTTGACGGCGGATAGCGACTCGGGAGTGTCGACGTCGGTCAACGCCGCATCCCCGGCCAGAGGCACTTCGACAACCGCCTCGGCATAGCTGCCGATCAGATAACGCGCGCCGAAATCGCCGCGAATCGACATCAGGTCGTTGAAGAAACGCCGCGCCCAGACAACGGGATTGCCACGCCGCCCGTTGATGCTCGGCACCACGACCAGCGCGCCGCTATCCGGGTCGAATGCCGCGATCAGTTTGTCCATCAACCCGCTGTCGACCTGCGGCATGTCGCCGAGACAGACGATGGCGCCATCCGCGCCTTCCGGCACGGCCGCGATTCCCGCTCGCAACGAGGTGCCGAGACCTTCGGCATAATCGGGATTATGGACGAAACGGACCTGAAGACCGTCGAGCGCGCGTTCGACCATTTCGTGTTCATGGCCGGTGACGACGACGACCGGCGCGGCCTGCGATCCCAGTGCCTGCTCGGCGGCAATACGCACCAGTGGCTTGCCGCCGATTTTGGCCAGCATCTTGTTGACCGCGCCCATCCGCGTCGATTGCCCGGCGGCGAGCAATACCGCGGCGATGCGGCCTTTTTGTTCAATCACCGGCTCGGTGCGCGGCTGCGGCCGCGTCACGATTTCCATCAGCAAGCCGCCGACGCCCATGCCGGTAATGTCGCTCCGTGTCACCGGCAGACCAGCCAGCATGCGCATCAGAACCCAGTCGAAACCGTTTTCCTTCGGCGAACGCGCGCAACCGGGCGCGCCAATCACCGCGGCGCCATGCATGCGGCCGATCAATATCAGGTTGCCTGGATCGACCGGCATGCCGAAATGCTCGATCTCGCCGCCGACGGCTTCAATCGCCATCGGGATCACGTCGCGGCGGTCGGCAATGGCCGAAGCACCAAACACGATCACCAGCTCGGCGCCTTCATTGAGAACTTCGACGATGGCGCGCGCCAGCGCGTCCTGATCGTGCGGCACGCGCCGCTCGGCGACAATGGTCGCACCGGCCGGCGCAATGCGCGTTGCCGTGATCTTCAGGGTCTTGTCGATGACCTTCGGCGACAGGCCCGGCAGCAACGTCGACACGACGCCGATCCGGCGCACGGTATACGGCGCCACCCGGATGACCGAATTGGCTTTCTTCGCCTCGGCCACCGCAGCGTCGCGGGTTTTGCCAGCCAAGGCGAACGGAATGATCTTGACGGTAGCGATCATCTCGCCTTCCACCACCGGCTTGAACGCTGCAAGCGTCGCGATCGTGACGGCTTCATCGATACGGTTGAGTCGGTCGATGGACTCTTTATCGACAATCAACACACCGGCGGTTTCGGCAAACAGATTGCAGCGGCCCGTAAAGGCGTAATCGGTCCGCAGACCGGGCCCTGCAGTTGCCGCGGCAATTTCGGCAGCGGCTTGGTCCTCCGACACATCGCCCGGCTCGAGCCGCGCCACGACGATCTCCGAGACGCCAGCGGCCTTCAGCGCAGCAGCCTCCGCCGGCCCGATCAGCGTGCCTTTCTTGAGCACGAGATCGCCCTGGCGGATCGAATGCACCGCCGTGGCGCCGAGCGCGTCATCAGGAGCAACCGGGCCGAACTTCATGCCGCTTCCGCCTTGTCCGCCTTTTGACGCAGCCGTTGCGTGATCTCGGCCATGATCGACACCGCAATCTCGGCCGGCGATACGGCGCCGATATTGAGCCCAATCGGCGCATGGATGCGCGCCAGCTGGTCGTCGCGAATACCCGCGGCTTTAAGCCGTTCCAGCCGCCGGCCATGCGTCTTTCGCGAGCCGAGCGCACCGATATAGAAACAGTCGCGCTCCAGCGCGTGGATCAGCGCAGGATCGTCGATCTTGGGATCGTGCGTCACCGCAACGAAGGCCGTGTAGTGATCGACGTTGAGCGACGGCAATGCCACGTCGGGCCACTCGGCCACCACCTTCACATCGGGAAAGCGCTCGGCGCTGGCGAAAGCCGTGCGCGGATCGACGATCGTCACGTCATAGTCGAGCAGCTTGGCGATCGGTCCGAGCACCTGACTGATATGAACCGCGCCGGCAATGACGAGTTGTGGCGATGGCACGTGAATGGTGAGAAATACATTGCCCTTGGGCGTCTCTTCCATGCCGCTCTTGGCCATGCGCAGACGTTTTTCCAGCAAATCGGCGAGCGGATCCTTGGCGACATCGGCCGCCTTCACCAGCCGCTGTTCGCCGCTGGCGATGTCGGTCACGACCGCCACCGCGCGGCGCGCGGCGCGTTCGGCATTCAGCGTATTGAGGATCTCGAGTTTCACGTCAGCCTACTTTCTCGACGTAGACGCGAATGGTGCCGCCACACGACAGGCCGACATTCCAGGCCTGCTCGTCGGCGACGCCGAACTCCAACATCTTCGGCTTGCCGCTGTCGATCACGTCGATGGCTTCGGTCACCACCGCGCCCTCGACACAGCCACCGGACACCGAGCCGAGGAAATTGCCCTCATTGTCGATCACCAGATTGGAACCGACCGGCCGGGGCGCCGAACCCCAGGTCTCGACCACGGTCGCCAGCGCCACGCCGCGACCGGCCTTGCGCCAGTCCTCGGCCGCTTTGAGAATGTCTTCATCGCGCGAAAGCATGTGAATTCTCCATCAGGCGACGCTTCGCAGCATCTGTTTCGGGTCGTACCCCTTGGCCGGCGCGCCGGACAGCGCGCGCACGAGGTCGGTCATGGACTCTAAGTTGTGTATCGACCGCAGTTCGTCAACATGCGGCAGCATGGTGCGTACGCCCTTGGCGCGGGCTTCGAAGCCCTCAAACCGCAACAGCGGATTCAACCATATCAGACGCCGGCAGGAGCGGTGAAGCCTGTCCATCTCGAAATCGAGCGTATCGTCGGCGTCCCGTTCCAGCCCGTCCGTGATCAGAAGCACCACCGCGCCCTGCCCCAGCACGCGGCGGGCCCAATGCTTGTTGAAGGCGTGCAGCGACGGCGCGATGCGCGTTCCGCCCGACCAGTCAGCCACATTGGCGCTGCAGGCCGCCAATGCCTCGTCCGGGTCGCGCTGCCGGATGGCGCGGGTCACATTGGTGAGCCGCGTGCCGAACAGGAAGGTCGTCACCCGCTTGCGGTGGTCGGTGATGGCGTGGAGGAAGTGCAGGAAAAGCCGGGTGTACTGGCTCATCGAGCCGGAAATATCGAGCAGCGCCACGATCGGCGGTTCTTTCTCCCGCGCACCGAGATATTTCAGATCGATCAGCGCCCCGCCCGCCTTCATGCTCGAACGAAGCGTGCGGCGGATGTCGATGATGTGGCCCTGGCGGCTCGGCGCCAGACGGCGCGTGCGCACCAGATCGAGCGGCAGCGCCAGCCGCGCAATGGCATCCTTCGCGGCGGCGATTTCCGCCGCACTCATCTGCGCGAAATCCTTGCGCTGCAGAACCTCGCGGTCGGAGACTGTCAGCGACGCATCGACTTCGATCTCGGATTTGTCCTGATCGCGCTCGACACCGGAGAACAGCGCCTCTTGAATGCGCTGCGCGCCGGGCGGCGGCGCCTTCTCTTCGGCCGACTTGGCTTCCGGCAGCATCGAGGCCATCAGCTTCTCGAGATAGCCGCGCTTGCGGAAGAAAATGCGGAAGGCCTGATCGAACAGCAATGTGTGTTCGTGCCGCTTCACGAAGACCGCATGCAACGTCCAGTAAAAATCGTCACGGTCGCCGATACGCGCGACGCGAACGGCTTCGAGCGCATCGAGCACCGAGCCCGGCCCGACCGGAATGCCGGCGGCTCGGAGCGCGCGCGCGAAGTAGAGGATGTTATCGGCGAGTTGGCCCTGCGGCTCAACCATGGCTATCACTCCGCCGCGCGCAGATCCGACTTCACGTCATCGAGCAGCGCCTTGACCTTGCTGGTGTCGAGCCGCGCGATGTCGTCCTGATATTTCAGCAGCACACCGAGTGTATCCGACACCATCGCCGGATCGAGCGCGACCGCGTCGAGCTCGGTCAATGCGCCGGCCCAGTCGAGCGTTTCGGCGACGCCGGGCGACTTGAACAGATCTTCCTTGCGCAGCGCCTGCACGAAAGCGACGACCTGCTCCGACAGTTTCTTGGCGATGCCGGGAACCTTGGCGCGCAGGATCTTCAGTTCGCGCTCGGCATTCGGATAGCCGACCCAGTGATAGAGACAACGGCGCTTGAGCGCGTCGTGGACTTCGCGGGTGCGGTTGGAGGTGACCAGCACGATCGGCGGCTCGGCCGCCTTGACCGTGCCGAGTTCGGGGATCGTCACCTGAAAGTCGCTAAGTACCTCTAACAAAAAGGCTTCGAAGGCTTCATCGGTGCGGTCGAGTTCGTCGATCAGCAGCACCGGCGGGCCGTCCGCATTCGGTTCGAGCGCCTGAAGCAGCGGTCTTTTGATCAGGTAATGCTCGGAGAAGATGTCTTGCTCGGTCCGAGCACGGTCATGCTCGCCCTGAACCTCGGCCAGCCGGATGGCGATCATCTGGGCGCCGTAATTCCACTCGTAGACGGCGGACGAGATATCGAGCCCCTCGTAGCACTGCAGCCGGATCAGCCGGCGGCCCAGGGTCTTGGACAGCACCTTGGCGATTTCGGTCTTGCCGACGCCGGCCTCGCCTTCAACGAACAGAGGCCGGCCCATGGTCAGCGCCAGATACAGCACCGTGGCCAGCGACCGGTCGGCGATATAGTCCGCCTTGGCCAGCAGGCTCACGGTTTCTTCGATGCTGCCGGGCAGCGGGATTCTGGACATCGGGCGGTATCCTCGGTGACACTTTAACCGATCGGGGCGGCAGCTTACATCTAGTCAGCAAGACGGCCTGCCACCAGCCGATACCAACCAAGGATAGCTGCCATGTCCAGCCCCGCCGCCACGGAAGCCCCGCTCCGCCTGCCCGTCATCGATGCCGGCGTGCGCATCGGGCATGTCCACCTCAAGGTGGCCGATCTGCAGCGGGCGCTGGATTTCTATTGCGGGGTGCTGGGCTTCCAGGTGACCACCACCCGCCCCGGCGCGGCCTTCATTTCGGCCGGCGGTTACCACCACCATCTGGGCCTCAATACCTGGGAGAGCCTCGGCGGTTCGCCGCCCGCACCGGGCACGACCGGGCTCTTCCACACAGCCATCCTCTACCCGTCCCGCAAGCTTCTGGCCGACGCGCTGAAGCGTCTGATCGTCGCCAAGATCCCGCTCGACGGCGCCAGCGATCACGGCGTGTCCGAAGCGCTCTATCTGCGCGATCCGGACGACAACGGCGTCGAACTATATTGGGACCGGCCCAAGGACCAGTGGCCGTCAAAATCGGACGGCTCGTTGCAGATGTTCACGCATCCGCTCGATCTGCACGATCTGCTGGCGGAGTTGGATAAGTAGCGAGCGTTGTAGGCGTCGTCTTTGGTTACGCCGTAACGGCGCGCAGGGCTGCGGTCCGCTCGTTGAACATATTGCCCTTGTGATATTTCGGATCGCCGGTCACTTCGCGCCCGGCCCAACTGGGTATGGCGACTGATTGAGTGACCGTCGTCATTTCAACCTCGGCCAGCACGACGCCATCGAGCAGGCCTTCGTACACGTCGACCTCCCACCGCATTCCATCATGCAATGAAAAATACCGGCGCTTTTCCAGAACATGCCCATCACACAGAGTGCGCATGATGTCCTCGGCGTCGCTTAACGGAATGGAATATTCAAATTCGCTGCGGACCAGTCCGCTGCGATATCCCTTGACCGTCAAAGTCGCGCTTTGATCTGTAATTCTGACCCTGACCTTCTTGCCATCTTCGCTGAGCACCAAGCCGTCGCGAATATGAATGCTGCCTGTGACAGCCTCTTTCCAAAGGTCACTGACGACGAGAAACTTTCGTTCAATCTCCACGGCCATGTGAAATTATTTCTCGACCCAAGACATGTTGACGGCAAAGCAATGCCGCCTTTTGTCTGGAGCAGCATTGATGCACGTCAACGAGCGTGGACAAATGCAGTCATGGCCACGCCCGTCTTAGTGGCGTCCGCTTAACCGACCGCCTTGGCCACCGCGCGGCGGGCGAGCACGCCGACCAGATGCGCGCGATATTCGGGCGTGGCGTGGATGTCGCTGTTCATGCCCGCGGCCGGGATGGTCAGGCCTTCGAGCGACTTCGGCGAGAAGCGCTTCTTTAAGGCTTCCTCGAAAGTCGGCACGCGGAACACGCCGTTGGAGCCGGCGCCCGTCACTGCGACGCGGATGTCGGAGCCGCGCTTCGAGGCAAACACGCCGACCAGCGCAAAGCCCGAGGCCGGGTGCTTGAACTTCTCGTAGCCCGCCTTCTTGGCGATCGGGAAGCTGATGCGCACGATGATCTCGCCCTCTTCCAGCGCGGTCGAGAACATGCCGGTGAAAAAATCATCCGCCGCGATTCGGCGCTTGTTGGTGATGATCGTCGCGCCGAGACCGAGGCACGCCGCCGGATAATCGGCATTCGGATCGTTGTTGGCGATCGAGCCGCCGATGGTGCCGCGGTTGCGCACCTGCGGATCGCCGATCGAGCCCGGCACCGCCGCCAGGCCCGGCATGGCTTCCTTCAGCACCGGCGAATTGGCGACGTCGGCATGACGCGTCATGGCGCCAATCGAGATCGACCGACCTTTTAGCTCAACGCCGACAATGCCCTCGACCTGCGACAGATCGATCAGCGCCGAAGGCTGCGCCAGACGCAGCTTCATCACCGGAAGCAGTGAGTGGCCGCCGGCCAGCAGCTTGGCTTCCGGGTTGCGGCTCAGCAGACCCGCGGCCTGACGAACCGTGGTCGGACGATGGAAGGTAAAGTTGTACATAGGTCTCTCCTGTAAACTCTAAGCGTCAATTCTTTAAGCGGCCTGGCGCGGTGTGGCGCGCTGCAACGCCGACCACACCGCATTGGCGGTGGCCGGCATGGCAAGATCTTCGGATCCGATCGCGTCGGTGATAGCGTTGATGACCGCGGCGGGCGAGGCAATCGCGCCTGCTTCGCCGCAGCCTTTAATCCCGAGCGGGTTGGACGGTGATTTGGTTTCGGTCAGGCCGACGTGGAACGACGGCAGATCGTGGGCGCGTGGCATGGTGTAGTCCATGAACGAGCCGCTGACGAGCTGACCTTCCGCGCTGTAGACCACGCCTTCCATCATCGCCTGGCCGACGCCCTGCGCGATGCCGCCGTGAACCTGACCTTCGACGATCATCGGATTGATGATGGTGCCGAAGTCGTCGACCGCGGTCCAATTGACGATCTCGGTCTTGCCGGTCTCGATGTCGACTTCGACTTCGCAGATATGGCAACCGGCCGGGAATGTGAAATTGGTCGGATCGTAGAACGAGGTTTCCTTGAGGCCCGGCTCCAGATCGGCGCCGACGAATTTGTGCGCGATGTAGGCGTTGAGCGCGACGTCGCCCCAGGCCGCCGACTTGTCGGTGCCGGCCACGGTGAACTTGCCGTCCTTGAACTCGATGTCGCCTTCGGCGGCTTCCAGAACGTAAGCCGCGACCTTCTTGGCCTTGGCCTCGATCTTGTCGAGCGCCTTGACGATCGCCGACATGCCGACAGCGCCGGAACGCGAGCCGTAAGTGCCCATGCCGAACTGCACCTTGTCGGTATCGCCGTGCACGATCGACACGTTCTCGAACGGAATGCCGAGACGCTCGGACACAAGTTGCGCGAAGGTGGTCTCATGTCCCTGCCCGTGCGCATGGCAGCCGGTCAGCACTTCGACACTACCGGTCGGATTGACCCGCACTTCGGCGGATTCCCACAAGCCCACGCCGGCACCGAGCGAGCCGACGGCTTGCGACGGCGCAATGCCGCAGGCCTCGATGTAGGTCGAATAGCCGATACCGCGCAGCTTGCCGTGACGCGCCGCTTCGCGCTTGCGCTTGCCGAAGCCCTTTACGTCGGCGATCTCCAACGCCTTCTTGAGCGAGGCATTATAATCGCCAGCGTCATAGGCCATGATCACCGGCGTCTGATGCGGGAACGCGGTGATGAAATTGCGCCGGCGCAGATCCACCGGGTCAAGACCCAGTTGCCGCGCCGAGACTTCGACCAGCCGTTCGATGACGAAAGTCGCCTCGGGTCGCCCGGCGCCGCGATAGGCGTCGACCGGCGCGGTGTTGGTATAGACCGCATCCACCTCGCAATAGATCGACGGGATGTTGTACTGGCCCGACAGCAGCGTGGCGTAGAGATAGGTCGGCACCGACGACGAGAAGGTCGACATATAGGCGCCGAGATTTGCGATGGTCTTGGCGCGCAGCGCCAGGATTTTGCCGTTGGCGTCGAGCGCCAGTTCGGCATGCGTGACGTGGTCGCGGCCGTGCGCGTCGGTCAGGAAGGCCTCGGAACGGTCGGACGTCCACTTCACCGGGCGCTTCACCTTGCGCGCCGCCCAGAGGCAGACGACCTCTTCCGGATAGATGAAAATCTTCGAGCCGAAACCGCCGCCAACGTCGGGCGCGATGACGCGCAGCTTGTGCTCGGGCGCCATGCCGACGAAAGCGGCGATGACGAGCCGCGCGACATGCGGGTTCTGCGACGTGTTCCACAGCGTCAGGTTATCGGTACCCTCGTCGTATTCGGCGAGCGCGGCGCGTGGCTCCATCGCATTCGGCGACAGCCGGTTATTGACGAGATCGATCTTGGTGACGTGCTTGGCGGCGGCAAAAGCGGCGGCAACCGCTTTCGCGTCGCCGAGGTGCCACTGGTAGATCGTGTTGTTGGGAATATCGGCGTGGATCTGCGGCGCGTCTTTCGCCTGCGCCTTGGCCGGATCGATCACGGCCTTGAGCACTTCGTAATCGACGATGACCTTCTCGGCGGCATCCTTGCCCTGCGCGGTCGTCTCGGCGATCACCACCGCGACCGCGTCGCCGACGCAATTGACCTTGCTCGCTGCGAGCGCCGGATGCGCCGACATCTTCATCGGCGTGCCGTCCTTGGAATGGATCATCCAACCGCAGATCAGATTGCCTATCTTGTCGGTCGCCAACTGCGCGCCGGTCAGAATATCGACGACGCCCGGCATTTTCTTTGCCGCGGATACGTCGATGTTTTTGATTTTCGCGTGGGCGTGCGGCGAGCGCACGAACACGGCCTTGGTTTCACCGGGCCGCACCACGTCGTCGGTGTACTGGCCGTGGCCGGTGATGAATCGGAAGTCTTCCTTTCGGCGTACTGGGGCGCCGATACCGGTCGCAGTCGAGCTCATAGGCCGCCTCCTCCCGTTTTTATTTTTAAAGAAGCCCTTCTCCTTCGCAGGCGGCTTTAAGCCGCCGCGCCCTTCATGTTCTTCGCGCCGGCGGCGATCGCCTTGACGATGTTGTGATAGCCGGTGCAGCGGCAGATGTTGCCGTCGAGCTGTTCGCGGATGGTGTGCTCGTCGAGATCGTTGCCGTTGCGGCGCACGATATCGAGCGCGGCCATGATCATGCCCGGCGTGCAGTAGCCGCATTGCAGACCGTGGTGCTCGCGGAACGCCTCCTGCATCGGGTGCAGCTTGCCGTCCGACAAGGCCACACCTTCGATGGTGGTGATATTGGCGCCCTCGCATTGCAAAGCGAGCAAGGTGCAGGATTTGGCGGAAACACCGTCGAGATGGATCACGCACGCGCCGCACTGGGAAGTGTCGCAACCGACGTGGGTGCCAGTGAGACGCAACTGCTCACGCAGAAATTGCACCAGCAGCGTACGCTCTTCGACGTTGCCGGAAACGGCTTTACCGTTCACCGTCATTGATACGGCAGGCATGAAGCTTCCTCCCAAAATTCGGGGCCAAAAGCCCTCTTTTCGCCTTCGCCCCTCCGGGCTCCGGCGTCCAAAGTTCGAATTCGCGCCGATTTTGGCCCGAATGCGCCTTGGAACGATAATAAGTCTGAACCCCCATTACCCACCGGGTCAAGGGAGTCAAACGGCGAAGACAGCCGCGGCAGGGGCTTATGGGCCCTAGCCCGCGGCGATGTGGGCCTGGAAGTTCTTGAAGAAGTCGTCGGCGACCTTCTTGGCCGCGCCGTTGACCAGGCGCTGGCCGAGCTGGGCGAGCTTGCCGCCGATCTGGGCCTCGACGTTATAGGTCAGCAGCGTGCCGCCGTCCTTCTCGGTCAAAGCAACAGTGGCGCCGCCTTTGGCAAAGCCGGCCACGCCGCCATCGCCCTCGCCGGAAATCCGGTAGCCATTGGGCGGATCGAGGTCGGTCAGATGGACCTTGCCTTTGAAGCGCGCCTTAACCGGGCCGATCTTGGTGACCGCCACCGCCGACATTTCCGTGTCCGAGGACTTGATGAGCTCCTCGCAACCCGGGATGCAGGCTTTCAGCACCTCAGCGTCGTTGAGTTTCGCATACACAACCTCGCGGCTGGCTGGGAGCTGAACCTCCCCGGTCATTGTCATCGCCATCGACGCCGTCTCCTTGAACAGTCAGGGCCGAGCAGCCCTAAGGCCACCACTTAAGCCTTCGACGCCCGCATGAAAAGAGCTTTGCAGCAGGCCTGGGTCGCTTTATGGGTGACACCCAACGCCACACCGACAACCATAATCCACCTCTGGGGAGTGAATACCATGCCGATGATCGATGCCGACGGCTGCCCGATCAATGTCGAGGTCGCAGGAAGCGACAGCGCGCCCGTTCTGATGCTGTCCAATTCGCTCGGCACCAATCTGCACATGTGGGACGACCAGATGGCGGAATGGACCAAGCATTTCCGTGTCGTGCGCTACGACCGCCGCGGTCACGGCAAGTCTGGCGCGCCGAAGGGCCCCTATTCGATGGAGCGTTTGGGCCGCGACGTCCTGGCGGTCGTTGATGGTCTCAAGATCAAGAAGTTCAACTGGTGCGGCCTGTCGATGGGCGGCATGGTCGGACAGTGGCTCGGCGCCAATGCGCCGGAGCGGATCGAAAAGCTGATCCTGTCGAACACGCACTTCAACTATCCCGACAAGGGACCCTGGAACGACCGCATCAAGTTCGTCCAGGAAAAGGGCGTGATGGCGCTGTTCGAGCCGAGCATGGAGCGCTGGTTCACCAAGGGCTTCCGCGAGAACGCGCCGCAGGCCATGGCGCACATGAAAGAGATGTTCGTGACTAACAACCCGGTCGGCTACATCGCCTGCAGCGAAGCCGTGCGCGACATGGACTTCACCGCATCCAACCCGACCATCACAGTGCCGACTTTGGTAATCGTCGGTTCGCAGGATCCCGCAACGCCGCCCGCCGCGGGCGAAGCCATCGCCAAGCAAATCAAGGGCGCCAAGCTTGTTGCGATCGACGCGGCCCACATCGCCAACATCGAACAGCCGAAGATTTACGCCGAGACGGTGCTCAACTTCCTCAAATCCTAAAAGGCACCCGCCATGGACGAGAAGGAACGCCACGACAAAGGCATGGCTCAGCGCCGCAAGGTGCTGGGCAACGAGTGGGTCGATCGCGCCAACGCCAAGAAGACCGCACTGACGTCCGAGTTTCAGGACTTCATCACGCGCGCCGCCTGGGGCGAGGTCTGGACCCGCCCGCATTTCGACGAGCGCACGCGGCGTATCCTGGTGATCGGGACGATGTTGGCGCTCGGCCACTGGGATGAATTCCGCATGCACGTGCGCGCGGCGCTGACCGAGGGCGGATTTTCGCAGGACGATATCAAGGAAATCATCCTGCAACAGGCGATCTATGCCGGCGTTCCGGCCGCCAACCATGCCTTCAAGGAAGCGGCCGACGTCATCGCCGAGGTCGCAAAAGCAAAGTAGCCCGTCCTTGCGAACGAGCTACTGCAAAAGTTGCGACGGACGTTGAGTCTACGAGCGCCAGGGCGTGAACGACGCGCCTTCCGGCAGTTGAACCGACTCGACGAGATCGGTGTCCCGGCGATAATTGCGCTCGACAATGCAGAGCGCTGTCGCAATGCCGGCGAGCACCAGCGCAATCACCTGATCGCGGACCAGTTCGGTGTTGTGCGACCAGATCGCAGGGCCGGCCGAGGCGATGGAGATCAGCACGACCAGCGCCAGTCCGCCTTCAAGAATTTCGGTCGCCGGCTTGCCGCCCGCGAGACTGCGCAGGCGGTCGACGATGTGGATGGCGCAGACCAGAGCGACCGCGAGCTTGAGCGTGCCGAAGAAGGCCGCGAGCTGGATCAATCCGAGCGGCGCCAGCCCGAAGATGCGGCCGATGCCGAACACGAATTGCGAACGCCAGACATCTTCAAGGCCGTAGGTCGGCGAGGTCAACATCCGCAGCGCGTCGTAACCCCAGAACAGCGTGAAATACAGCGCGATCGCCATGATCATAGCCACCGTAGCGCTTGAAACTTTCCGCATGTGAGCCTCCCGATTGTGAGGTCATCGGTAAGCGCTTCAAATGCCAATTTCAAAAGGAACCAAAACTTTACCTTACCGGTTAAGCCCGTCGCTCAACCTTAATCGCCACCCCAACAACAAACGAAAAAGCCCCGCCTTGAGGCGGGGCTCCTTTCGATTGGAGTTGAGTTAGAAATCGAGAACCGCCTTAGCGGTTCTGGCCTTGTTGACCGCCCTGCTGCCCGGGCTTGTGATCGCCACCCTGCTGCTGCTGACCGGGCTTCTGACCGCCACCCTGCTGCTGGCCACCCTGCTGGCCGGGCTGATTGCCCTGCTGCTGTTGACCGGGCTTCTGGTTGGGATTCTGGTTCTGGCTCATTAAAGTCCTCCAACGTTGTCGGCCTTTGAGACCCGGAGACTGTCTTCGGGAATCGTGTGCCGTGGTGACAACGTCCCGCGAGAGTCATCGTTCCGCTTGGAACCAGTTCCATTGGGCAAAACGCCGCCTGGACTTAACAACAAGGCTGGAACCCCGGCGTTGCCGCTGGGCTGAGGCCCTGTTAAGCCTGTTGCAATCGAACCTTCGGTCGTCGCCGGGCGAGCGTTGCAGGGGCAAAGCGCGCGCATGGAAGTCTTCCTCCAGCAGCTCATCAACGGTATTACGCTCGGCTCGATCTACGGCCTGATCGCCATCGGCTACACCATGGTGTTCGGCATCATCGGCATGGTGAATTTCGCCCACGGCGACGTCTTCATGGTGTCGTCCTTCATCGCGCTGATCGTCTTCCTCATCCTGACGTCATGGCTCGGCGTGACTTCAGTCGCGCTGGCGCTGCTGATCGTGCTGGTGGTCGCTATGATCTTCACCTCGCTAGTGAACTGGACCATCGAGCGCCTCGCCTATCGGCCGCTACGCGGCTCGTTTCGGCTGGCGCCGCTGATCTCGGCGATCGGCATGTCGATCTTCCTGTCGAACTTCGTGCAGGTCAGCCAGGGCCCGCGCAACAAATCGACGCCGCCGATGATCCAGGGCGAATTCGTGTTGTTCACGAAAAACGATTACGCGGTGACGCTGTCGTTCAAGCAACTCATTATCTGGGGCGTGACCGCCGTGCTGCTGGTCTGCTTCTGGTATCTGGTGGCCAAGACCAAGCTCGGCCGCGCGCAACGCGCCTGCGAACAGGATCAGAAGATGGCGGCGCTGGTTGGCGTTGATGTGGACCGCACGATTTCGATGACCTTCGTTATCGCGGCGGCCTTGGCAGCGGTCGCCGGCACCATGTACCTGATGTATTACGGCGTCGTCAGCTTCGCCGACGGCTTCGTACCGGGCGTCAAAGCTTTCACCGCAGCGGTCCTGGGCGGCATCGGTTCGCTGCCGGGCGCGGTCATCGGCGGCATCATCATCGGTTTGATCGAGACGATGTGGTCGTCGTATTTTTCCATCGACTACAAGGACGTCGCGGCGTTTTCCGTGCTCGTCATCACACTGATCTTCATGCCGCAGGGCCTGTTCGGCCGGCCGGATGTCGAGAAGGTTTGAGATGAGCGCTGAGGCCTCGAGCGCACGCAATACCCTCGCCCTCGCTGTGCGCGACGCCGCAATCACCGCCCTGATCGCTTTCGGACTGCTGCTGCCGCTGATCGGCTTTCTCACCGTTACCGATATCCGCAACGAACTGATCCTGACGACGCGCGGGCCGCTGCTGTTTGCATTCGTCGGCATCGCCGGGTTCGGACGGCTGTTCTACTCGCTCTCCATCGAGCCGTGGCTGCGAAGGCGCGCTTTGCGACCTGCCACGCCCTCGGGCGAGATGACGTGGCCGCGATGGTTTGCCAAATGGGCCGCGTTGTTTGCCGGCGTCATCGTCAGCTTGACCGCGCTCATCTTTGTCGGCCGCACTTTGTATCTCATTCGGGCCCTGGTTCTCGAACCCGGCGCGGGTCCCGCCTTCAATCTGATGGCAAGCGTCCTGCTCACAGCGTTTTTCGTCGGTCTTGCCTTCATCCTGCTGCGCGGCGGCGACAAAGGTCTGCAGACCGTCTCCCGCCTCACGATGCCGGCAGGCGCCGGTTTTCTGATCGTCTATCCGATCCTGATCGTGATCGCGGTCGGTTTCGGTGCATCCGTCAAATGGATCGACAATTTCGGCATCCAGATTTTGATCTACGTGATGCTGGGCTGGGGCCTCAACATCGTCGTCGGCCTCGCCGGACTGCTCGACCTCGGCTACGTCGCGTTCTACGCGGTCGGCGCCTACTCCTACGCGCTGCTCGCCAAAGAGTTCGGCCTGTCGTTCTGGATCCTGTTGCCGCTCGCCGGCGTGCTGGCGTCCTTCTGGGGCATCCTGCTCGGCTTTCCGGTGCTGCGGCTGCGCGGCGACTATCTCGCCATCGTAACGCTCGCCTTCGGGGAGATCATCCGTCTTGTGCTCATCAACTGGGTCGATCTGACCAGCGGCTATGCCGGCATCAGCGGCATCCCCCGCCCGACCTTCTTCGGCGTTCCGTTCAATGCCAACGACGACGGCTTCGCCTCGGTGTTTGGACTGGAGTTCACGCCGATCTACCGTACGATCTTTCTCTACTACCTGATCCTTGCTTTGGCGTTCCTCACCGCCTTCGTCACCGTGCGGCTGCGGCGGCTGCCGGTCGGGCGCGCCTGGGAGGCGTTGCGAGAGGACGAGATCGCCTGCCGCTCGCTCGGCATCAACACCACCAACACCAAGCTCACCGCTTTCGGTATCGGCGCAATGTTTGCCGGCTTTGCCGGTTCGTTCTTTGCTGCGCGCCAGGGCTTCATCTCGCCCGACTCCTTTACGTTCCTCGAGTCGGCCAGCATTCTGGCGATTGTCGTCCTCGGCGGCATGGGCAGCCAGATCGGCGTCGCCTGTGCCGCGATTGTCATGATCGGCGGCACCGAGATCATGCGCGAGCTCGATTTCCTCAAACGTATTTTCGGCGAGACTTTCGATCCGACGCAGTACCGCATGCTGCTGTTCGGCTTCGCCATGGTGCTAATCATGGTAGTGCGGCCGCGCGGGCTGATCTCGTCGCGCTCGCCTTCGGTCTTCCTGAAGGAACGCAAGAACATCGGCTCCGACCTCGTCAAAGAAGGTCACGGCTGATGACGATTCTGCGCGTCGAGCACCTGACCATGCGCTTCGGCGGACTTGTCGCGGTCGACGACCTGTCGTTCGAGGCGCAGGAAGGCGAGATCACCGCCTAAATCGGCCCGAACGGCGCCGGCAAGACCACGGTCTTCAATTGCATCACCGGTTTTTACAAACCCACCGAAGGCCGCCTTGGCCTGCGCCATGGCGAAGCATCGATCTGGAGCGAATTGGATACGCTGACCGAAAGCGGCCAGCGCAGCCTCAGCCGCGGCAACGGCAAACTGTTTCAGCTCGAGCGCCTGCCCGATTATCTCGTCACCCAACAGGCCCGCGTCGCCCGCACCTTCCAGAACATCCGCCTGTTCTCCGGCATGACCGTGCTGGAAAATCTGCTGGTCGCCCAGCACAACAAGCTGATGCTGGCGTCGGGCTACACTTTGCTCGGCGTGCTCGGCTTTCCGACCTACGGGGCTGCGGAGCGCGCCGCCATCGACCAGGCGCGGCTCTGGCTCGACCGGGTTGGCCTGCTGGAGCGCGCCGACGATCCGGCCGGCGATTTGCCCTATGGCGCGCAACGGCGTCTCGAAATCGCGCGCGCGATGTGCACCGAGCCGGTGCTGCTGTGTCTCGACGAGCCAGCCGCCGGCCTCAATCCGCGCGAGAGCGCCGAACTCAATACGCTGCTGCGCACGATCCGCGACGAGCACGGCATCTCGATCCTGCTGATCGAACACGACATGTCGGTGGTGATGGAGATTTCGGACCACCTGATCGTGCTCGACTACGGCGTCAAGATTTCCGACGGCACGCCCGACCAAGTACGCAACGATCCGAAAGTGATCGCCGCCTATCTCGGTGTCGCCGAAGAAAAGGTCGAGCAGGTCGCGGCGGAGGTCGGACTATGACCGCCCTGCTCTGCGTTCGCGGCGTGACGACCTATTACGG
>CAISIV010000211.1 GCA_903885555.1 uncultured Hyphomicrobiales bacterium
CCGAGGTAAGGGTGAAACGGTGGGGTAAGAGCCCACCGCGCTTCCAGCAATGGCGGCGGCACGGCAAACCCCACCGGGAGCAAGACCGAATAGGAATGACGCAGGCACTTCGGTGCTAGGTCCGTCCGGGCCAGTCATTCGGGTAGGTTGCTTGAGACGCCGGGTAACCGGCGTACGAGAGGAATGGCCGTCACGTTTGCGGGTGCAAGCCCGCAGGCCTTACAGAACCCGGCTTATAGGCTGGCTGATATGCTGACGAGGGCTCGGTGGGAAATCACCGGGCCCTCACCAATTTCACGAGTTCTTCAGCAGCCCCAGCTCACCGAGCACAGCGACGAATTCGGCGCGCTCATTGGCGAGAGCGGCATCAAGTTTCGGCCCAGCGAGAAATTGCGGCGACCAGCTCAGACGCGCCAGCTCGTCGCGCCAAACTTCGGTCTTGGTCGCGGCTTCGAGGATGCCGGCCCAATACGCCGCCTGCTCCGGCGTGATGCCGGTCGGCCCGGTGACGCCGCGCCAGGCGCCGATCACGCAATCGGCGCCGAGTTCGTTCCACGTCGGCGTATCGGCGAACGAGCCTCCAAGACGTTGCGGCGCAGTGATGGCCAGCACGCGAACGCGGCCGGCCTTCTGTTCCGCCAGCACGCTCGCCGCCGTGACGGCGCAGACATCGGCCTTGCCGGCAATGACATCGGCCACCGCATCGAGCGCCGTATCGAACACGCGGATCACCGGCGCATTGATGTCGCCGCCCTGCTGTCGCGTCAGTTTTGCCAGCGCGACGTGGTTGGGATTGCCGAGCGCAGTCGACAACGCGACTTTGACGTCCGATGGCGCGCGGCCGAGACGCGCCAGCAGATCCTTGCCGGATTTCAATTCCGACTCCGCGCGCACCGCGAAAGCGATGTATTCCGTCACCAGCGTCGCGACCGGCACGTATTTGCTGTGCTCGAAACTGGCGATGCCAACGAGATAATCGCTGACCATGTTCGGCGAACTGATGCCGAGCACATGTGCATCGCCAGGATGCTTGTCGACCAAGTCGGTCCAGCATTTACGCGCGCCGTCACCGGGCACGTTCAAGACTTCTACCGGCACGTCGAGCAGACCCGCCGCGACGATGGCTTTCTCGAGCGCGCGCGCGACGCGGTCGAGCCCGCCACCCGGCGGCGTGCCGGCGACGAGCTGGACAGTGCGTTCGGGCTGCCAGCTCATTTCGGCAGCAGTCCGATGTCGGTGAGCGCCGCCGTCATCACGGTGCGTTCCTCGTCGAGGAAGGCATACTCATCCTTGCCGGCCATGAAGGTGTTGGCCCAATACTTCTTGGCAAGCTCGGCTTCCCATTCGGCGCTCGACGTTGCCGCAGCGAAGGTTCGGTCCCAGAACGCGATGGCGTCTTTCGAGATGCCGCCGGCGCCGATGATGCCGCGCCACATGCCGACCTTGCAGTTGACGCCGCTCTCGACCAGCGTCGGCACATCCGCAAACAGGCCGCCGAGACGCTTGGGCGCCGACAGCGTCAGCGTGCGCAGCTTGCCGGCCTGCAGTTCCGGCACGGCGCTGACCGCCGTGATGACGCCGAGTTCTGCCTTGCCTTCGAGCAGATGGGCGATGGCGTAGCGCGCGGAATCGAACACGTCGATCTTGAGCGCCCTGGAATCGCCGCCGGCATGCGCGGTCAGACGCGACAGCGCGATGTGGTTTGGATTGCCCAACGCCGTCGCGAGCGAGATCGTCACCGCCGCGGTGTTGGCTTTCAGGCGGCGCACCAGTTCGGCAACGTCGGTGATGCTCGAATCCGCGCGCACGATGAAGATCGGATATTCGGTGTAGAGATTCGCCAGCGGCGTCAGATCGGAATAATCGGTTGCAGCCACGCCCAGCAGCTTGTTGCTGATGATGGTCGGCGAATTGATCGCCAGCACATGCGGATTGCCGTGGTTCTTGCGCAGGTAGTCCCAGGCATTGCCGCCGCCGCGGCCGGCGATGTTGGTGAGCTTCACCGGCTGGGCGAGCAGCTTGTGCGTGTTGAGCACTTCGATCAGCGCGCGTGCCGGCCGGTCCTGGCCGCCACCGGGCGGGGTGCCGGCGACGAGTTCGATTTCCTGGGTCGGCGCCCAGCCGGTGACGTCCTGCATGCTGTTACTTCTTCTCCATATTGAGTCCGCCGAGCACTTTGGCCCAGAGCGTGACTTCGTCTTTGTAAAATTTGTCAAAATAGGCCGCACCGCGTTCCTTCGGCGGCGGCACGTCGTAACCCAAATCAGCAAAGCGCTTGACGACCTCCGGATCGGCCAGCGCGACGTCGAGCGCCTTGCTCAGCCGCTCGATGACCGGCTTCGGCGTGTCCTTCGGCGCGGAAAGGCCGAACCAGACGGTGAGATTGAAGGCCGGCATGCCGGCCTCGGTCGTGGTCGGCACGTCCGGCAGCATCGGCGAACGCTTGTCGCCGGTGACGGCGTAAGCCTTCAGTTTGCCGGTCTTGATATGCTGCGCGATGTTGACGATCTGGTTGCAGCCGAAGTCGACGGTGCCGGCGACCAGATCCATCGTCGCCTGCGGCGTGCCGCGATACGACGCCACCGTCGGGTGGACGTCCGCGACCGAGTGAAACACCGAGCAGGCGAGATTGGAGATCGAGCCGACGCCGGCGTCGGCTTCGGTGACCTTCTTGTCGTTGGCTTTGAGATACGCGACGAAGTCCTTGAGAGTATTGGCCTGCACGTCGCCGCGCGCCACCAGAACCACCGGTGAAATGTTGATCAGGCCGATCTGCTCGAAATCGGTCGACTTGTATTGCAGATCCTTGTTGAGAAATTCAGCCGCCGCGTGGGTGCCGGAGCCGGACACCATGATGGTGTAGCCGTCGGGCTTGGCCTTGGCGACGCGATTGCTGCCGATGACGCCGCCAGCGCCTGTGACGTTTTCGACGATGATCTGCTGGCCGAGCGCCGCCGACATCGGGCCGACGATCATGCGCGCCGTGGTGTCGGACGGGCCGCCCGGCGGGAACGGCGATACCAGCGTGATGATGCGGTTGGGATAGTCCTGCGCGAACGCGCTCGTCGAAATCAAAGATGCCAGAACTAGCGAAAGAACTGTCCTCACGAGTGAACCCTCCTCCAATATGTCCGGCCTTGTTGGCCGGTTGGCAGGGGTTATACGCCAGGTGAAGACGGGTGATATAGAGGACCCTTCCCGTATCGCGGGTAGCGCTGCGCCTAGATCGCCCGCTTCAATTCGGCGGCCTCAAGACCCGCCGCGCCGGTCATCGCCGCGTACTGCTCGATCGGCTGCGGCCGGCCGATCAGATAACCTTGAATTTCATCACAGGATTCGCGCGCCAGGAACGCCAGTTGATCCGCGGTCTCAACGCCTTCGGCAATCACCGGCAATGAAAGGCCACGCGCAAGTCCGATGATGGCGCGAACGATGGCGCTCGATTGCGTAGTTTGCCCCAACTTGAAAATGAAGCTTTGGTCGATCTTGATTTTGTCGAACGGGAACAATTGCAGATAAGACAGCGACGAATATCCGGTACCGAAATCATCCATGGCAATATTCAAGCCGAGCAATTTGAGCCGGCGCAGCATCAAAAGAGCGCGGGAAATATCGCCGACCAGGACGCTCTCGGTAATCTCCAGTTCGAGACGCTGCGGCGGCAGTCCGGTTTCCAGCAGAATAGAGTGCACCAGCGCCGGCAGATCGCCATGCTGGAATTGCACCGGCGAAAGGTTCACCGCGACATGAAGCGGCTTCGGCCAAGATGCGGCTTCGCGACACGCTTGCCGCAAAGCCCACTCGCCCAATTGCACGATGAGGCCGCTGTCCTCGGCCAGCGGAATGAACTCGCCCGGCGGGACCATGCCGCGCGTGGGGTGCTTCCAGCGCATCAACGCTTCGAACCCGATGACTTCGCCATCGATGCGCGCTTGCGGCTGATAATACAGCGTCAACTGGTTCTGCTCGATGGCCGATTGCAGTTCGTGTTGCAACGCGCGGCGTTCGCGCAGCTGTTTATCCATTTCCGCTGCAAAGAAACGAACCGAACCGCGGCCCTCGCGCTTGGTCCGGTGCAGCGCGGCGTCCGCGTTGGCCAATAGCGTCTCGACGTCGGCGCCGTCGGACGGATAAATCGCGATGCCGATGCTCAAACCGGTCCGAACGGGATGTCCGTCGATGTCGATCTCTTCGGCAACAGCCGCCTGCAGACGCGTCGCCAGCTCTTCGGTCATGGCCGGCTGCGGCCCGTCGGTTGCGACAAGGCTGAATTCATCGCCGCCCAGACGCGCGACGAAGGCGCCGTTGCTGGCGTCCTTGAGGCGTCTGGCAACTTCGCTGAGCATCCTATCGCCGGCATCGTGGCCGAAGACGTCGTTGACCTCCTTGAATCGATCGAGATCGATACTGATGACGGCAAGCTGGGATTTGTGATGCGCCGCATGCTCAAGCGAGATCGTGAGATGCTCGCGGAACACGGCGCGATTGGGCAAGCCCGTCAGCGGATCGTGATGCGCCAGATATTCGATTCGCTTCTGCGCGAGACTGCGTTCGGTCACGTCCTCGTGCGTCGCGACCCAACCGCCACCGGCCATCGGGCGGTTTTCTGTCGCGATGCATCGGCCGTCGGGAAGCTCGACATTGCGGCTGCTGGCGTTTCCCAAGGCAATACTGGCGAGAACTTCCTCGCAATATTTTTCAGGATCACCAGCGAAAACGCCGAGTTGTTTTCTGTGTTCCATCAAGTCACGCAGCGTACAGCCCGCCACGACCTTGTCGGACGACAGCCCATAAATATCGATATATCTTTGATTGCACAAAATCAGCCGCGCATCGCCATCGAACATCAACAAGCCTTGCGACATGTTGTTGATGGCCGTTTCCGTCTGCCTCTTCTGCTCGCGAACAAGATCGTCAACCTGTTTTTGCGCCGTGACATCGACGATGGCGTTGAGGCGGGCGGCGCGTCCTTGATAGGTCATCGACCGGCTGTAGATCGACACGTAAATGAGGGACCCATCCGATTTTTGATGACGCCATATTTTCGTGCCGTGGCTCGAGACACCGCTACGGATGTGCCTTTCAAACTCCTCGACATCGTCAATTGGACGAATCTCAAACGCCGTCATCGCCAGAAACTGCTCGCGGCCGTAGCCATAGCGCTCAACCGCGGCGCCGTTCACCGATAGAAATTTCTGAGTCTCGACATCGATGACCCACATCGGCATCGGGTTGCTGTCGAACAGCAGCCGGAACGATTCCTCCCGCTTCTTCAAATCGGTGATGTCGACGCGAACGCCGACGCTGCCGCCGCTGGCGGTTCGGCGTTCTTCGACGCGGAGCCAGCGATTTCCATCAAGCTGTTGTTCGTGTGAGTTTGACGGCAGTTTGTGGCGCGCCAGGCGATCGACCAGCCACCCATCTTCGCAGCCTATGGCATCGGTATATTGGCCGCGTGCAAGGCCGGCGCGGAGCGTGTCTTCAAAGCGTTTGCCGACCGCGATGGCGTCGGCGCTCGCCGCATACATCTCGGCGTAACGCTTGTTCCACATCACAAAGCGGTCTTCGGCGTCGAAGAGCGCTATTCCCTCGGGAATAAGTTCGAAGGCATCCACCAGCCGTTCATGCACGTCACTCAGCTCTTCGACCATCAATGCGATCGATCGATCGGTGCGGCTGCGGTCGCGATCGGCTTCTTCGTAGGCTCCGACGATCAAGTCGCCGAGCGCCTTCAAGTCGACCTCACCTGTCTCGCCTGTCGCCTTGACGAGTTGCCGATCAAACAACTTACGCATGGCTAGGCCGCGGCTCCGGAGATCGGCACGACCGCATTCGGTACAATTCTACTACAAGGATGGAGATCAAACCGCTGCATCTGGGATGGCTGGTTAGTCGATGGCGGCCAAACGGCCGAAGATGCGTACATGACGTCCCCAAATGCCGGCGCACTTGCCGGATATTCACCGCACCATCGTTAAGGAACATAGAAGTTTAGACGCGATATCGAGGGACGGTAACGAACAAAGGATCGAAATCGCTTACCGGGAGGGCAAATAATATCGGGAGGCCGACATAACGTTCCGGATGCCGAATATCGTATTTCTGCCGCGGCAGGAGCGGCATCTGTGTACCGCCGTTCCCTAGTGGAACTTTTTGGCTGCCTTGCCGTTGATAAGCGCCTCACCCATGCGAGCTCGGCAGTGTGTCTGGGGCGTGAAAATGCTGCCGCGGCAGATCTCATATTATGGAGATTGCACCGTGTCGATCGGTACCATCATTCTTATCATTCTGGTCATCGCCCTGCTCGGCGGCTTCTCCGGCATTGGCGGCGGTCCGTTCTACGGCACCGGCTATTACGGCGGTGGCGGCCTCGGCCTCGTCGTCGTGATCCTGCTGATCCTCATACTGCTCGGCAAGATCTAGCTTCACGACGCGTTTTGAATCGACCGGCGTGCGCTGTTGCAGCGCGCGCCGGTTATTTTTTGGAATGCAGGGCTGAGAGTCTCGCAAGCATCGCGCTCCGCGCCGGCGAATCCTGATAGGTGCGGATCAACTCTTCGGCTTCGGTCAAACCGGCTTCGGCGTCGCAGCCGTGCGAGGCAAGCCAGATCAGCGCGCCGAACTGATCGCCGGTGCCGAGCCGCTCCAGCAATTCCTTGTATGGCATCGGCTGATCGGGCGTCGGCCGGTGAATGCGCGCCAGCTCCTTGTGCAATTCGACCTGCGCGAAATCGCACAGCGCCGGCGTCGCCTCCAGGTCGAGCACCTGTATCAGCCGCAATATCATCCAGGGACCACCCTCGCCGCCGGCCTTCAGCATCTCGACGGCGTCCGCCGTACGATGGTCGAGCTTGCGCGCGCCGGCCAGAGCCTGTTCGCGATATTCTTTTTTATCTTCGAAGCTGAGCCAGGCGCGCAAATGCGCCTTGGGCGTCAGCTGCGAGAACCGCTCCGGATAATTGCGCACGATGCGGCCCAGCTCTTTTGGATCTTGCAGTTCGCGCAGCTCGAAGACGTCGAAGTTCGTATCCTTGTAGCCGTTGGCCATGGCTTCCCAGGCCTGTGCTTCGGCGGCCGCGTCGCAGTCATAGCCGATCAGCCATTTCAGCGCGGTGAGCGCGTCGTACACCTCGCCGGCAATATCGCGAAACGGTTTGGATTGCGGCGTCACCAGCACCAGCGGCGCCGCACGCTGGCGCAGCAGCGCGCGCGCCTTGCCGCAGAGCGACGGCGTCGGCGTCAGATCGAGCCGACCGATGAAACGCAGCGGAAAGTCGCCGCGCTCAAGCATCAGTTCGGCGTCCGCCTGGCGGCGGTCGAGCGTGGCAATATGCTTGAGCATCTCGCCGAGCTTTGTTTCGTTGCGCGTGTTGAAGAACGGCGCCCAATCCCACAGCGGCGCGTCGGCCGGTAGCCTGGCGAGGTCGGCCTCGTATTTTTCCAGCACCGCCGCGGCGCGATCGTCGGCGGCGTTGCGGGTTTTATCGAACGGTACGATCGAGGCGCAGAGGAGAAAGACCAGGCCCCAGACACATCCGCTTGCGATCCTCGCCGGATTCCTGGCGCGCAAGCCGGGTAGCAGCGCCCAGAAGCAATAGGCCACCACCAGTGGCGGGATCGCCGCCGGAATAATCAGCGGCCACAGATACGGCGGTTGATAGGGCCGCGACAGCAGCGCGAGCACTTCAAACGAAATGATGGCCGACGCAGGGACAAGGAGGAAGGCGAAGACGGCGGCGGGCCGCGGCATGTCGCCTTTGAAGAAGGCGATCAGCGTAAGGGCGCCAAGCACTACCCACAGGAAAATAATTTCGATGGCGGCGTAGGCCTGGGCATAGGCGTTACCGGCCGGGTCGCTGCCGGTCAGGTTCGCCAGCGTCACGATCTGCAGCGCATAAAACAGCAGCGCCAGAACGCTGAGGATGACGGCGGCGACCACCGCCCCTTCCGACAATTTCCTGGATTCCGACATAGCTCAGCCCCTTGGCCCTTCGGCGCCCGTCACTTTACGTCGCGTGACGGACGCCGTGGGTTCAAAGATGGGCGCTTACATCTTTTTATAGGCGGCGATGACGGCTTCGCCGTCGGCACCGGCCTTTTTCAACCAATCGGCGGTCAGCGTATCACCGAGCTTCTTGAGGTCGGCCTGCAGCGTTGGACTCGGCGGCAGCACGTTCATGCCGTGCGATTTAAGCTGATCGAGATACCAGCCGGCCTTGTCCTGCCACATCTTCCAGCCGCGCGTTTCAGCCGTGGCGGCGGCTTTCAAGACGGCGTCCTGCGTCGGTTTGTCGAGCGCGTCGAACGCCGCCTTGTTGACGATGGTCATGTTCTTCGGGATCCAGGCCTTGGTGTCGTAGAAATATTTCACCGACTCCCAGGCTTTGCTGTCGTAGCCGGTCGCCGCCGAGGTAATGAATGAGTTGACCACGCCGGTCGCCAGCGCCTGCGCCAATTCAGCTGCCTGCACGGTAACCGGCTGCGCGCCGACCAGTTCGCCGATCTTGGCTGTGCCGACGTTGTACGAGCGCCACTTCAGGCCCTTCATGTCGGCGACCGAATTGATTTCCTTGTTGGCGTAGATTCCCTGCGGCGCCCACGGCACCACGAACAGCAACATCAGGCCCTGCGCGGCGAGCTTCTTCTCAACCGCCGGCTTCGATGCCAGATACAGCTTCTGCGATTCCGGAAAGCTCGAGGCAAGGAACGGCACCACGTCGATGCCGAAAATCGGGTCCTCGTTCTCGTGCAGCGACATCAGCACTTCGCCGATCTGCGTCTGCCCGGTCTGCACCGCACGCTTGATGTCCGGCGCCTTGAACAGCGACGCCGCGGGGTGAACGGTGATAGCGAGCTTGCCGCCGGTGGCGTCGCCAACGTCCTTGGCAAACAGCGCGAGATTTTCGCTATGCGGATTATCGGCGGGATAGGCCGCCGGCAAATTCCATTTGGTCTGCGCCGTGGCCGGTTGCGCGGCGAGCGCCAAGGCCGCGACAGCGGCCAACATCAAAGAGCGGTGGTAGGTCATGTGTCGCCTCCGGTTCGATTTGAAAGCCAGTCTAATCCTCAACTCGGCGGGAATGCCAGATGCGGCAATACCAGCACGATTTGCGGGAATTCGGTGATGATGAAGACCGCGATGATGAGCAGAATGAAGAACGGGAACGAGGCGCGCGCCACCGAGAAAGTGTCGCGGCCGCTCATGTTCTGCAGCACGAAGAGATTGAAGCCGACCGGCGGCGTGATCTGCGCCATCTCGACGTGGATGACGAGGTAAACACCGAACCAGATCAGATCGATGCCGGCCTGCTTGATCATCGGCAGCACGACGACCATCGTCAGCACGATCATCGAGATGCCGTCGACCAGGCAGCCGAGAATGATGTACATGATGGAGAGATAGAGCGCGAGCATGCCGGGCGTGAGGTTCTGCCCCTTCACCCATTCGGCCAGCGCCGCCGGAATTCCCGTATAGGCCATCGCCGCGGTGCAATAGGCCGCTCCCGCAAGGATCAGCATGATCATGCAGGTAAGCCGCGTCGCGCTCATGACGCTCTCGAAGAAGCTCGCGCGCGTCAGCGTGCCGCTCCACCACGCCAGCAGCAGCGCGCCGGTGACGCCCCAGGCCGCGCATTCGGTCGCCGTCGCCAGTCCGAGCACCAGCGCGAAGAACACACCGAGGATCAGCAGCAGACAGGGAATGAGCTTGGTCGACTCAGCCAGCTTCTTGCGGAATGGCATCGACGGGTCGCGCGGCGGAATCTTCGACGGATTGAGCAGCGACCAGACGATGATGTAGCCGGAATAGAGCGCCATCACGAGGAAGCCAGGCAAAAACCCGGCGAGAAAGACCTGCAACACGGACACATTCGCCGTGACCGCATAGACCACCATCGGGATCGACGGCGGGATGAGAAGGCCGAGCGTGCCGGAGCCGGCGAGCGAACCGAGGCTGATATCCTTGTCGTAGCCGCGCTTCTCCAGTTCAGGCAGCGCGATCTTGCCGATGGTAGCGCAAGTCGCGGCCGACGAACCCGACACTGCTGCAAAGATGCCGCAACCGATGACATTCACGTGGACGAGACGCCCCGGCAACCATTGCAGCCATGGCGCCAGGCCGCGGAACATCTCTTCCGACAGCTTGGTGCGGAATAGGATTTCGCCCATCCAGATAAACAAAGGCAGCGCGGCGAGCGTCCACGATGCGCTTGCGCTCCACACCGACGTCGCCAACACGGCGCCGACCGGTACCGATGTGGTGAACACCATTGCGACCAGACCAATCAGGCCAAGGCCGACCGCGATCCAGACGCCGGCACTCAGAACGACGATAAGGAAGCCGAGCAGAATGATCGAAAGCGTGACCAGGCCGATATCGTGAAACATCAGCCGCCTCCACCCGCAGCGATGCGTTCGACGAATTCATCCGGCGACGACGGCGGGTCCTTCTCGTAGGTCGGCCTGTTGCCCTTGAGGACATGAACGAGTTCGTCGATTACGGCGATGGTGAGGATGACGAGACCGCCGCAATAGCCGAGTTGGGGAATCCAAAGCGGCACGGCGAGCACGCCTTGCGCCATGTCATTGAAGCGGAAAGAATCGTAAGTCATCGACACGGCGTACCAGCTGAAGAACAGCATGAAGGCCGACGAGACGCCGAGCGCGGCAATCTCGAGCGCCCAGCGCTTTTTTCCGGTGAGCTTTTCGACCAGAATACCGACGCGAATGATTTCGCCGCGCTTAAACGTATGCGCAAGGCCGAGGAACGCCATCGCCGCCATGCACCAGGAGGCGAAATCGTCGCCGGCGGGAATATTCCATCCGACTTCGCGGCCGAGCGACATGAACATCATGATGCCGAAGATCAGCACCAGAAACCCGCCGGCGGCATAACCGGAGAACAGATAAAGCCGGTCGAGCCAAATTCGGATCATTTGCGGTAAGCCTCGATCATGGTTTTGCCGTCGGCGCCGGCGGATGCCACCCATTCGGCGGCGATGGTATCGCCGATTTTGCCGAAGCCGGATTTGAGCGCCTCGCTCGGCGCCACGACTTTGATGCCCGCCGCTTTCAAGGCATTCGTCTTGATCGTCATCTCTTCAATCGATGCAGCCCAGCCGCGGGTCTCGGCCGCGGCGGCGGCATCAGTTACCGCCTGTTTTTCAGCTTCGGACAGTTTACCGAAGGCTTCCTTGTTCACGAACACCATGTTGCGCGGCACCCAGGCCTGCGTGTCGTAATAATGCGTGAGGTATTCCTCGGCTTTCGATTGCACGCCGCTCGAAGCCGACGTGATCATCACATCGACGCGGCCGGAGGCAAAGGCCGCCGGCAAGTCCGGCACTTCGATCTGTGTCGGCGTCGCGGAAGCGAGTTCGGCAACGCGTTTGGTCATGGAATTATAGACGCGGAATTTGAGGCCCTTGAGATCGTCGAGCGATCCAATCTCACGCTTCGAATAAATGCCCTGCGGCGGCCATGGCACCGAGAACAACAGGATCAGACCTTCCTTGGCCAGTTGCTGCTCCAGAAACGGCTTCTGCGCTGCGTAGAGCTTGCGTGCGCCGTCATAGCCGGTGGCGAGGAACGGAATGGAATCTAGGCCGTAGACCGGCGCTTCGTCCGCCGCCAGCGAGATCAGGATTTCGCCGGCCGCGGCCTTGCCGTCGCCCACCGCGCGCTTGATCTGGGCATGCTTGATGAGCGAGCCGCCGGGATGAATGGTAATCGCGAGCGATCCGGAGGTGGCCTTTTCCACGTCGCGCGCGAACTGCGCGATGTTTTTGGTGTGAAAGGCGCTCTCGGCGTAGTTGGTCGCAAGCTCCCACTTGGTCTGCGCCGCTGCGGGCGTGGCGGCGATTGCGCCCAGCAAAGCCGCGAACAGATAGAGCCGATTGAGCACGCCTAGCATTGATACCCCTCGCCCGCATGATGGCTGCGGCCATATGCAGAAAGCAAGATACTTGCCGGATGTTGCTCGGTATCTTTCGAATAAGGAGCGAGTCCCGATCTTTTATTCCCCTCCGCCCCAAGTACCCGCACTTCGCACTCAAACCGGCTTGATGTTGGCGAACTTCACCACCTTGGCCCACTTCGCGATGTCGTCCGCGATCAACTTGCCAAACCCGGCCGAGGAGCCGGGCGGCAATACCGTCGCACCCAGATCGCCGAGCCTTGTCCTCATGGCCGCATCGCCAAGCGCCCCGTTGATCTCCTTGTTGAGGATCGCGATGACCTCCGGCGGTGTGTTCTTCGGCACGCCGACGCCGACCCAGGCGCTCGCCTCATAGCCGGGCACGAAATCGGCCATCGTAGGGACATCCGGTAGCGCGTCCGACCGCACCGCCGTCGTCACCGCCAACGGCCGCAGCTTGCCGGCGCGCAGGTGACCGATCGACGACGGCATGACGTCGAACATCACCTGCACCTGGCCGCCGAGCAGATCGGTCAGCGCCGGCGTGGTGCCGCGATACGGCACGTGAACCAGATCGACGCCGGTCATGAACTTGAACAACTCTCCGGCAATGTGCTGCGGGCTGCCGATCGCCGGGGACGCCATATTGATCTTGCCGGGATTGGCCTTGGCGTAGGCGATGAATTCGGCAACGGTCTGCGCGGGAAATGACGGGTTCACCTCCATCACGAGCGGCACACGATAGATGCCGGCCACCGGCGCGATGTCGGTGACGAGATCGAACGACAATTTCTCGTAAAGCGCTGCGTTGATGGTGTTCTGAACGTTGATCAGCAGCAGCGTGTAACCGTCGGGCGCTGCGCGGACCACCGCTTCGGTGCCGATATTGCCGCCGGCGCCGGGGCGATCTTCGACAACGAAAGACTGGCCCAGACGATCGGTCAGCCACTGCCCCATCAGCCGCGCCGCGATGTCCGATGAACTGCCGGCCGCCTGCCCGACGATCCAGCGCACCGGCCGAGTCGGATAATCGAGCGCGGCAACTGAATGCGGCAGCGCAGACGCGGCCGCCGCGGCGCCCGCAAGTGTCAGAAAATCCCGGCGTTGCAGCTTCACGGCAATCCTCCCATTTCTATCCGGCTTTTAGATTCGTCGCCTTGACGATGGCGGCGTTGACGGGAATCTCTGCTTTGACCAGCGCGTCGAGTTCGGCCGACGTCATCGCCATTGGCTCGACGCCGAGCTTGACGAGTTTCTCGCGCATGGCGGGTGTCGTGAGCGTCTTCTGCGTCTGCTGATACAATCTGGCGATGATCGTCTGCGGCGTTTTGGCGGGCACGAAGATCGCGATCCAGAACAGGTAGTCGGAATTCGGATAACCGGCTTCGATCGTGGTCGGCACATTCGGCAGTGCCGAGGCGCGCATCGGCGAACTCACCGCCAGCGCCTGCAACTTGCCGTCATTGATCAGCGGCAGCACCAAAGCCATCGGCGCGAAATAGAAGTCGACACGCCCGGTCATCACCTCAGTCACGGCTTCCGGTCCGCCGCGGAACGGAATGTGGCTGCCTTCGAAGCCGGCCGCGAGCCGCAGCCGTTCGGCGCTGAAATGCGTGGCGGTGCCGGCGCCGGCGGAAGCATAGGTCATGGTGCCGTTCTTGGCCTTGGCGGCGGCGACGAGATCCTTGACCGTCTTGAAACCGGAAGACGGTGCAACCACGAGCACATTCGGCAGATTGCCGAGCGGGATGACGCCGGAAAAATCCGCCACCGGATCGTAGCCCGCGTTCGGGTAGACCGACGAAATGATGGTGTGTGCCGATGAGATCGCGAGCCACGTGTAACCGTCCGGCTCGGCGCGGGCGACGGAAGCGGCGCCCAAAGTACCGCCGGCGCCGGTGCGGTTCTCCACGATAATCGGCTGGCCGAGATCGATCGACAACTGGTTGAACACCGTGCGCGGGATAATGTCGGTGGCGCTGCCCGCGCTGAACGGCACGATGGCCTTGATGTTTTTGCTGGGCCATTCCTGCGCCCTGGCCAATGGCGGCAGGCCCGACGCCGCAGCGGCGCCAGCAGCCAGCGACAGCAAATCACGCCGTCGAAGCGTCATGGTAGTCCCTCCCTGTTGCCGGCACTTTTGGCGCGCCGGCTTTGTTTTGTTGGGACAACTTTAGCAGGCTTGTCTTGAGGCCGACAGGGCGGCATCGTGCGCCCTCCTCGGACGGGACTTGGATCAATGGCGGCGAAGAAGTCAGCGAAGAAATCGGCAGCCAAAAAAACGGCGGCACTGTGGGACTTCTGGATCGACCGCGGCGGCACCTTCACCGATGTGGTCGGACGCGCGCCGGACGGACACCTCACCGCCCACAAGCTGCTCTCCGAGAACCCAGAGGCCTATACGGATGCCGCCGTGCAAGGCATCCGCGACCTGCTCGGGCTGAAATCCGGCGAGCCGATCCCGGCCGGACGCGTCGGCGCGGTGAAGATGGGCACCACGGTTGCGACCAATGCGCTGCTGGAGCGCAAGGGCGACCGCACGCTGCTGCTCATTACCAAGGGTTTCCGCGACGCGCTGAAGATCGGCTACCAGGCGCGGCCGAAAATCTTCGCGCTGGAAATCATCAAGCCGGACCTCGTCTACGAGCGCGTCGCCGAAGTCGACGAACGCGTGCGCGCCGACGGCACGGTAGAGAAGGAGCCCGATCTCGACGCGGTGCGCGCCGACCTCGAAACAGCTAAGGCCGACGGCATCGACGCCGTCGCCATCGTGCTGATGCATGCCTATCGCTTTCCCGAGCACGAGCAGCGCATCGCAAAAATGGCGCGCGAGATGGGCTTCGGCCAGGTCTCGGTCAGCCACGAGGTATCGCCGCTGATCAAGTTGGTCGGCCGCGGCGATACGACGGTAGTGGATGCCTATCTGTCCCCAATTCTTCGCCGCTACGTGGCCAAGGTCGACACCGCGCTCGATGCCAAGAGTTCGCAGGCGCGGCTGATGTTCATGATGTCGTCGGGCGGACTGACCGCCGCCGAACTGTTCCAGGGCAAGGATGCGATTTTGTCGGGACCCGCCGGCGGCGTGGTCGGCATGGCGGAAACCGGACGGCAGGCCGGCTTCGACCGGCTGATCGGCTTCGACATGGGCGGCACCTCGACGGACGTGTCTCACTTCGATGGCGAGTACGAGCGCACCTTCGAAACCGAAGTCGCCGGCGTGCGCATGCGCGCGCCGATGATGCTCATTCATACCGTGGCGGCCGGCGGCGGCTCGATCCTGCATTTCGACGGCGCGCGCTTCCGCGTCGGGCCCGACTCGGCCGGCGCCAATCCAGGACCAAAGTGTTATCGCCGTGGCGGGCCGCTGGCCGTGACGGATGCCAATGTCGAAGTCGGCAAGCTGATCCCGGATTTCTTCCCGAAAATCTTCGGCCCGCACCAGAATGAGCCGCTCGACGCAGGCGCTGTACGCAAAGCGTTTGACGAACTCGAAGGCGAGATTCGCGGCGGCCTTAAGCGCGAGCAGATCGCCGACGGCTTCATCAAGATCGCGGTCGAGAACATGGCCAATGCGATCAAGAAGATTTCGGTGCAGCGCGGCTATGACGTGACGCGCTATGCGCTCAACTGCTTCGGCGGCGCCGGCGGCCAGCACGCCTGCCTCGTCGCCGACGCGCTCGGCATGACCAAGGTGCTGATCCATCCGTTCTCGTCGCTGCTGTCGGCTTACGGCATGGGGCTGGCCGATATCCGCGCCACGCGTGAGCAGGCGATTGAACTGGCCTATGGCCCAAAGGCGTTGGCCGCGATCGCCAAGACTGCCAAGCGCATCGGCAAGGCCGTAAAGGATGAAGTCGCCGGCCAGGGCGTGCCTACGGCCAAGATCAAGGTCTTCGTTCGCGCGCATATCCGCTACGCCGGTACCGATACGGCGCTGACGGTCGATGCCGCCACCCTGCCCGCGATGCAGCGAGCCTTCGAGAAGGCGCACAAGGCGCGCTTCGGCTTCATCGACCGCAACAAGCAACTCGTCGTCGAAGCCGTGTCGGTCGAAGCGGTCGGCGGCGGCGCCAAGTTCAACGAGGAGAAGGCGCGACGCTCCAAGAGCGCTTTGCCCAAGCCCGCCAAGAAGACGCAGTTCTTCTCCAGCGGCGCCTGGCACAAGGCCAATGTCTATACCCGCGACCAGTTGAAGCCCGGCAGCACGGTCAAGGGCGCGGCCATCATCATCGAGCCGCACCAGACCATCGTCGTCGAACCGGGCTGGCAGGCCGAACTGACGGCCAAGAACCATCTGGTGCTCACCCGCACCAAGATGCTCAAACGCACGTATGCCATCGGCACTCATGCCGATCCGGTGATGCTCGAAGTCTTCAACAATCTCTTCATGTCGATCGCCGAGCAGATGGGTGTGTCGCTGCAGAACACCGCCTACTCGGTCAACATCAAGGAGCGTCTCGACTTCTCCTGCGCGGTGTTCGCCCATGACGGCACTTTGGTCGCCAACGCCCCGCACATGCCGGTGCACCTCGGCTCGATGGACCGCTCGGTCGAGACGGTCATCCGCGAGAACAAGGGCAAAATCGCGCCCGGCGATGTCTACATCATCAATGCGCCCTATAACGGCGGCACACATTTGCCGGATATCACCGTCTGCACGCCGGTGTTCGACGACAAGAAGAAAAAGATTCTGTTCTGGGTGGCTTCGCGTGGCCATCACGCCGATGTCGGCGGCATTTCACCCGGCTCGATGTCGCCGAACGCCACCACCATCGAGCAGGAAGGCGTGCTGTTCGACAATTTCAAGGTGATCGACCGCGGTCGCTTCCGCGAGAAGGAACTGACCGAGGCTTTGCTCGGCGCCAAATATCCGGCGCGCAACCCGACGCAGAACGTCAACGACATCAAGGCGCAGATCGCGGCCAACGAAAAAGGCGTCAGCGAGCTGCGCAAGATGGTGACGCTGTTCACGATGCCCGTGGTGCAAGCCTATATGCAGCACGTGCAGGACAACGCCGCCGAAAGCGTACGCCGCGTCATCGACCGGCTGCACGACTCGGAATTCTCCTACGAGATGGATCAGGGCACTTTCATCAAGGTGAAGATCTCCGTCGACAAGAAAAAGCGCGAGGCCACCGTCGACTTTACCGGCACGTCCGAGCAGCAGCCGACCAACTTCAACGCGCCGGAACCGGTGACGCGCGCCGCGGTGCTTTACGTGTTCCGCATGATGGTGGCCGACGACATTCCGATGAACGCGGGCTGCTTAAGACCAATCAACATCATCATTCCCAAACGCACCATGCTGACGCCGGAATATCCGTCGGCGGTCGTCGCCGGAAACGTCGAGACCTCGCAGGCGGTGACGAACTGCCTGTTCGGCGCACTCGGCGCGCTGGCCGCGGCGCAAGGCACGATGAACAACCTCAACTTCGGCAATGCCAAGTATCAGTACTACGAGACGATCTGTTCGGGCTCGCCGGCCGGCCCCGGCTTCAACGGCACCGACGCCGTCCACACGCACATGACCAACACGCGGCTGACCGATCCGGAGATTCTCGAATTCCGCTACCCGGTCGTGCTCGAGGACTTCCACATCCGCAAAGGCTCCGGCGGCAAGGGCAAATGGCACGCCGGTGACGGCATCCGCCGCACCATCCGCTTCCTGGAAAAGATGGAGTGCACCATCCTGTCCGGCCATCGCCGCGTGCGGCCGTTCGGCGCCGCCGGCGGCGAGCCGGGTCAGCTCGGCGAGAACTGGGCGCGCCGCAAGGACGGCACGATGGAGAAGCTCAAAGGCTGCGACGACACCGTCATCGACGCCGGAGAGGCCGTCATCATCCAGCCGCCGACGGCCGGCGGATACGGCAAGGCGTGACGGCAGCAGCGAAACCGGAAAAGCCGGTTTCGCTGTCTGGCCTGCGCCTAGTTGCGCAGGATGGGCCCGAAGGGCACCACCACACCTTTTCCGTTAAAGCTCATCTGTGCTTCCCGCTTGAGCGAGAGTTTGAGCTTCGGCTCGAACGCTGCGATTTTTGCCGATGCGTTGGCATCTGTGCTGAAGTTCATCGGCTTGCGGGAGAAAACGACGTCACCGACAGAGACCGACTGAATCTGGTAGATGCCCCATTCGTTTCCGTTGATGTTGCCGCGCCAGCTCGTGCAGTCATTGCGGAACGCGCGGTTATTAAAGATACGCTGCGCCTCGTCATACGAGATATCGACGCGTTTGACGTTGGTGAGCTTGTATTCGAAATAATCGCTGAAGGACCCACTCAATCCGAGACTGAAAAAATCATTTTTGATGCCGTCCAGGCCGCCGCTGGCATCATATTTTCGCAGCAGATCGATATCGGCGACCGTTTGACCCTCGGACGGCGTCACGCCGTACGTGGCAAGATTGACACTGCACAGCCGCTCGAGATTCGCAGGCCCTGACAGGTCCGCAGTCGGTTTTTCTCTTACATAGTAGAGAGAACCGATTTGAATGCCCGCGCGCGGCGGCCGAAGCTCGCGCTCGCCAGTCGATGACGGCACGCTGATCGTATCGCATCCTCCCAGAAGCGTGGCGCAGACCATCGCGAAGTAAACCTGTTTCATCATGCCCCCATGTTATGAACGACACCGCCCCGCGGCCGGATTGCGCTGCAAGTTTGCGGCACCCATCGAATACAACCATTGCGGGCCCGTTATTTAAACAACCCCGCATGCGAGAGCTGGTCGTCACGCCGTTCGCTGGGGATAAGGACGGTAGAAGTCCGCGCCGGGGCCGGCCAAGGGTCGATACCCTCAGGCATTTTCTATCTGGAGACGACGCCGGGTTGGATCGGTGAGTTACGGGGATAACTCCAGGCTGTGATGAGCGCCGGCACACTCCGGCAGCCGTATCGCGCCGATTACCCCCGGGTGCAGACCGAAATCGCGCCGCCAGCGCCCCATTCCCCGGCAGAACGAACCGGATTCAACCGAAGCCGGTGGCCTGTCATTAAGCATCCACGGTTTGCGCCCTTGATTTCGCCCGCCGCGAGGCGGATTTTGAGCGGATGCGGAAATCCATTCTGATCGCGACGGTTTTGACCGCGCTGGCCGCGCCGGCTGTCGCGGATAGCTATCCCGTCGCCGGACGCTGGGGTCAGAGCAGCAGTTCGTCGCCCGGCCCGATCGATTGCAACCGGCTGCGCGTCATCAGCTTCAATGGCGACGAGCGCACCGACAGCGACGGCGGCGTGCCGGCCTATCGCAACAAATCGATCGCCAAAACGGGCTCGACCTATCGCATCGTCGACGAGTTCTCGACCGGGCAGATCCGCAACGCGCATATGAACTACACGCTGACGCAGACCGACGCCGACCATATCGAGCTCAACATGAAGCCCGGCGGCTTGCTCAAGCTGCAGCGCTGCAAGTAGCTGTCCGGTCGAGCGAGCTGCGGCGAACGAAAGTCAATGCGCTTCGGCCGGCGCGCCGGCGGCGGCCGGCTTCTTCATGATGATGCCGGCGACGGCGAGCGCGACGAACATCGCCGTCAGGATCACGAACACGTCTCCGAAGCTCATCACCAGCGCCTGCTTGCGCGCCATCAGCGACATCTGCTTGAGCGCCTGCATCGCGCCGTCGGAGCCGCCGAACTTCTGCGTCAGCTGATTGAGCGTCTCGGTCGCGGTGACGCTGGCAGTGTTCACTGCCTCGTGCAGACGCGTAAGGTGCAGGTCCATGCGGTCGTTGAGCACGGTGTTGATCGCGGCAAGACCGATGGCGCCGCCGAGATTGCGCATCAGGTTGAACAGGCCCGAAGCATTCTTGATGCGGTCGGGCGACAGCGTGCCGAGCGCGGTATTGGTCACCGGCACGATCGACAGCATCAGGCCGATGCCGCGGAAAATCTGCGGCCACAGCAGTTCGTAGAAATCCCAGTCCTGCGTGATCGTCGTCATCTGCCACGTGCCATAGGCAAAGAACAGAAAGCCGGTGATCAGGATGTAGCGCGGATCGAAACGCTGCACGAGCTGGCCGGCGATGGGCGCGGTCAGGAACATGGCGACGCCGGAAACGAACATCGTATCGCCGATCATCAGCGCGTTGTAGCCGCGCACCTGGGCCAGATAGACCGGATAGAGATAGGTCAGGCCGTAAAGACCGATGCCGAGCACAAAGGAGAATGCGCTGCCGATGGCGAAATTACGGTTGGCGAAGGCGCGCAGATCGACGATCGGGTTCCCGGCGGTCAAGACGCGCCAGAAGAAGAACACAGCCGACGCCCCGCTCACCAGCGCCAAGGCCGTGAGTGCGCCATCGTCGAACCAGCCGTAGCGCGGCCCCTCCTCCAGCACGTATTCGAGCGAACCGAGGAACAGAGCCATCGACGACAGGCCCCACCAGTCGAACTTCTTCAGCAGCGAATAATCCGGCTTGTCGAAGTCGATCAAAGTCCACGACAGCACGGCGACGGCGATGCCAGGGATGATGTTGATGAAGAACAGCCAGTGCCACGACATCAGTTCGGTGACGTAACCGCCGATGGTCGGGCCGACCGTGGGGGCAAGAGTAGCGATCAGCCCGACCACCGGCGCCACCAGCTTTTGCTGGGGTCCGGGGAAGATTACGTAGGCGGAAGCGAATACGGTCGGCACCATGCCGCCGCCGATGAAGCCCTGCACGGCGCGCCACAGGATCATGCTGTTGATAGATGAGGACAGCCCGCACATCACGCTGGCGAGCGTGAAGCCCGCGGCGGCAATGGTGAACAGCATGCGGGTGCCGAGCGCGCGCGACAGATAGCCTGACAGCGGAATCGCGATGACTTCGGCGATCAGATACGAGGTCTGCACCCACGGGATTTCGTCGCCCGAGGCCGACAGGCCCGCCTGGATTTCGGACAGCGAGGCCGAGACGATCTGGATGTCGAGAATCGCCATGAACATGCCGAAGCACATCACGACGAAGGCGAGGATGTGACGCCTTCTGGAAGAGTCCGCGCTTCCGGCGCCACCCGTCGGGGAACGAGCGGCAACCGGAAGCGCGTCAGTGGTGGTGACGGTACTCATGACAATGTCACCACCGAGTTGAATGGCCGTCTGTTGTTTTCGCTGCATCGGCGACGCGGCGCGCATCATTGCGCGCGGCCAGCGCCGACGGCTTGGTGTTCACATTCACGACCACCGACATGCCGGGCCGCAACTGGCGGCGCGCAGCGACGTCGGCAGGCACCTGGATGCGCACCGCGATGCGTTGCACGATCTTGGTGAAGTTACCGGTGGCGTTGTCGGGCGGCAGCAGCGAGAAGGTCGAGCCGGACGCCGGCGAGACGCTCAGGACTTCGCCGTTGATCTCGTGGCCGGGAATGGCGTCGACATCGACCGCGACCGGCTGTCCCGGCTGCAGGCGCGCGAGCTGCGTCTCCTTGAAGTTGGCATCGATATAGACCTCGTCGAGCGGCACGACACTGGCGAGCCGCTGGCCGGTCTGCACGAAATCGCCGGTGCGCACCGCGCGATTGCCGATCACGCCGTCGACCGGCGCGCGGATCAGCGTGAAGGAAAGATCGCGCTCGGCCTTGGCCAGCGCTGTCTGCAATTCGTCGAGCGTGCGCGACGCTTCCTGCTGCTGCGCCTTGAGCACGTCGACATTGGCGGCGGCCTGGTCGATCGCGGCCTGCGCGCCGAGCACAGCGGCGGCGGTCTGGTCGCGGTTGGATTGCGCCTGCTCGAGCGTCTGTTTGCTGGCGAATTCCTTGCCGGCCAGGGTCTGCTGGCGTTCCAGTTCGGACTGTGCCCGCCTTGCCTGCGCCTGCGCCGAAGCAAGCTGCGCCTTGGTTTGCTGAACTTGCGCCTGCTGCGCGGAAATCTGGCGGCCGATGCGTTCCACGGTCGCCCGCTGGGTCGCCATCTTGTCGCGCGCGGCAGCGGCGGCGAGCTTGTAGTCGCCGTCGTCGATGCGGGCGATGACATCGCCGGTGTGAACGTAAGTATTGTCGCTCACCTCGATGGACGACACGTAGCCCGCGACCTTGGCGGCGAGCGTGGTGGCGTCGGCCTTCACATAGGCGTCGTCGGTCGACACCATGTAACGGCCGGCGGTGACGTAGTTGAATCCGTACCAGGCGGTGCCGGCGAGCAAAGCCGCGCCGAGGCCCATGACGATGAACTTGCGGTTGGCCTTGATCCTGCCGCCGAGGCCCTGCTTTACGGCCGGAGGCGCCTGCTCCGTCGCAGGCGCTTCCGCAACGCGCGCAGTTTCGGTGACACCATCACCGTCCGGAGGCGGCACTACGCTGAAGCGGGTCTGGTCCTGAAGTTTGGTGCGCTGCGACATTGGCCGATCTCCACTGACCGAACGGTTCGGTCATGGTCGGAAATACGCTGGGTCCGCCTAACTGTCAATAATGACCGAACCGTTCGGTCATTGAATTTTAGTCGTAGATGGTCCATATTGTGTTGGTCAGGCGCGGATTCGGCCTTGGTGAGTCTTTTCGCCTGTTTATTCAACCGCTTAGGCGGAAGAGGATATGGATATGAGCGAAGTTCAGGTGCTGGAGCGGCCCGACGCTACCGAAGACAGCGCCAAGCGGCGCCAGATCGTCGATGGCGCGCGGCAGGTGTTCATGGCGCTGGGTTTCGACGCCGCCAGCATGGGTGAAATCGCCAAGGCGGCCGGCGTCTCCAAAGGCACGCTCTACGTCTATTTCAAGGACAAAGACGAGCTGTTCGCCGCGATCGTCGGCCAGGAATGCTCGTTCCAGGCTGAAGGCGTTTTCGATTTCGATCACACCGATAACGATGTCGAGGCCGCCCTCCTCAAGCACGGCAAGGCTTTCGCGGAGAAAATCTGCGATCCGCGCCGCCAGTCCCAGCTGCGCACGGTGATCGCCATTGCCGAACGCATGCCGGAACTCGGCCGCAAGGTCTATGAAACAGGTCCGGCGATCGGGATCGCGCGGATGTCCGCATATCTGCGCGCACAGGTCGACGCTGGTGTGTTGGCGATCGAAGACTGCGAAGTCGCGGCAGCGCAATTCATCGAGACCTGCCACGCCACCATGTTCAAGCCGGTACTGTTCAATTTCGCGCCGCCGCCGACGCCGGAGCGCATCGCGCACGTGGTTGGTATCGCCGTGCGCACCTTCCTCGCTGCCTATCGCAAAAAGTAAACTACCGCACCCGTGCGCGCCGTTAGCTGACGATGAAAGCCGTGGATTAGTTGCGCGCGATGATCTCGCGCTCGCCGCGATGCACCGGCGTTGCGGCGGTGACCCTGCCGGTCAGGCGGCGCAGCGGCATGGTCGGACGACGGCGCTTGATGGCATTGTGACGGCGGCGGCGCTGACGCACGCGGGCGATACGGACACCGCCCATGCGCGCGAACGGCTCGCGCAATTTGCCGTCGTCTTCGACCAGCAGCGGTAGGCCCAGCACGTTGCCCCATGAGCGCCATTCGGCCATCGCGTCATCGGCTTCGGCCGCGACGAACAGCGTGAACGCCAGCGATGGGTCTTTATGTTCGAGAACGACGGAAACGCTGCCGGCCAGTTCGCCCTCGCCCGGCGTCATCCGGAGAGCGACACCGCTATAGGCCGAAACCGGCATATTGAGCGCCATGTTCATGCCGGCGAGCGAACGCCGCATGACAATACGCTCTCGATGGAGCTCGATGTGCCTCACTCGCTCGTCGGCCGCGGCGTCTTTCGCCGCGAAACGCACGGGTAGGCAGAACGGGTCGAGTCGCGATGAGCGACCCGACCCGGCGGGGTATCCGCCACTACGCATTTGACGCCTCAAACTCTCCCGCGCCAGACTTATGTGTCCGGTCGCACGAGGATCATGGCGGAAAGGCGTCGGAAAGTGCTTAAAGTACGGGGTTAACTGGACGTAACGCGCCGTGGTTCGGTCACCATGATTGACGGCGCGTTGCGAACCATGATTGACGAGGTGTTGATTTTTGCGCGCGAAATGTTCCGAATCGTGGTTGCGCCTCGCCACGTAAAGCGCCATTTGGAGTTGAGCATGATCTTATCCGAAAACCGGTACCCACTTTTCGGGATCATGCTGTGAAAGACATCATGCTCGCCCCCACCGCCTCCCTGTTCGATCAAAGCATTCTCACCGACCGCGCCGAACGGCTCGTCAAGGCCGCACGCGCCGCCGGCGCCGATTCAGCCGATGCCGTCGCGGTGCGCGGCGTATCGCTGGGCATCGAAGTGCGCGACGGCGCGGTGGAAGAATCCGAAAGCAGCGAGGGCGACGATATCGGCCTGCGCGTGCTGGTAGGCCGCCGCCAGGCCGTGGTGTCGACAAACGATTTAACCGGCGACGTTCGCGCTTTGGCCGAGCGCGCAGTGGCGATGGCGAAAGCCGCGCCCGACGATCAATATGCCGGTCTCGCCGACGAGGCCTTGCTGGCGCACACGTTCCCCGATCTCGAACTGCTCGATCCCAACCTGCCGACGGTTAAGCAACTCGAAACCATGGCGCGTGCGGCCGAGGAAGCCGGGCTGTCCGTGAAAGGCGTCACCAAGTCGGGCGGCGCGTCGGCATCGGCCGGCATCGGCGGCATGGTGCTCGTCACCAGCACCGGTTTTCGCGGCGCCTATCTCGGCTCGCGTCACGGCGTATCGATGACGGCGATCGCCGGTGACGGCACCGGCATGGAGCGCGACTACGATTATTCCTCGGCGCTGCATGCATCGGATCTGGAGAGCCCTGAGAAGATCGGACTCACGGCAGGCGCGCGCGCAATCGAGCGCATCAATCCGCGCAAGGTGACGACCCGCAAGGTGCCGGTGGTGTTCGACCCGCGCGTCTCCAACACGTTGGTCGGCCATCTCGCCAGCGCCGCCAACGGCGCATCGATCGCGCGCAAGACCAGCTTCCTCAAAGACAAGATGGGCGCACAACTGTTCGCCAGCGGCATCCGCATCGTCGACGATCCGTTGCGCAAGCGCGGCTTACGCTCGCATCCTTTCGACGGCGAAGGGGTCGCCGGCAAATTGCTGGCGCTGGTCGATGATGGACGTCTGAGCTCGTGGATTCTCGACAGCGCCACCGCACGCGAACTCGGTCTTGTTACCACCGGTCATGCGCAACGCGGCGTATCGTCGTCGCCCTCGCCCGGCGCGTCCAATCTGCATCTCGAAGCAGGCACTGTGAGCCCCGAGGATCTGATCGCCGACATCAAGGACGGCTTCTATGTCACCGACCTGATCGGCTCCGGCGTCAATGGCGTCACCGGCGATTACAGCCGCGGCGCGTCCGGTTTCTGGATCGAGAACGGCAAGCGCACTTTCCCGGTGAGCGAAGTCACCATCGCCGGCCATCTGTTCGAAATCTTCCGCACGCTTGTTCCCGCCAACGATCTCGAATTCAAGTACGGCGTGAATGCGCCGACCGTCCGGCTGGAAGGACTGACCGTTGCCGGGCAGTAATCCCGCCACGCTGCGGGACGGCCTCGAAGTCATCATGCGCGAAGCCGGCGAACTGGCGCGCGTCACATCACGCGGCGACTTCAAGCGCTGGACCAAAGGCCATGACAACTCGCCGGTCAGCGACGCCGATATCGCCGTCAACAATCTGCTGAAGGAACGCCTCACCGCGCTCGCGCCCGACGCCGGCTGGCTGTCGGAAGAAACCGAAGACCACCTCCCCGGCCGCGCGATGGCGACGGCCTGGATCGTCGATCCGATCGACGGCACCCGCGCCTTTATTTCCGGCCGTCCCGACTGGACGATCTCGGTCGCGCTGGTCGAACATGGCCGCCCTATGCTGGCGGCTCTTTACGCGCCGGTTACGGAAGAAATGTTTCTCGGCGTACGGGGCCGCGGCGCAACGCTCAATGGCGCGGCGATCGCACCGAACGGCGGCGGACTGCTGGCACAGGCCAAACTCGCCGGGCCGAAGCGCTATCTCGACCAGCTGGAAAAGTTATCCCCGAACATTTTGCCCCAGCCGAAAGTGCATTCGCTGGCGCTGCGGCTCACCCGCGTCGCCCATGGCGCGCTCGATGCCGCTATCGCCTCGCCCGGCAGCCACGATTGGGACCTTGCCGCGGCCGATCTCCTGGTTCATGAAGCCGGCGGTCTGATGACCGATTTCAGCGGCCAGCCGCTGCGGTATAATCAGCCCCATACCGTCCATGGCGCGCTGATTGCAGCGGGTCCCCCCCGCCATGCTACGCTCGTCGAACTGGTGCGCGACCGCCAATCCGAGTTCGCATAACAAACGAGTTCGCCTTAAAGTCCGGCTTTGACCTCTTACCGCCGTCGTTTAGTCCACCGCCGGGACTTCACCGAAGGAATACGACATGTCCGCACCAACGCCCGGAAAACAGCTGCTCCACCTCGTCCTCGGCGGCGAGCTGACCCATCTCGGCGGCACCGAATTCAAGGATCTCGACAAGGTCGAAACGGTCGGCGTCTATCCGAACTATGCCACCGCTTACACGGCGTGGAAGGCAAAGGCGCAGCAGACCGTCGACAATGCCCATATGCGTTACTTCATCGTCCACCTGCACCGGCTGCTCGATCCCGACAGCAGCCCCAAACCCTGATCGCGGAACGGTTTGCGACGAGTTCGCGTAGCGATCAAATAGTGAGGCCCGGGTTTTGATCTGTTTAAGCCGTTGCGGCGCCGCAGGCCGCGGATGAATGCGACCAAGCGCATCGTATCGTCGCCCGCGTTCCAGGGCGCCGTCGGCACGCTGGCGGCGTGGTATCTCAAGCTGGTCTGGCACACCAACAAGGCGACCCGCGAGCCGGCGAACATCTATGACTGGGTGCAGACGCCCGTCATCATCGCGATGTGGCACGGCCAGCATTTCATGGCGCCGTTCATCAAGCCGAAGTTCGACAGCGAAAAATTCCGCGCCAAGGTTTTGATCTCCAAGCACCGCGACGGCGAAATCAACGCCATTGCCGCAGAACGGCTCGGCATCGGCACCATCCGCGGCTCCGGCGCACACAACGGCGAGTTCCACCGCAAGGGCGGCGCTACCGCCTTCACCGAAATGCTGGCGGCGCTCGAGCAGGGCATCAATATCGCAATCACCGCCGACGTACCGAAGATCTCGCGTGTCGCCGGCATGGGCGTGGTCAAGCTGGCTCAGCTTTCCGGCCGGCCGATCTATCCGGCGGCGATGGCGACCAGCCGCCGCATCCAGCTCAACAACTGGGACCGCAGCTCCATCAATCTGCCGTTCGGCCGCATCGCGCTCAAAGCAGGCAATCCGATCTTTGTGCCGCGCGACGCCGACAAGCCCGCCTTGGAAACCTACCGGCAACTGGTCGAGAGCGAACTCAATCTTGCCACCGCGCGCGCCTACGACATCGTCGACCGCACCGGGAGCGCCGCTTCGTGAGCGACCGACTCACCATACCGTTGCGTCTGTACCGGCTGATCTCGGCCACAGCGATGCCGCTCGTGCCGCTGCTGCTGTCGCGCCGGCTCAAGCGCGGCAAGGAAACGCGGGCGCGGTTGTCCGAGCGGCGCGGCGAAGCCGGATTCGAGCGGCCCGATGGCGCGTTGATCTGGCTGCATGCGGCGAGCGTCGGCGAACTGGCCAGCGTGCTGCCACTGATCGAGCGCATCAATTCGCGCGGCGTCAACGTGCTGGTGACGACCGGCACCGTCACCTCGAGCGGATTGGCGCAGCAGCGGCTGCCGCGCGGCGTCATCCATCAGTTCGTGCCGGTCGACATTCCGCATTACGTGCGCCGGTTCCTGCGGCACTGGCAGCCCGACCTGGCGCTGTTCGTGGAATCCGATCTGTGGCCGAACATCATGATCGAAACGTCGCAACGCGGCGTACCGATGATCCTGATCAATGCCCGGCTGTCGGAAAATTCCTATCAGCGCTGGCGCTATCTGCCGCGCAGCATTGCCAATCTTCTCAAGCGTCTCGACTTGTGCCTCGCCGGCACGCCGGGCGACGCCATGCGGCTCTCTGATCTCGGCGCGCCGCGCGTCATTACGACCGGCAATCTGAAACTCGATGTGCCGGCGCCGTCGGCCGATCCGGCCAGGCTCGCGCAATTGAGGGACGCGATCGCGGGCCGTCCGGTGATCGCCGCGGCTTCGACGCATGCCGGAGAAGAAAGCATCGTGATCGAAGCGCATCAGCGTCTGCGGCTGAACTTCCCGGATTTGCTGACGCTGATCGCGCCGCGCCATCCCGAGCGCGGACCCGGCGTCGCCGAAATCGCCGCCGCGGCAGGCTTGAAGGTTCGCCTGCGGTCACGCGGCGAATTGCCGGACAAGACGACGGCGGTCTATGTCGCCGACACCATGGGAGAACTCGGCATCGTCTATCGCGTCGCACCGGTCGTGTTTGTGGGCGGCTCGCTGGTGCGCCACGGCGGACAGAACCCGATCGAAGCCGCCAAGCTCGGCTCGGCCATTCTGCACGGCCCGCACGTCTGGAATTTCGCCGAGATCTATACGGCGCTCGATGAAGCCCATGGCGCCGAGCCCGTGCTCGACGCCAACCGCCTCACCGCCTGTTTTGGCGCATGGCTCGGCAATCCGGAAGCCGGCGCCCATGTCGCGACGATCGCCAAGAGCACCGTGGACGCGCTGGGCGGCGGACTTGAGCGCACGCTGCACTCGCTCGATCCTTATCTGATGCAACTGCAATTACGCCAGCGGGCTTACAATGCGTGATCCGGCATTCTGGTGGCGGGATGGTTCGCTGGCGGCAACGCTGCTGGCGCCATTCGCCACCGGCTACGGCGTAATCGCGGCGCAGCGCATGGCGCAGACCGGCGCGGGCGCCGGGGTGCCGGTGATCTGCGTCGGCAATTTCACGCTCGGCGGCGCCGGCAAGACGCCGACCGTGATGATGCTGGCCAAGATGCTGCAAGCCGCGGGCGAGAAGCCCTGCTGCCTGAGCCGTGGCTATGGCGGTAGCGAAGCCGGTCCTAAGCTTGTCGATGTTCAGGCCGACACCGCCGCACAGGTCGGTGACGAGGCACTGCTGCTGGCGCGTGTGGCGCCGACCATCGTATCGCGCGATCGTGTCGCGGGTGCCAAAGCCGTCAGCGGCGCCAGCGTCATCGTCATGGATGACGGCTTGCAGAACGGATCGCTCGCCAAGGATTTCACGCTTGCCGTGGTCGACGGCCGGCGCGGCATCGGTAACGGCAAGGTCTTTCCCGCAGGCCCATTGCGCGCACCGCTCCTGGCGCAGCTGGCGCGCACCGATGCGCTGCTGGTGATCGGCGACGGCAAGAATGTGCAAGGCCCACTGGCCGCCGCAGGCTCGCGTCCGGTGTTTCACGGCCGTCTGGTGCCCGACCCCGCCGCGCTGGCGGCGCTCAAGAGCCGTAACGTCTTTGCCTTTGCCGGCATCGGCGACCCGGAAAAATTTTTCGACACACTGACGCAGGCCGGTATCGCGGTGACGCAGCGCAAGGCCTTTGCCGATCATCACTGCTTTACCGGCGAAGAAGCCGCCGAGCTGGAAATGCAGGCCGAGCACGAGGGACTGACGCTGCTGAGCACGGAAAAGGATCACGCCCGCATGATGGGCGATCCGGTGCTGGCGGCGCTGGCAGCGCGGACGCAGGTCCTGCCGGTGACGCTGGTGGTGGATGAAGCCGACGCATTGCGCGCGCTGGTGCTAGGGAAAATCCGCAAGCCAGCCTAGCGGCCTACTTCCCGGCCTTTTCCTTCACCCGCTGCAAGACGACCTCCGGCGAGGCATAGGCCTCCTGCAGGTCGACGCTCCAGTATTTGAGTTCTTCGAGCGGGATCGGCACGCCGGTGACGGCGCAGCGCACGAAAGCGCCGGGGCGGGCCACGCGAAAATCGCCGTCCAGATATTTGACCTCGGCTTCGCCATTCATCGGCGACGAGCGGTCGTAGCGATTGAGCAAAGCGAAGTCTCCGTGGTCGGCCAGCGCGGCTTGCCAAGTAAAGATAGTCGTTCGGGCCGCAAAACGGAACCCCAGAACCAGGGTCAAGGATCGCGGTTCATGTCACGTTCATGCCGGCCGGGGCTATTTATCGTGGAACCCGGAGCCTTTCCGATGCGGATTTTGCTCAAGACGATTGCCGCCGCGGCTTTGCTGGCCATGGGCGCCTTTTCGGCTGTCGCGCAGACGGCCGAGCGCGTCGAGGTGCTGTCGGGTGACGTCAAACTCCGCGCCATGTTGTACCGCCCGGCCGGACCGGGCCCGTTTCCGGCGGTGGTGGCCTTGCATACCTGCGACGGTCTCGGCGACGGCGAAGGCATCGACGAGCGCTACAAGGAATGGGGCGAGCACCTGGCAAAGGCCGGTTTTGCCGTGCTGTTTCCCGACAGTTTCGGCTCGCGCGGCGTATCTGCGCAATGCGGCCAGCGGCAGCGCCCGGTGCGGGCCTCGCGCACGCGGATCAACGATGCCTACGCCGCCCGCCAGTGGCTGCAGACGCAGCCCTGGGCGATCCCCGACCGGGTGTCGCTGCTCGGCTGGTCGCATGGCGGGACCACGGCGCTATGGACTATCCGCCGCCGTACCGGTGGCGACCAGAACAAGACACCGGACTTCCGCTCGGCGGTGGCGCTGTATCCGAACTGCCAGCGCGCCGGATCGCTGGCCTGGAGTGCCCGCGTACCCACACTGATCCTGATCGGCCGCGCCGACGACTGGACCGCGGCTTCGGCCTGCGAACAGATGATCGCCGGTGCGCGCGGCCGCAGCGCCGGCACGCAGATCGCGGTCTATCCGGGCGCGATGCATGACTTCGATCGCAAGGATCTCGCGCCGCAGGAACGCAGCGGGCTTGCCAATACCGCGAGCCCGAACGGCCGCGTGCACATCGGCACCAATGCGGCGGCCCGCGCCGACGCCTTCAAACGCGTGCCGGAGTGGTTCGCGCGGTAGAGATCAGTCGAAGAGGCCACCCTGCCCGCCGGAGCCTTCGCTACGCGGGCGAGGCTTTGCGGCAGGTTTGGTCACCGCCGATTTTGGCGCGATGGGCGATGACGGTGTCGCGGCGCCATCGGCGACAGCAGAAACGCGGCCGTCGGCAAATTCGATGTCGAGACGCATGCCGCTGCTAACCGCCGCGACCGAGCGCAACGGAAGACCGTCGCCGTTACGCACCAGCGCAAAGCCGCGCTTGAGCACTTCGCGATAGGAGAATGCCGTCAGCAATTGCGTCGCGCGTTCCAGGCGCGCGCCGCGCTGTTCGAGCAAGGCCCGCACCGATCGCTGCGACCGCTCGCCGAAAGCCACAACGCGTTCGCGCGCGCGTTCGATCCGCACGCGATGCGCCTGCGCGTTGGCGGCGAGACCGGAGGTCAGACGGCGATTCAAATTATCGTAGCGTTCGCGGCGGCGTTCGACATTGGTCCGCAACAGTTGCGGCGCCAGCCGTCCGGCGATCGCGGAATATTGCCGGTGATGGATTTGCGCATTCGCCGTCAGCGCGCGCGGCAGCCGCTCGGCCAATGTGTCGAGCTGCTGGCGCGGACCGGCGAGGATGTCGCGCGGCAACGCGCGCGACAGCATCGCCAATTCCTTGCGGCGCTGGTCGAGCCCGCGCGCCCAGCAGGCGAGACGGCGGGCCGACAGCGCGACGATTCGCTCCAGCAATTCGCTGCGCACCGGCACCGCCATTTCGGCGGCGGCGGTCGGCGTCGGCGCGCGGCGGTCGGAGGCAAAATCGATCAGCGTGACGTCGGTCTCGTGGCCGACCGCCGAGATCAGCGGGATCATGCTGTCGGCCGCGGCGCGCACCACGATTTCTTCGTTGAACGACCACAGGTCTTCGAGCGAGCCGCCGCCGCGCGCGACGATGATCAGATCGGGCCGCGGCAGCGCGCCGCCCTCGGGCAGCGCGTTGAAGCCGGCAATGGCATTGGCGACTTCGCGCGCCGACTGCTCGCCCTGGACGCGCACCGGCCACACCAGCACGCGGCGCGGAAAGCGGTCGGCGAGACGATGCAGGATGTCGCGGATCACCGCGCCGGTCGGCGAGGTGACGACGCCGATCACATCCGGCAGGAACGGAATGAGCTGCTTGCGCGCTTCGTCGAACAGGCCTTCGGCGGCGAGCTTCTTCTTGCGCTCCTCGAGTTGCTTGAGCAGCGCGCCGACGCCGGCCGGCTCCAGCGTGTCGATGACCAGCTGGTATTTGGACGAGCCGGGAAACGTCGTGAGCTTGCCGGTGACGATGACGTCGAGGCCCTCTTCGGGCTTGACCCGCATGCGGCCCCAGACGCCCTTCCAGATGACGCCCTCGAGCACTGCCTTCTCGTCCTTGAGGCGGAAATAGCAGTGGCCGGACGGCGACGGCCCTTTGAAGCCCGACACTTCGCCGCGCACCCGCACATAACCGTAAGCGTCCTCGACGGTGCGCTTGAGCGCCGCCGACAGCTCGGAAACCGACCATTCCACAACGTTTTTAGCGGCAGCTTCCGTCATTAGGTCCGAATCTCTTGCGGGGGTGGGCGTCATGGTACACAAAAACGGCAGTTCATTGACTATCAGCAAAGGCCAGCCGTTTGAACATCCTGATCCTCGGTTCCGGCGGCCGCGAGCACGCGTTGGCCTGGAAAATGGCGGCGAGCCCGCTGGCCGACAAACTCTATTGCGCGCCCGGCAATGCCGGCATCGCCAAGGAAGCCGAATGCGTCGCGATCGATGTCGCGGACCATGCGGCGGTGATCGGTTTCTGCAAGACAGCCAAGATTGACCTCGTTGTGGTCGGTCCGGAAGTGCCGCTCTGCGTCGGCATCGTCGACGATCTGGAAAAAGCCGGCATCAAGGCCTTCGGCCCGAGCAAATGGGCGGCGCGGCTCGAAGGCTCCAAGGGCTTCACCAAGGATCTCTGTAAAGCCAACAAGATTCCGACCGCCGCCTATGAGCGTTTCAAGGGGGGCGCCGCGGCGAAAGAATACGTGCGCAAGCACGGTGCGCCGATCGTGGTGAAGGCCGACGGGCTTGCCGCCGGCAAGGGCGTCGTTGTTGCATCGACCGTCGCAGAAGCTGAAGCCGCGATCGACATGATGTTCGACGGCGGACTTGGCACGCCCGCGTGGGAAATCGTCATCGAGGATTGTCTGGTCGGCGAAGAAGCCTCGTTCTTCGCGCTATGCGATGGCGACACCGCGATAGCACTGGCCTCGGCACAGGATCACAAGCGCGTCGGCGACGGCGACAAGGGACCTAATACCGGCGGCATGGGCGCCTACTCGCCGGCCCCGATCATGACGCCCGAAATGAACCAGCGCGTGATGGACGAGATCATTCATCCGACCGTGCGCGCCATGAAGGCGATGGGCGCGCCGTTCAAGGGCGTGCTGTTCGCCGGCCTGATGATCACCAAAGATGGTCCGCAGCTCATCGAATACAACGTCCGCTTCGGCGATCCCGAAACGCAGGTGCTGATGCTGCGGCTGATGTCGGAC
>CAISIV010000212.1 GCA_903885555.1 uncultured Hyphomicrobiales bacterium
GCCAGGGCTTCGAAACCGATCGCATCGCCGGAAATCTGGAATTGCGGCTGGTAGTGCAAGCGCAACTCGCCGCGATCGATTGCCAGCTTCAAATCGTGCTGAAGGTCATGCCGCTCTTGCTGCTGGACACCCATTTCCGGCTGGAAAAACAGCGCGGAGGCACGCTGCACCGACTTCGCTCGACGCAGCGCCGCATCGGCATTGATCATCAGAGTCTTGGTGTCGGTCCCATCAGCCGGGAAGACCGCGCCACCGATACAGAGACTCATCTGGATATGCTTCCCGTCAATGACGAAATCTTCGGCAAAGGCGGCGAGCAGGCGATCTGCGACCGTCGCTGCAGCTTCCTGTTGCGCCTTGTCGACGAGGATCAAGGTGAATTCGTCGCCGCCAATGCGCGCAATGAAGGCATCGCCCGCGACCGCTTGCAAACGGCGAGCCGCGGCTTGCAACAATGCGTCGCCAACGGCATGCCCGTACACGTCATTGGCGTCTTTGAAGCGGTCGAGGTCGAGACTCATGATTGTGAAGCGGTCGCCGCGCGCCGCCGCCCTCTCCAGGGTGGCGGAGAAGTATCCATTGAAGGCCGCCCGGTTCGGCAGGTCCGTCAGCGTGTCGAAACGCGCCATGTGCGCGATCAGCTGCTCGGAACGCCGCCGTTCGGTGACATCGTCAAGGACGGTCAGCAAATATTGCGGCTTGCCGTTGTCGTCGCGAATAACAACTTTTCTCATCGTGACGAAGCGATCGCCATTCCCTGGCGTGGCCAATGGAAACTCACGAGCAACAATCGCGGTATTGGATTCCAGAGCGTCCATGTCGGAAGCGGCGATGATGTCGGCGGACTCCTCCGGATAAAGATCGTGGGCCGTTTTGCCGATCAACTCGACGCGCGGAAGACCCGCGAGTTCCTCGTACGCCTTGTTGACGAGCAGCAGCTTCAGACCGGTCATGACGTACGGGGACTGCGGCACCGATTTCACGGCGATCGAGTTAGGAATGTGCTCGATGACGGCATCGAGGAACACCTTGCTGCGCGCTTCCATCTCCTGCGATTCACAAAGTTTGCGGTTCAGGTCGGCGATGGCGGCATGCTGGCGCTGAAGCGAATCAGCCGCGGCATTCAATTCGGCCATCAACCCGCCCAATTCGCCGGTCGGATATGGCGGTTCAATGCGGATGCTCAAATCGCCGGATCCAAGCTGCTTGGCCATTGCCGCAATGCGGCCGACCTGACGCCGGACACCGATTTCCGCCAGCGTCCAGACGCCGGCGAAGAGCAGCAACGAAACGAGGCCAACGACACCTAAGTCCTCGTACAGGCGCTTGTCAGCGGCGGCGACCAGGCTGCCCTTGGATATGCCGACCATGACATAGAGCCCCGCGTCGCGAATGGCGGGCGTATTGACCGCGGCCCAGAACTCTTTGCTGCCGTCGATCCTGGCAACCTCGCGGGCAAGACCGGCGGGCTGGTCGGCGGTTTGAGCGGCCAACCTGAAAAGGTCCGTGCCCGCGATCGACGTTCCCGGCCGCTTCTTCCAATCCGGCCCCGACGGCGAAGCAAGCACGGTGCCGTCTTTGTCGAGCAGCAGAATGCTCAGGTCGGTCGAAAGCCGCTGATTATGAAAGTCCGCAAATTTCTGCAGGTTGAACGATGCCAGCAAAACATATTTCAGCTGCCCCGCTGCCGTGCGCGCGGGATAGGCGATTTGCAGAACCGACATTCCAGTCAACCGGCCGAACGCTGGCTGGAGCGTTACCGCGTCTTTCAACGCCAAGGCTTTCTGGAAATAGACCCTGTCTTTAAGATCGAGTTCACGGCTGGTCTGCAGCGAGTCGCAGAACAGATTTCCATTAGGCGTGATCGTCAGTATCCCGGTATATTGAGGATACTGTTCACGCACCGCGGACAGGAACGCGGAACACTCCGCCCTGTTCGCACTGTCGAGATCGACGGCGCGCCCCAAACCATATTGCAGTTGCGCGGTGCCCTGGATTTTCTCGTCGAGGTCGTTGGCGATATTGTTGGCTTGCATCGACAACGCGGCGAGCGCCGATTGAATTTCGGCGGCGCGGTTCTGGAAAAAGCGAATTCCAAGAAGGGCCGCAGGCACCAATGTCGCCAACGTCACCAGCAGCAATAGGCGCGCGCGCAAACTCATCGACCAACTTCCTGTCGCCGCCTGTGTCGCCGTTGCACGACATGGCCTTCTGCGCATGCCTTCATGGCATTGCGCGCCCCTCATCCGGAACCACACTCAAGCGGCTGTGAATTAAAGGCGGCTGTAGGAACGTGGTTAAATTGGTGTGGGAACCCGATCGATACGGTATTTAGGGAAGCAAATGAGACTAAGGACGGGCGCCCGCTACCGCCGGATCAGTTCGAACCGGCCCTCGGCCTTGTTATCCCTGAGGTCGCAATTGCAATCGGCGGCGAGCCCGTCGAGCTTCACACGCGAAGCGGCATCCGGATAGCCTGGCGGAAATACGTCGGCGAACAGCGCATAGGTAAGATCAAAGATGTGTCCGCTCGGCATCTCTAGCAGGTAGCTCTTGAGAACCGCTTCGGTGAGCATATCGCGCTAATGCACCGACGATGCCGGCTCGTCGGAGTCCATGATGGCGCGGCCGATCGCGACAATCTCGGTCTCGACTTCAGCCTGACGATTGGTCAGGTGCAGATACTTCTTGGTCATTGCGCCGTTCGGCGCCCAGTCGCCAGCCTTGCGCCGATCGGCAGGCAGTTCGGCCATGATGGCGATCATTTCTTCGATCGCGCTGTCGAGCACATCCCGCTCGGTGCTCAAGGCGGCGAGCTGTACTTTCATGTCGTCTAGTTTAGTCGCCATTGGAACTTCTCTGATTGCGGTTGGCTCAGGCCGGGACGATGACTTTACCGATGGGCCATAGCGCAATTCCGGCAAGTTTCAAATGTGCCCAGGCAAACGGGATGCCGACGATGGTGACCGCGCATAGCAGCGCAGTGATCAGATGCCCGAGCGCAAGCCACCAGCCGGCCAGCACAAACCATACGATGTTGCCGAGAAGTCCGAGCGGCCCGGTGCCGATGTCTTCGCGGCCGAAATATTCATCGCGCGACACGGCCTTCTGGCCAAACGGCAGCAGCGTATAGGCGGCGATGGTAAAAGCCGCTTTCGCCCAAGGCAGGCCGACAATGGTGATGGCCATGATCACGGCGGCAATGGCCCAGCCGACCGCCATCCAGAAGCCACCGAATAGAATCCACAGGAGGTTCAACAACAGGGCCACGGGGGTCTTCCTTCGCCGCAAACAGCGGCATTTTCGGGTTTTAGGGGGCGCAATCCGGCGTGTCCAGCAAACGCCCGTGCCTTAACTTGGGTTCCGCCCGCGCCTATCGCAAGCCCTCGCCGGCATTGGCCGGCACCTTGAAAAAATCGGCCATCGCAACGACGGCGAGCATCGCAATGACGACAAACGCAATCTGGAAATCCACCACCGCCTGAACGCCGCCTTCGTGCCCATGCGAGGTCAGGCGCAGCAAGGCGCCGGCAATGGCGACGCCGCAGGCGGTGGCCGCCTGCTGCTGCATACTGAACAACGTATTGGCGCTGCCCATGACCGGCTTCGGCACATCGGAAAACGCCAGTGTGCTGAGCGTGGTGAACTGCATCGAGCGCGCCATGCCGGAAATGATCAGCAGCGCGAAGATCAGTGCGTGCGGCGTCTGCGCCGTCAGCAAGGCGCAACAGAGGATCGTTACAACTGCGATGCTGGCGTTGACGAGCATGATGCGGCGGAAGCTGATGTTGCGGATGAGCCAGGTCGTCGCCGGCTTCATGCCGAGATTGCCGACGAAGATGCCGAGCACAAGCGTACCGGACGTCACCGGGTCGAGACCGAAGCCGAGCTGGAACAGCAGCGGCAGCAGGAACGGCAGCGTCGCCAAGCACCCGCGGAAGAAACCGCCGCCGCGCATCGACAGGCGGAACGTCAGCGTGCGGAATGCAGCGAGCGAAATCATCGGATGGTCGATTCGCAGCGCGCGCCGCACCGCCACGACACCACAGCCAAGACCGAAAGCAAACAGCGCCAGCGCCACAACGATCGGTATGCCGCTGCGTCCGACCAATTCGATGCCGGACAGGATACTGAGGATCGCGGTGCCGGTGAGGAAAAAGCCGGAAGCATCGAACCGGCCGCGCTCAATAACCGGCGTGGCAGGCACGATGCGCCAGACGAACACCAAAGCGATGAGGCCGAGCGGCACGTTGATGTAGAAAATCCAGTGCCACGAAAAATAGACCGTGATGAAGCCGCCGAGCGGCGGACCCAGCAGCGGCGCGCTCAAGGCCGGCCACGTCAGGTAAGCGATGGCGCGGATCAGATCCTTCTTCTCGGTCTCGCGCAGCACGATAAGCCGGCCGACCGGCACCATCATCGCGCCGCCCAGGCCCTGCAGAATGCGGGCGCCGACAAACTGCCAGACGTTCTGGCTGGCGCCGCACAGGATGGACGCGAGCACGAAGAGCGTGATCGCGGCGGCGAAGACGTGCTTGGCGCCGAGCCGGTCGGCAACCCACCCGCTCGCCGGAATCATGAACACGAGTGTGACGAGATAAGCCGATACGCCGATATCGAGCCGTGCCGCGGTCTCACCGAACGAACTGGCGATGCTCGGCAGAGCGGTCACGAGAATCGTGCCGTCGAGCTGCTCCATGAACATCGTCGAGGCGACGAGCAGCGGCAATGCGGCGGGAAGCTTCATACGAAAGGCCACCTCGTCCACGCGAACCGGCTTTTCCGCGCGGTTACGAATTCCATATCCCTGTCAAAACCCTTTATAGTCCTCCGCTATACCGGTACCGGCGAAAACGGAAACCAAAAAGGAGACGCGGTTGCAGGACAATACACAGGCCAGCAAGCCGCTCTATATCCGGCTGCGGGCGAACGACAATGTCGCGATCGTCGCCAACAAAGGCGGGCTGCAACCTGGTGCGGAGTTCGCCGGCGGGCTGCGGCTGATCGAGCAGATACCGCAGGGCCATAAGGTCGCGCTCGAGGACATTGCCGCGGGTGAGCCGATCCGGCGCTATGGCGAGGTCATCGGCCATGCCGCCAAGCCGGTCGCCAAGGGAAGCTGGGTCAAGGAATCCCTGGTCCTGATGCCCGAGGCGCCTTCGCTGAGCAATCTGCCGCAAGCGCGCGGCGCGCAGATCGTGCAGGAGCCGCTGGAAGGTTTTACCTTCGAGGGATACCGCAATCCCGACGGCTCCGCCGGGACCAAGAATATCCTGGCGATCAGCACCAGCGTGCAATGCGTCGCCGGCACGGTCGACTTCGCGGTCAAACGCATCCGCACCGAACTGCTACCTAAATATCCGAACGTCGATGACGTGGTTGCCGTTACCCACGCCTATGGCTGTGGCGTTGCCATCAATGCGCCCGGCGCCGCGGTGCCGATCCGTACGCTGCAGAATTTGGCGCGCAATCCGAACTTCGGCGGCGAAGTCATGATCGTCGGTCTCGGCTGCGAGAAACTGCAGCCCGAACTGCTGTTGCCCGAAGGGATGGCCTCGCCCGCGGACGACAGCGACATCATGCGGATGCAGGATGAGAGCCTGACCGGCTTTGGCGAAATCGTCGACAGCATTGTCGCGATGGCCGACAAGCGGCTGGGGACGCTCAATCGCCGCCGCCGCGAAACATGTCCGGCCGCCGATCTCGTCGTCGGCCTGCAATGCGGCGGCAGCGACGCCTTCTCAGGCGTCACCGCCAATCCCGCTGTCGGCTTTGCCGCGGACCTTCTGGTGCGCGCCGGCGCCACGGTGATGTTTTCGGAAGTCACCGAGGTGCGCGATGCGATTCATCTGCTGACGCCGCGCGCGGTCAATCAAGGTGTCGCCGATGCACTGATCCGCGAGATGGATTGGTACGACCGTTACCTGCAAACCGGCGAAGCCGACCGCAGCGCCAACACCACGCCGGGCAACAAGACCGGCGGCCTTTCCAATATCGTCGAAAAGGCGATGGGCTCCGTCATCAAGTCCGGCACCAGCCCCATCTCAGGCGTGCTGTCGCCCGGCGAGCGTGTCCGCGACAAGGGTTTGATCTTTGCCGCAACGCCGGCAAGCGACTTCATCTGCGGCACGCTGCAACTGGCATCCGGCATGACGATGCACGTCTTCACAACGGGGCGCGGCACACCTTACGGGCTCGCGGCAGCGCCCGTCATCAAGGTGTCGACCCGCAGCGATCTGTCGGAGCGCTGGCACGATCTTATCGACGTCGACGCCGGAACGATCGCCACCGGCAAAGCGACCATCGAAGACGTCGGCTGGCAGATTTTCAATTTGATTCTAGACGTCGCCAGCGGGCGCAAGAAAACCTGGTCCGAGCATTGGGGAATTCACAATTCCATGGCCTTGTTCAATCCCGGGCCGGTGACCTGAGCGCAATAAAGCCCATTATTGCGCCGAAGCGACGCTATTTTTCGGGAATGTAGCCGACTGCCTCGACTTCAAGTCCGCAGTCCAAGGGCGTACCGCCGGCCTGCAATCGTGTGCGCGCCGGCAGCATTTCCGGCGAGCTGAAATAGCGACGGTAGACTCGATCGAAGACCGGGGCATCGCTCTGATTCTTCAGCCACACGTTCACCTTGATGAGATGATCCATCGTCGAGCCCGCGGCTTCGACGATCTCCTTCAGGTAGTCCATCACGACCGTGGCTTGTTCTTCGAACGGCATATCGGGAAACGGCGGCAATGGCTGCTTCTTGTCCCGGGCAGCGCGCAGCTTCGATGCGAACTCTTCGCGGAACGGGGGAATTCCGGAAACAAACAACATTTGTCCAAAGCGGACCGCCATGTTCAGCGGAACGCCCAGGTCCGGAACGCTGCTCTTGACGACGACCTTGTCCACGTATTCCTCCGATGATGGCTCCGCCAGCCGGATGCGTTACGGGCGCTTCAATTGCCCTCGGCCGACTTGGGCGCCGCATCCGGATTCCATTGTCCGCGCCTCATGCGCGTGATCTTCACCGACTTGAACACGCCGGCGTTTCGCAGGGGTTCGTTCGCGGAGAACTTCTCTGCCGCCGCGCGGTTCGGAACATTCAGGATGAGCACGCTACCGACGCGCGCGTCGTCACCATCGGCGAGCATCGCTCCGCCAAGCACGAGGATATCCTTGTGCTCTTCGAGATAGTCGAAATGGGCTTGTTTCACGCGCTGGCGGATAGCCGCGCTGCCGGGTCCATCTTCCTGATAGATGATGTAGAGCATCGCGCTAACTCACCACTCTTCGGTCTAGCAGTTTACTTCGGAATGACGCCGCCGGCCTTCATCGCGTCGCCCCATTTGACCAGTTCGCTTTTGACGAATTGGCCCAGATAGACTGACGAGCGGCGTTCAGGCGCGACCAGCACGGCCGAGAGGGTCTGCAATTCATCGCGCAGGCCAGGGCTCTCCATCGCCTCGGAGGTGGCCTTTTGCAGCCTAGCGGCGATCGGCGCCGGCGTGTCCTTCGGCATGAAGAGCGCGGTCCATGTATAGGCCTGCACCGTGGGCAGGCCACGCTCCGCGGCGGTCGGCAGATCGGGCAGCACGGGCGAGCGTTGCGGCGACAAGGTCGCAATGCCTTTGACCGAACCGGACTTGATGTTCTGCACAGCGCCGACCGCGATCTCGCACAGGAAGTCGAGCCGGCCCGCGATCAAATCCTGCATGGCCAAAGCGGTGCCGCGATAGGGAACGTGCTGAATCTCCGTGCCCATGGCGCTGTCGAGCATCACGCAACCCAAATGGGAGGCCGAGCCGACTCCGGCCGAGCCGTAATTCATCGTCTTCTGATGCGCCTTGGCGTAGGCCACGAACTCTTCCAGCGTATTGGCAGGAAAATCCTTGCGGGCGATCAGCACCAGCGGAATTTCAGCGATCAGCGCAACCGGAACGAAGTCTCCCACCGGATCGTAAGGCGGCTTGTCCGCCAGCAGCAATGGATTGGTATGGGTGGCGATCGTACCGAGCAGCGTTGTGTAGCCATCCGGTGCCGCGTGGGCGACGCGCAAGCCGCCGACCGTACCGCCGCCACCGCCGATGTTCTCAATGACCACGCGCTGACCGAGGCGGTCGCCAAGCCGTTCCGCCAGAATGCGTCCAAAGACGTCGATCGGCCCACCCGCCGCCGCCGCGACGACCATGGTCACCGGACGGTTCGGCCAATCCTGGGCTTGGGCGTGGACTTGGATCGACGCGATTAAAAGCAGAAACGGGAGACACAATCCAAAGCGAAGACGCATAACCAATCCTTGCATGAAACGGCGTAGCGGCGGTCGAATGCCCCGCAACAACAAATCTTAACGCCTGGTGCAGCGGCTGATCTATCATCAATTGAGCCTATACGACGCAATCGCACGCGTCGGCGAGCGCTTTGTGCTACCGACCAACAAAGATACTCCACTTGGAATGGCTATCGAAAGCGGGCGCCGTCCATGTATAATCGATCATAATGCACGAACCGAGGGAAGCCGGCGATGACCGAGCGCGGAGTGATTTATGGTGTGGGGGGGCGATGATAAAACCGAGCGCGCCCTTGAGCGATCGAGGAAATCCCTCAATGCCTTTCACCCCGAACTGCCGGTCGAAGTCATTCGGACGGACGCAACTGATCCAATTAAAGGGCTATTGGAAAAAGCACGGATGTTCGAGCGATCGCCGTTTCGCGAGACACTGTTTCTCGACGCAGATACGGTCGTGCTTGGCCGCCTCGATTTTGGATTTCGCAAAGCACAGGACTTTGGACTCGCTTGCTGTATCTGCGAGTGCCCTTGGGCCCAGAGATATGCTGGGA
>CAISIV010000213.1 GCA_903885555.1 uncultured Hyphomicrobiales bacterium
ATCAGCGAGATGCCGGGGCCGGACGTCGCGGTGAAGGCCCGCGCGCCGTTCCAGCCCGCGCCGATTACGATACCGATCGAGGCCAGTTCGTCCTCGGCCTGCACGATGGCGTATTTGGCCTTCTTGGTCTCAGGATCGACCCGCATCTTGCCGCAATAGCGGGTGAATGCGTCCGCCACCGACGAAGAGGGCGTGATCGGATACCAGGCGCAAACCGTGGCGCCGCCATAGACGGCGCCAAGCGCCGCCGCGGCGTTGCCTTCGACCAGAATGCGGTCGCCGATCTTGTCGCACTTCTTCAGGCGCAGGCTGAGCGGGCATTCGAGGTTGAGCAAAGCGTAATCGCGGCCGATGTGCAGCGCCTTGATGTTGGGCGCAATCAGCTTGTCCTTGCCCTTATACTGCTCGCCGATCAGCTGCTCGACGACGGCGACGTCCATCTCCAGCAGCGCGGTCAGCGCGCCGATATAGATGATGTTCTTGAACAGCTGGCGCTGGCGCGGATCGGTGTATTCGCGATTGCAGATGGCGGTCAGCGGCACGCCGACGACAGAGATATCGGAGCGGAATTTGGACGCCGGCAGGGGCTTGGTGGAGTCGTAGAATAAATAGCCGCCCGGTTCGATCGAGGCGATGTCCTTGTCGAAGGTCTGCGGGTTCATCGCCACCATCAGGTCGGTGCCGCCGCGGGCGCCGAGATGGCCGGCCTCCGAAACACGCACTTCATACCAGGTCGGCAGACCCTGAATGTTGGACGGGAATATGTTTCGGGGAGCCACGGGAATGCCCATGCGCATGACGGCGCGCGCGAACATTTCGTTGGCCGAGGCGGAGCCCGAGCCGTTGACGTTGGCGAAGCGAACGACGAAGTCGTTTACGCGGCTGATCGGCGTGGCGGTCGACATGAATTCCCTGCGTAAGACATATCCAAGAAGAATTTCTGCATATCCCAGGCGCCGGTCGGACAACGTTCGGCGCAGAGACTGCAATGAAGGCAGACGTCCTCGTCCTTGACCATGACGCGGCCGGTCTTGAGCCCGCCCTCGACATACAGATCCTGGGTGAGATTGGTGGCCGGTGCCGTCAGGCGCTTGCGCAGATCGGCTTCCTCACCGTTTTCGGTGAAGGTGATGCAGTCCATCGGGCAGATGTCGACGCAGGCATCGCACTCGATGCAGAGCGATGCCGAGAACACCGTCTCGACGTCGCAGTTGAGGCAGCGGCCGGCTTCCTTGACGGCAAGCTGGATGTCGAAGCCGAGTTCGACTTCGGCTTTGATGTCTTTCAGCGCCACCACGGTGTCGCGGTGCGGTACCTTGTAGCGCTTATCCGGCTCGATCTCGTTGTCGTAGGACCATTCGTGGATGCCCATCTTCTGGCTCATCATGTCGATCGCCGGAGCCGGGCGGTCGGTGATGTCTTCGCCGCTGAGCAACTTGTCGATCGACACCGCGGCCTCGTGGCCATGCGCCACCGCCCAGATGATATTCTTCGGGCCGAACGCCGCGTCGCCGCCGAAAAACACTTTCGGGTTGGTCGAGCCGAACGTCACCTTGTCGACCTTGGGCATATGCCATTCGTCGAACTCGATGCCGCAGTCCTTCTCGATCCACGGGAAGGCGTTCTCCTGGCCGACGGCGACCAGCACGTCGTCGCAGGGGAAGTGCACGTCCGGCTCGCCGGCATTCACCAGCTTGCGGCGCCCCTTGGCGTCGTACTCGGCTTTGACCTTTTCGAAGGTCATGCCGGTCAGCTTACCGTTCTCGTGGATGAATTGCTTCGGCACCAGGAAGTTATGGATCGGAATGCCTTCGTGCTGGGCGTCTTCCTTCTCCCACGGCGAGGCCTTCATCTCGTCGAAGCCGGAGCGGACGATGACGTTGACCTCATCGCCGCCGAGACGGCGCGCCGAACGGCAGCAGTCCATCGCGGTATTGCCGCCGCCGAGCACGATGACGCGCTTGCCGATCGACGTGATGTGGCCGAAGGACACCGACGACAGCCAGTCGATGCCGATATGGATGTTCTTGGCGGCTTCCTGGCGGCCCGGAATGTCGAGATCGCGGCCGCGCGGCGCGCCGGAGCCGACGAACACGGCGTCCCAGCCTTCAGCCAGCAGCGCCTTCATGCTGTCGATGCGTTTGCCGGCGCGGAAGTCGACACCGAGATTGAGGATGTAGCCGGTCTCTTCGTCGATGACGCTGTCGGGCAGGCGGAATTTGGGGATCTGCGTGCGGATCATGCCGCCGGCTTTCTTGTCGCCGTCGAACACCGTGACCTGATAACCGAGCGGCGCGAGATCGCGCGCCACCGTCAGCGAGGAGGGGCCGGCGCCGACCAAAGCGACACGCTTACCGTTCTTGTGCTGCGCGGGCTTGGGCAGCCGCGCGGTGATGTCGTCCTTGAAGTCGGCGGCGACGCGTTTCAGCCGGCAGATCGCGACCGGTTCATCCTCGACGCGGACGCGGCGGCAGGCCGGTTCGCAGGGGCGGTCGCAGGTGCGGCCGAGAATTCCCGGAAACACGTTCGACTTCCAGTTGATCATGTAGGCGTCGGAGTAACGGCCCGCCGCGATCAGCCGGATATATTCGGGAACGGGCGTGTGCGCCGGACAGGCATACTGACAGTCGACGACTTTGTGGAAATATTCGGGATTGGAAATGTCAGTGTTCTTCATTGCTTCCTCGACACGCGCCCCGCACCACACATGACTGACACGGCGACGCGTCACAGCCACTCGACGGTATTTTGGCGGCTGCTACTTCCCTGAAGGTCGGCCTTGTGATCCGGCTCGATTCCAGCCCGGATATTATGACCTAGAATGGCTCAAAGCTACCTATCCTTCCGTCATGGCTGACGGTCATCAACTGTAAGCAGCCGCAGCATATTTCGCTCCCTGAAAGAGGCGGTGGCATGGCACGGACGGGGTGCCAAATGATGCTATCGAAGGACGTGATTTCCTGTTGCGCTGGCGGCAAGGTTCCGTCTTATTGCAGCGCACAATGACGGACTCGTGATGCACCTGATTTTATTCGACGTCGACGGCACACTGGTGGACAGCCAGCGGATGATCTGCGCGGCGATGGCGGAGGCCTATGGCCATCATGGCCTCGTCTGTCCGCCGCGGGCGGAGCTGTTGTCGATTGTCGGCCTGTCGCTGGACGACGCCTTCAGCCGTCTGGCCGGTGGGCAGGCGCATCCGGTGCAGAGTCTCACAGCGCGGTACAGGCAAGCCTTCTTCACGCTGCGCGAAGCCGGCAAGCACGAGGCGCCGCTGTATCCCGGCGCGCAGCAGACAATCGAACAACTGGCCCAGCGTGACGACGTGGTGCTCGGCATTGCCACCGGAAAATCGCGGCGCGGCGTCACCGCGATGTTGGAGCAGCATGGCTTCATGAAGGCCTTCGCCACGATCCAGACTTCCGACACCTCGCCCTCGAAGCCGCATCCGGGCATGGTGCTGCAGGCGATGGCCGAGACCGGCATTGGGGCTTCCGACACCGTAGTGATCGGCGACACGGCTTTCGACATCGAGATGGCGCGCGCAGCCGGCGCTGCTGCCGTCGGTGTATCGTGGGGATATCACGCCGTCAGCGATCTGCACGCGGCCGGCGCCGCGGCCGTGATCGACGATTTCGCCGCGCTAAATGCGGCGCTCGATGCTTTATGGCCGCCGGCCGTTTCAACCGCCGCGAACGAGTTGCCCCATCATGCGTGATATTCTCGGCGAACTTTTTGAAAATCAGCCGCTCGATCCAATGGTATCGGCACGCCAGGGCGCGAAGGCGTCGCTGCGCAAACGGTTTTACAAACACGCATCCGTCGCCGACGTTGCGGGCGAGGGCGGCTTTGCCATTCTGCTCGATGACAAGCCGGTCAAGACTCCGGTGCGCCGCGCGCTGGCGGCGCCGGTGCGCGCGCTGGCCGAATTGATCGCGCAGGAATGGCACGCGCAGGATACCGTGATCGAGCCCGCGCGCATGCCGCTGACGCGGCTTGCCAATGCGGTGATCGATGCGGTCGCCGACCAGGCCGGCCCGGTCACCGATGAAGTGGCGAAATATCTCGGCTCGGACCTGCTGTGCTATCGCGCCGATTCACCGCCGGGACTGGTGATGCGTCAGGCGCAGCACTGGGACCCGGTCATCGACTGGGCCCGCGACAAGCTCGGTGAGCGCTTCTTGCTGGTCGAGGGCATCGTCTTTGCGGCGCAGCAGGACGATACGATTGCCAAGGCGCGCGCGGCGATTCCGAAAGATCATTGGCGTCTCGGTGCGGTGGCGTCGATCACGACGCTGACCGGTTCGGCATTGATTGCGCTCGCGCTGGCGCATGATGCGATTTCGGCGGAGGCGGCCTGGGCTGCGGCGCATGTCGACGAAGACTGGCAGATGTCGTCCTGGGGCAGCGATGATGAGGCGCTGGCGCGTCGCGCGTTTCGTCTGGCCGATTTCGAAGCCGCGGTGAGTGCGCTCAAGCTGCTGCGCTAGCCCGCGTCACACCTCAGTGTGACGGCGCTGTTTTCGCTTCCGCTACTGCCTTGTCGAGTTCGGCGGCATGTTGTGCGCTCGCCTTCGACTCCGCGTCTCGCCCCAGACCTTTCAGCGCCGCGGCGCGGCCGTGATGCGCGACCGCAAGGGACGCATCGAGCTTGATGGCGCGATCCATGCCTGCCAGTGCGTCATCGAACCGGCCGAGGCTCATCAAAGCGGCGGCATTGGCGATGTGGGCTTCCGGCAGATCGGGCGTGAGCGCCAGCGCGTGGCCGTAACTGTCGACCGCATCCTGCAGCCGGCCCGTATCGTGCAGCAGCGTGCCGCGGTTGAACCAGTCGGCGCCGGAATTGGCGTTCAGCGCCAGCGCGCGGTCGTAGGCCTTGAGCGCTTCTTCGGGAAATCCGGTTTCCGCCAGGATGCTGGCGCGGTTGCCATGCGCCGCGGCGAAATTCGGGTCGAGCGCCAACGCCGCGTCGTATGCCTTGATCGCCTCGAGTTTCTGGCCGAGCCGGTCATAGGCCTGACCGAGCAGATTGTGGACGCGGGCCTGCGGCTTGCCGATCTCGATGGCGCGCTTGGCCAGATCGACGCCCTGCTGGTACTGGCCGTCCTCGCAGGCGACGACGGCGACATAATAGAGAGCGTCGGTATTGGTCGGGTCGCTGTTGAGCACATCGACATAGCGCTGCATCGCCAGGTCCAGCTGGCCCTGGCGGTGGTGAAACAGGCCCTGTTGCAGCAGGGCGGCGGCCGGGGTCGCGGTCTTTGAATCGTCGGTCATAAGGGGTGTCTAGTCAGCCTTGGGGGCTGTGCCAAGGCCCAAACCAAGCGCCAAACCAAGGGCCAATCCGGCCGCCAAAAAGACCCCCGTGGTATGGCTTTTGCACCGCAATGCAGCAATGATTGCGAGATGTGACGGGCGAAGGGGCAAGGCGAGGCCATGAAGGACATTCTCGACAGGCTGGAAGACCGGCGCGCGGAAGCCCGTCTGGGCGGCGGCGAACGGCGCATCGAGGCCCAGCACAAACGCGGCAAGCTGACCGCCCGCGAGCGCATCGAACTGCTGCTCGACAAGGGCTCTTTCGAGGAATTCGACATGTTCGTCGAACACCGCTCCAACGACTTCGGCATGGAAAAGCAGAAGATCCCCGGCGACGGCGTCGTCACCGGCTGGGGCACCGTCAACGGCCGCGTCGTCTACCTGTTCTCCAAGGATTTCACGGTGTTCGGCGGCTCGCTGTCGGAA
>CAISIV010000214.1 GCA_903885555.1 uncultured Hyphomicrobiales bacterium
CGATCTCACGACCCCCCCCGATTTGCGACCTTGAGTTGAATACCGTGCCAGTTTCATGGTGACCTGCTTTGTCTTCCCGAGGGATTAGAAAGATCGCTTGAAATACCCAGTGGGCACCGGAAGCGCTCGTGATTTTATAGATTTTATGATATAAAATCGATAAACTTATTTCAACAGTTGAAACTCGGGTTTTTGCTAAGATTTGGTTAGTTATCCTTAGATGGAACGTCCCCCGAATGGCCACACCTGCACCCACATTGGCGGCGAATCCCGGCAAGAGCCTCACCTCCCTCGCCTTCGAGCGCATTAGGCAAGCCATCCTGCTGGGCCAACTTCGTCCCAACGAACGTTTACGAATACAAGCGTTGTCCGAGCGGTTCGAAATCGGCGCAACCGCCGTACGGGAAGCTCTGTCGCGACTTGTTACGGACGGTTTGGTGCAATCGGAGGATCAGCGCGGGTTTTGCGTCGCACCTGTTTCTCTCGATGATCTGATCGACCTTACCGAGACGCGCATCGAGATCGAGGCAATTGCGATTCGCAAGGCAGTAGAGCGCGGGAACCTTGATTTGGAAGCCGGGATCCTGAGCAGCTTCCACCGGCTCTCCCGTACTCCACCGCCTGTGACGTTGGAGCTTCACGCAGCATGGGCTCAGGCGCACCGTCAGTTCCACGAAGCGCTGGTGTCGCACTGCGGCTCGCCGTGGTTGATCAGGCTCTGCAGCATGCTGTACGACAAGAGCGAGCGCTACCGAAATCTTGCAGAACAAATTACATCGCCGGAAGAGCGAGACACGGTGGCCGAGCACAAGGCATTGATGGAGGCGACCGCGATTGAACGCAATGCGGATAAGGCGATCGACTTGATCGCGAAGCACTTTCGCGCGACCGCCAACATTAACGTCAAGAATCTTCCGGGCTCTGACCCGCGCAGTTGAATTCAACCGACGTCACGAAGGACGTAGGCCCATGACCGTCGGAATCGTCAAACACGGCGAGGATTTGGTATGAAGTTGATGCTGGAAGGCAAGGTCGCCATTGTCACCGGCGGTTCCAGCGGCATCGGGCGAAGCATCGCGCGCACCATGGCCGCGCACGGCTGCAAGGCCATCATCATCGGTGACCTGACGCCTTTACCACGCGAGGGAGGGGTGCCCACGGCCGAGCTTCTGGCCGAACAAGGCACGATCGCTCGGTTCGTGCAAACGGACGTCTCTGAGTCCTCTAGTGTTGCGGCGCTGGTCGACGCAGCACGAGAGTGGGGTGGCGTCGATGCGATGATCTGCAACGCGGGAATTGCTCTAGCGTCTGACGGACCAAAACTCACTGAGCAAGACTTCCAGCACATGATCGGCGTGAATTTGGCGGGCGCGCTAGCCTGCGCGCAAGCATCCGCGCAGCAAATGCAGACGAATGGCAAACGGGGCAGCATCGTGTTCGTCTCAAGCATGGGTGGCCTGCGCGGTTCTTCGGTGACCGTCGGCTACTCGGCAACCAAAGGTGGACTGTTGCTGATGTCCGCATCGTTGGCCGATGCCTGGGGACCGTCTGGAATACGAG
>CAISIV010000215.1 GCA_903885555.1 uncultured Hyphomicrobiales bacterium
CCCTCCGGGCGAAGACGGGACAATGAGTCTAATCGCCCTGGAAGGAAAAGCTGCGACATCCTCGGCTCTTGCCAGCGAGGTGGTGGCAACGAGCGCAAGCGAACCGATCAACCAGCCGAGCTTATTCATTGAGGCCTTTCGCAGTTTTCACCGTGGCGGTCTAACTAGGCATCATCTTTCGCAAGATCGAACTCAAACTCACCCGTAAGTCTGAACAAACAGGTCGTCGACTTTCATAGGCCTCGCGATCAGACTCTGGTCGTGCAGGTACTGTATGAGAGCTTCAAGCGTCGGCCGATTGGGCTCGATCCCGTAGGGGAAGGCATCGCCCCCGAATATCTCGTCGATTTCCTCGATATCGGCTGCCATCCACGGGAGCATGTAGCGCAGCGAGACGCCGGCGCGCATCTTTGCAGCCGCGGTTTCTTTCGCGGCGCACATCGCTTTGTACAGACTCGTTGCAACGAAGGGATGCCGTTCATAAACGTCACGGCGGATTGCCAGCAGATGCATAATGGGGAAGATGCGAGTGCGCCGGTAATAGTCCTTCTCCATCTCGCGGAAGTTCGGGAACAGACGCTGAATATCCGGATTGCGGCCAAGTGCCTGCGGCAGCGCAGTTCCAATTGTTGCGTGAATGGCGCCCTCTTCAAGGAGCTTACTTAGCGACTTTCCGGATCGATTGCGTTCGATGGAAACCGGTCGGACCAGCGGCATCGTCGTCGGATTTCCATGCGCTTCGCCGCCGTTAATTTGCCCCTCAACCCATTGTATGGTCGAAAGGTCGACGCCGAATTCGTGCTGCAACAAGCCTTTGATGAAAATCGATGCGGTCATCGCGTACATCGGCAACCCAACCCGCTTACCTTCCAAATCCTTCGGCGTGCGGACGAATTTTCGGTTGACGGCGATGAAGCCATGGCGAAAAGAGCGCGAGGGGAAGACTGGCAGTGCGACGAACGGACATTGACCCGCAGAATACCTGGAAATGAATTCCGAACTCGAATATTCAGAGGCGTCAAACTCTAAGCCGCCGGACATTCGGTCGAATATCTCGCGCGGCGAATCGAGGTTGATAAAGTTGAGGTCTACCCCTTCGACCGGCACCGCGCCGGTCGCGAGCGCGAGGACGCGATCATACAGCCCGCAGGCGAACGTTAGTGGCACCTTGGACATCGTAAGCTCCCTATGGCGTCGCCGTTTTGCTTTGACGATCGCTCGTTGGACAAAGACTTCTGTCACTCCGGGTATTTGTCAATGGCTTGGCACAAAAGACCCTATAATATAGAAGATTGCGGATTATTATATCAATAGATTGCTCAATTCGAGCGAATGATCCCCGCCGTCAGTCCGCTCGGCAATTGTTACGACGCCGGTTTGTGCGAAGCAATTGAACCGGGGTGAAAAGCTAACAAAACAAAAAGGGGAGAAATCATGATTCGTGCAAATTCCGCGGCCGCAGCAATCTTGATATGGGTCACAGCAGTTTCAAATCATGCCACAGCTGCAGAAATATCAATTCTTTCTCCGGGGGCGACCGAGGCTGCTTTCAA
>CAISIV010000216.1 GCA_903885555.1 uncultured Hyphomicrobiales bacterium
ACCCCACAGATGGGCATTATGCCGCCGCAGCCGCCAGGTATGATGCCGGCCGGCATGGTGCCAAATCAATTTAACCCCGGCTTAAACGCTCCCATGGGTGTTTCCCCGGGATCCCCTGCGCCCATGGCCGCGCCGAACGGAATGCCGCCCTCTGCGCCGATGGAGCCAGCCGTCCCGCCGGTGCCGACTGGTCTTTCGCAGCCGCCGTCGCCCATGGGAACAACGCCGAACAATCCGATGGCGCGGCCGCTGATGGCTCGAGGCGGTGCACTGCACCGGGCTGGCGGTGGGTTCGACGTTGCCAGGCGTCCAAATCTCACCCCCAGTTGGGAACAAAAGCAGGAAGCCCACGGTATGATGCACGTCGGCCCGATCTCTTCGATCGTGCCAGGCAGAACTGATAATCACCGGACTTCCGTCCCTTCGGGGAGTTATGTGCTGCCCGCAGCTCACATCTCATCGATGGGGCAGGGAAACACTGGTGCGGGCTTGGCAATGGCTCACTCAATGTTCGGTGTGCCAGATATGCCGATTAAGCACGGTTCCGGTGCTCCCCGACCACCACGACCGCCGCGCCTCGGGATGCTGCATGCCGGTGGCACTTATAGCGAAGGTGGTGCTCACCGTGAAGGGCACGACCATCCGGTGCCAGTGATGCTGAGCGGCGGCGAGTATGTGATCGCGCCGGAGGCCGTGCGCCGGATAGGTAAGGGCAGCCTCAAGGATGGGCATAAAATTTTAGATGCGTGGGTGATGGCGGCGCGGAAACAGGAAGTGGAGACTCTTCGCAAACTTCCGCCGCCGGCAAAAAAATGATATGAATCAACGAGGCTCGCTAAGCGCTTGAACGCCGCGAGCCTCAAACCACAACCGAACGAAGGGACGTTCGATATGGATGAACAAGAGTCTAAGAAAATAGGCGCGTCGCGTAAAGAGGCAATCTCTCTAGGGCTTCAACTCTATTTTGGTAGGCCATGCAAAAGAGGACATATCGCTCCTAGGCGCATCTCAAATAATAGCTGCATTGAATGTGTTAAAGAAAACTTAGCGAAATGGAAAGATGAAAACCGAGAATACGTTAGAGTTCGTGATACCGAATATCGCGGCAAGACAAAAGACAGGCGAAATGAATTAGATAGAATAAGGTACAACAAAAATCCGGAAAAGTTCAGACTGAAGACAAGGGTCGGATACGCTAAAAATAGTACCAAGATCAAACAAAAGTCGAACGAGTACTACTATGAGAGTTATACTCGAAAAGAAGTAAGGGAAAAAGCACAAGAGCGAACTCGACAATGGGTTCTAGCTAATCCTGAGAAGGCAAAACATAACTCCAAGGTGGCAAATGGGCGTCGTCGTCTTTTGGAAAAGAATGTTGGTGGCGGATTTACGATAGAGGATGTTCGTGAAATTTTTGATCTGCAAAATGGAAGATGCGCTTATTGTCGCAAAAAGGTTGGCGACAAGTATCACGTCGACCATATTGTCGCCCTATCAAGGGGCGGCACAAACATTCGGAGTAATCTGCAAATTACTTGTGGCCCTTGTAACTTGTCAAAGGCTGCGCGTGATCCAATCGACCATGCTCGTTCACTAGGGATGTTGCTGTAACAAATCAAGGATTCGACCAATGAAATCGAGTGACAACGTAGGTGTAACCTTCGTGAACGCGGTGACCGGCCGTGGCGTGTTGAACGGCGTCGTCAACGTCCAGCTTGGCGTTTTCGAGTTTGGTTCGGACGGCAAAGGTGAAGTGAATGGCGATCTTTCCGTGGCTTGCCGTCTTCGCATGGACGCTAAGTGCGCCGAGGATTTGCGTAATCATCTTAACGACATTTTGGCACTGATCGACGAGGCCAAGGCCGGCGCGGTCGGTGGTGTTGTGGCTGATGGTACCGAGGCGGCCGAGCGGCCAAACGGTAAGGGGCACTGATGTCGCAGCCTGAACTGCCAAAGGTACGGATTGCCACACCTCAAGATGAAGATGAGGTAATGTCGATGTGCCGCCGTCTGGCGCGCGAAAATGCCATGTTCACTTTTGACGATGACAAGGTCCGCGCGCTTCTGCGCCGGTGCTTTTCTGGCGATAAGGTCATCGTCGGTGTCATCGGTCCACCTGGTAAGATCGAGGCGTCGACGTGCCTTGGTATCGGGGACTTCTATTACACCGGCGATTGGCACCTCGAAGAGTTCTGGAATTTCGTGGACGCTGAATATCGGCGCTCAAAGAATGCCGATGCTCTGATTGAGTTTGGCAAGAGCTGTGCCGACAAGATGGGGATTCCGTTCTTTACCGGGATCATCACGGCAAAGCAGATGATGCCGAAGGTTAGACTATATCGGCGCCGGCTCGGGCCGCCGGTCGGCGCCTATTTCCTTTACGGAGGTGGCGTGCCGCTTCCGCAAGTCCGCGATACGATCGACCGTGGATACGATGAACTACGGAAAGATGTGGCGGATTTCCTTTCCAAGCACGGCGATCGGACGATGCCGCATCGGACTGTTCGTGACGACATGGTCCCGCTTCTGCGAGAGGTCATGACGATGTTGAAGAAGCTCGCGGAAGACGACGTCTGGTGCAGTGATGTTCCGAAAGAAGCGGCAACAAAGCATTCTGAAGGCAACGGGGCAACGGTATAATTCCGATGGGCAAAGGCAGCAACACCTCGACTTCGAACACCACTACGGCACCTAATCCGCAGGCGATGCAGGCCTATTCGGATTTGATGTCGCGGGCACAGGGTGTCGCTGACACGCCGTACACGCCTTATGGCGGTGAGATCGTTGCACCGTTTAACGCACAGCAGAATACGGGCGTCGCCGGGATTAACCAGTATTCTGGGTTTGCTCAACCATATATTCAGCAAGCCGCAGGGTTGGCGACGAACGCCGCGTCGCCCATTACGGCTGCGCAGATCCAGCAGTACGAAAGCCCGTACACGCAGCAAGTCATCGACGCTACTCAGGCGCAGTTTGATAAACAAAATCAACGGCAGATGCAGAGTGTTAAGGGCAACGCCATTGCTCAAGGCGCTCTTGGCGGAAACCGTGAAGCGATCGCGGAAGCTGAAACGGCAAACCAACAGCAGCTTGCGCAGGCTCCTGTTATCGCTGGTCTGAGAAACCAAGGCTATCAGACGGGCCTCAACACGGCGCTGACACAACAGCAAGCGCAGGCGGCGGGCGCATACTCACTCGGCAATCTCGGTGTGGCCGGACAGAGTGCTGGCTTGACCGGATCGACTGCCCAACTTGGTGCCGGTACTGTGCAGCAGCAGACGCAGCAGGCGAAGGATGCCGCAGCCTATCAGCAATTCCTCACGCAGCAAGCGTATCCGTTCCAGACCGCGCAATGGCTCGCCGGAATTGATACCGGTTTGGGTAGCCAGATGGGCGGCACAAGTTCGGGCACGCAGACCAGCCCGGCACCGAGTCAATTGGGCCAAATTATTGGCGGCGCTGGGTCCGCTATTGGTGGACTTGGTGCGGCCGGAATGCTGGCCTTTCTTTCCACTGGTGGTGCAGTAGGCCGCGCTCAAGGTGGCGGCGTTGCCCCGGATGAACCTGAGACCATTCCGGAACCGCATGAAACGCTTGTCGCGCAACAGCATCAATTGATCGACGGCCATCGTCGGGTGCAGATGTTCCCGCGAGGGACAAGGGAATTGTCTCTGCCGCACGGCATCAGCCGCATCGTGGTGGACGGCGAGGTCTTTCATTACGACCCGAACAGAATCTCCGCAGAGCAGATAAGGCATGCTTCGGCC
>CAISIV010000217.1 GCA_903885555.1 uncultured Hyphomicrobiales bacterium
AAGCGCAGCATGCCGAGCAGCGCCACGAACACGATGCCGGTGAAGACGATGATCCAGAGCCGGTTATAAGTGATCAGGATGCCGCCGAGATCGAAGGCGCCGGACATCCACGTCGGATTCGCGCGCCATCCCGAATGGCATTTTATGCTGGACGTCGATCCGGTGGCCGCCGAGGCGACCCGCCGCAAGGTCTACGATATGCTGGTGGCCGAAAAGATTCTGGTACAGGGCTTCCACTACCCCTTCCCGGCGGTCGGTCATGTCGAAAAATACGGGACCGGCTATCGCGAGGTTCTGGTCAACTGGAGCCCGACAATCTGATACCGATTGGGTATAATCCGGGACATAAAAAATGAGCGCAATGGAGGATTCAACGATGAAATTCACTCGCCGAAGTATGATGATGTCCGGCGCCGCGCTGCTGGCGTCCGCTCCCCTGCATAAGGCCTTCGCAGCCGACTACCCGACCCGCCAGATCACGTTGATCGTTCCCTATACGGCCGCGGGCGGCGTCGACGCGATGGCGCGCGTTGTTGCGCAGAAATTCTCCGAAGCCTTCAAGCAGCAGGTCGTGGTCGAGAACCGTCCCGGCGGCGGCGGCACGATCGGCACGCGCGCGGTCACGCGCGCTGCACCGGACGGCTACACGCTGCTGCTCGGGCACACCGGTACCATCTCGATCAATCCGGCGCTCTACGCCAATATCCCGTTCGACCCGCGCAAGGACCTCGAAGCGATCGGCATGATCGCATCGATGCCGGTCGCGTTGATGGCACATCCATCGTTCAAACCGCAGACCCTCAAAGAGTTCATAGAACTCGCCAAGAAGGATCCAGGCAAAATCAACCTCGGCACCTCAGCGGTTGGAACCGGCGGCTATATGTGCGCTGAGCTTTTCAAGTCCGAGGCCGGCGTCGATGTCGCCATCATTCCCTACAAGGGCACCGCGCCGGTAATGAACGATCTTCTCGGCGGCCACGTGCCGATTGCGTTCGGTGTGCTGCCGCCCGCGCTCGGCAACATCGCATCGGGCAACCTGCGGGTCATCGCGGTCGCCAGCAAGGAGCGCTTCTCCGGGCTGCCGAACGTGCCGACCTTCGCCGAAGCCGGTCTGCCCGGCTTCGACGGTTCTCTGCACTACGGTCTGCTGGCTCCGAAGGGCACGCCCAAGGACATCATCGAAAAGCTGAGCGCCGAATTGAAAAAGGCGGTCATGACCGACGAAGTGAAGCAGCGTATTGCAACAGAAGGTGGCGATCCGCTGACATCGACGGCGGCCGAATACGCCGATGATGTCGACAAGGAAGAAAAGAAGTGGGGCGCGCTGGTGCGCAAGCTCAACCTGAAGGTCGAGTAAGCCCTGCATCTTTGCCGCTGGACTTCCGCAACGAGATAAGAGATCGAGCACCGGCCGGAACGACTATTTCCGGCCGATGCCGCACGAAGAGCGCTTAAAGGAAACGATCATGACCGAGCAAAAAACTGGCCTCGTTATCACCGCCCATCCAGGCGATTTTGTCTGGCGCGCCGGCGGCGCCATCGCGCTGCACGCCAAGCGCGGCTATAAAATGAAGATCGTGTGCATGTCGTTCGGCGAGCGCGGCGAAAGCCAGTTTGCCTGGAAGGAAGCCGGCGCAACGCTTGAAAGCGTGAAGGCCGGGCGCAAGGACGAAGCCGAACGCGCTGCCGCCTTGCTCGGCGCCGAAATCGAATTCTTCGACTGCGGCGACTATCCGCTCAAGCTCAACGAGCAGCATTTCGACCGCATGATCGATATCTATCGCGAGACCAATCCGGCCTTCGTGCTGACGCACGCGCTGGAAGACCCCTACAATTTCGATCATCCGAATGCCGCCCACTTCGCGCAGGAAACCCGCGTCGTCGCGCAAGCCATGGGGCACAAGCCCGGCGCCAAGTACAAATACTCCGCGCCGCCGGTTTACCTGTTCGAGCCGCATCAGCCCGAACAGTGCAACTACAAGCCCGACCTCATCGTGAAGATCGACGAAGTGTGGGAGCAGAAATACAAGGCGTTCCAGATTCTCGCCGCGCAGAAGCATTTGTGGGGCTATTACGAGCGCGTTGCGCTCAACCGCGGCATCCAGGGTTCACGCAACACCGGCGTGCCGATGACCTATGGCGAAGCCTACCAGACGCTGTTCCCACGCGTCGTCACCGACACCCTCGGCTGAGACCGGAGATACGAAAATGAAAAACGTCGTCGTTCGCAACATCAAACGCGCCGATAAGAATGCCATCGCCACTTTCGAAAAGCTCGGTGCTTCGACCACGCACGAAGCGCTCGGCCGCTATCAGCTCATGAAGCCCTACATGCGGCCGGTCTGGGCGGGCGCATCGATTGCGGGTCCCGCGGTCACCATCCTGGCACAGCCCGGCGACAACTGGATGCTCCACGTCGCCATCGAGCAGTGCCAGCCCGGCGATATCGTCGTGCTCGGCTGCACCACCGACAACACCGACGGCATGATCGGCGACCTCATCGCCACGTCGCTGAAGGCGCGCGGCGTGAAGGGCGTCATCCTGGATGCCGGCTGCCGAGACGTTGCCGTACTCAAGGAGATGGGATTTCCGATCTGGGCGCGGGCGATCTCGTCCAAGGGCACCGTGAAGGCGACCTTGGGCTCGGTCAACATTCCGGTCGTCTGCGCTGGCGTCTATGTCGAGCCGGGCGACGCAGTGGTAGCCGACGACGACGGCGTTGTGGTCGTGCCGAAAAGATACGCCGTCGAGACAGCGGCCAAGGCACAGAAGCGGTTCGACGACGAGGAAGCGAAGCGCGTGAAACTGGCCTCGGGTATTCTTGGGCTCGACATGTACAACATGCGCGAACCGCTGGCGAAGGCGGGGCTGATTTACGTCGACAATCCGGAAGACGTTTGAACAAATCGTCGCTGTAAATAACATAACGAGAATTTATCGGCGACAACAAAAAACGCTTGGTGCTGCGACGCCAGGGAATTACCGAGAAGAATCAAGAGTTGCTGCCGCGTTTGCGATAAGCGGCCTCTATGGCAGCGCACACAACGGTCGCGATTCAATTTTCCAAGTCGCAATGTCATGAGCAGTTTTAGAATACTAAAAAAGGCTCTCTTAAGAAACGCTCGGTAAGGTTGCAGTGCTTGCAACATGTCGGAGCTCTCCTCTCATGTCGAACTTGCTGGCGTTTTTGCAGAACGAGAACGGCGCTACCGCCATCGAATACGGATTGATCGCCGCTGGAATCTCCGTTGCCATCATCGCCGTCGTCAATGGACTTGGCACCAGCCTCAACGCATCGTTTCAGAGCGTCTCTACGGCCTGATCGCCGCCGGAATTGCGGTTGCCATTATTGCCGTGGTCAACGGACTTGGCACCAGCCTGAATGCGTCGTTCCAGAGTGTTTCGACCCAACTCAAGTGACGACAGCATTCAGCTAAACTGAAAGAAGCCGCCGCTAACGGCGGCTTCTTTTTTATCGGTACGTTACGAAAGACATTAGAAAAAGTCAGTGCATCGCGATCGGAAACGACAGCACAAATTCCGTGCCGGGCGCACGCCGATGGATTGTCAGCTCGCCGCGCAATTGTTTTGCAAAGGCCGTGACCAGGCGCATGCCCAAACCCTTTTGCGCGGCAATGTCGAAATCGGCCGGAAGACCCGGACCATTGTCGCGAACCGACAACAAAATGCTGCCTTCGACGGCATGGGTGATCGTAACCCAGATTTCGCACTTTGAATCGCCGCGGCCATGTTTTGCCGCGTTGGTCACGAGTTCGTTGACGAACAGCGCGATCGGCACCGCCTGATCCGGCGGAATTTCGATGCCGACGATGGCGCTGACATGCAATTCACAATCGGACAACGACTCAGACAGATTGCGACAGACGTCCTCGAGATAGCCGCCAAGATCCAGCGTCTCGAATTTTTCGGTCTGATACAGCCGCTGATGCGCGCGCGCGATCGCCGTGATGCGGTTCGACGCTTCGTCCAGATGGACCTTGATGTCGTCGCTGACGGTTGCCGCCTTCAAATGCAGCATGCTGGCGACCAGCGCCAGACTGTTGTTGACGCGATGATTGACCTCGCGGAGCAGCAACTGATTCCGCTCAAGCGCGGCGCGCAAATTTCGTTCGATGCGATGGCGCTCGATCGCCATGCCCAGCACATTGGCGGCGCCCTGCAAGAAGGAAACGTCGCGCACCGAAAACTCGCCTTCGGAACGGCTGTCGACTTCGAGCACGCCATAAGGCGCGCCGTCGCCCTGCAGAATGACATTCATAGCGCGGCGGATGCCGTGCTTGACCAGAAGCTGCGGCGTGCGGAAACGTTGCTCGTTCTCGAGGTGATTGGAAATCACCGGCTTGCCGGTGATCAACGCAAAACCGGCGGGCGATTCAATGTCGGCGCCAACCGTCGCCACGCCGATCACGTCCGGACCCCAGCCGATGCCGGCGGTAACCAAAAACCGTTGCTCGATCGCATTAAACTCGAGGATCTTGCAAAATTCGGCTTCCAGACCTTCGGCCACCAGCTTCGCCGTGCGGTCGAGAAGTTCCAAAAACGGCGCGCCTTGCAGAGCAATAACACCGAGTTCGGCCAGGATTTCCTGTTGACGAAGACGCAGGCCAAGGCTGCCGTCTTTAGCAGGCACGGCTGCGCCTTCCGGCTTGGGCTCGACAACCGGCTTTGGTTCTTGTGTCAAATGACTTACCGGGTTCCACAATGGCATGCAGGCGAGCGTATGCACACTATGTCAATAACCAGACTTAGTCCCGCGAATTGCGCTGATTGTGAGGCGCGCCTTAGCGCGGCATCGCGTCGGCGATGGCGCCACGCACGGCGGCATAACACTCGCAGGCGCGCTTCTCCAGCCCCTTGCGGTCGAGGATACGAATGACGCCGCGCTTGTAGGTGATCAACCCTTCTTCCTGCAGCTTGTTGGCGGACCCCGAGACGCTGGTGCGCCGCACACCGAGCATATGCGAGAGAAGTTCCTGCGTGAGGTTCAGCACGTCGCCGCCGGCGCAATCCTGTGCCTGCAACAGCCAACGGCACATCCGCGCCTCGACCTGATGCAGCGCCTGACAGGCGGCGGTCTGCTGCGCCTGGAAATACAGCACCGACTGATAGCCGTTGATGAGGATGCGCAGTTCGTCGCTGGTGTCATAGGCCTTCTTGAAATTCTTGACGTTGATCCGCGAGGCCTCGCCCGACATCTGCATCACAGCGTGACCGTAGGCCCGCCAGCCGCGTGGACCAATATAACCGCCGACGAAACCCTCACGGCCGATAACGCCAGCTTCGATCGCTTCGCCGGTCTTGAGCACCGCAAGCATCGACACCATGCCGCTGAGCGGAAAATAGATCGAGGTAATAGCTTCGCCGGACTCTTGAAGGATTGTGCCTTGCGCCAACTTCACATGCCGAAGATGCGGCTCAAGAAGGTCCAGTGTCTTTCTGGATAAATGCTGAAGTATTCCGTTTACCCCCGCGGGAGCTGAACTGGAATTCATTACGGTTCTCCAAGCTCCCGTCGGTGGGAGCGGAAACCGCAACATTTTGACCAGCGCGCCGAATCAGCGCCGTGCTGCGGAGCATCGAACTAATGCGAATGCGCCTCCGTTCGTCTGTCGGTTAGCCGACAAAACGGTTCGAATGTCCCCAATCGGACAAAAGGTTAAATTGTGTCGTGTAGCGGCACACTGGCCCCTTCACGAGGGATGTCAATGACTGATTTCAGCCGGCGCCGCCGACAAACTTCGCTGCGCTAGAACGACAGCGGCGGGCCGGGACGGAATTTGCGCGCCGCCAGGAAACCCATAACGACGAAGAACACCAACGCTACGCCTTGCGCGATGGCAAAGTGCGTGTTGGTCGGCTCGGCAAACGGCGGGCCGACCATCGGCGCGGCCGGATTGAGAAGCTTCACTTTTTCGAACGACTGCACGATCAGGACGAAGACGTTGAACCAGAACGCAGCGACCGCAGTCACGACGTAGATCCAGCGCCACGAACCTGCGAGCTTCTTGATGTAGAGACCGACCAAAGCGAGGATCAACAGCACAGACGAAACAACACCGGTACCGATCGCCGGTGTGAAACCTGCGAACGGAAACATGAAGCCGGTCACCGTCGTCAGCACCGTGAAGAACAGGCAGACCGCGGTCCAGCCGGGAAGTTTGTTCGAGGCCAGCATGCCGAACATCACAACGAAGCTCGTCACGATCGCAATCAGCGAAATGATGACGTGAAGCGTGGTGAAGGTTTGTATCGACAGCCCGGCGATCATGACGCAGCCCCCCGCGTGTTCAAATTATACCAATGCTACGATATCGCCGTACGGTTCGCCAAGCCGTCGTCATCATACTTTCGACCGTGACGCGTTGCCGCTACCGGCCGGTCGGGCCGAAGCGCTCGGTCTTGATCAGTTGCGCGGCATGGCCGAGGTCGAGCAACTCGCGCGCCGCCGATTCCACCAAGGGTGTCGGACCGCAGACAAAAATACGCGGCTTCAATTCCGGGGCAAAGCCGACGCTTTGCAGCATAGCCCGGTCGATGCGCCGCTTGAGACCGCTCCAGCCGTCCGGCTGCCCGCGCGTGAGCGTATGCGCCAGCGTAAAGCCATCGCCCTGCCCGGACAGCCGGTCGAGTTCGGCGCGGTAGATAATGTCCTCGGCTGTGCGCGAGGAATACAGCAATGTCGTCGGCACATTTGATTTGGCCGCGGCGCGGTGACGCAACATCGCCATCAGCGGCACCACACCGGAACCGCCGCCGACCAGAAACACCGGCCCGCCGAGCGCGGTAGTCCAGACGAAGTAGCCGCCGACTGGCCCGCGCATTTCGAATTGATCGCCGGCGATCACGTCGCCCGCGAGATAAGACGACACCTCGCCATCGAGCAGCCGCTCGACCGTCAGCATGACGTGCGGCGCATCGGGCGACGACGCGATCGAATAACTGCGCTGCGCCTGATAGCCGTCGTCCGATGTCAGCCGCACATCGACGTGCTGCCCGGCTTTGTGTCCCGGCCAGTCGGGGATATCGAGCACCAGGCTGCGCACGCGCGGCGTCTCGTCGATGACCTCGCGCACGGTCGCGGTCATCCATTGCAGCTTCGGTTTGGCGGCAGGAAGATCAGTCGCCATCATAACGCTGCTCGCGCCACGGATCGCCATAGATGTGGTAACCGTTCTCTTCCCAGAAGCCGGGAATTTCACTGTCGAGGAATTGCAGGCGGCGCACCCACTTCGCGCTCTTCCAGAAATAGAGATGCGGCACCAGCAGCCGCGCCGGCCCGCCATGCTCCGGATCGAGCGCCTCGCCGTCGAATTGGGTCGCGACCATCGCCTTGCCGTCGAGCAGATCTTCCGCCGGAACGTTGGTGGTATACCCGCCGTCGCAATGCAGCAGCACGAAGGGTCCCGGCGGCTCGCTCAAGCCCACCGCCTCCAGCAGCGTATCGATCGATACCCCGCGCCAGTTGGTGTCGAGCTTGGACCAGGTGGTGACGCAATGAATGTCGACGGTCAGCTCGGTCTGCGACAGCGCGTTGAACTGCTGCCAGCTCCATTCGCCAAGCGGCGTCTCGCCATCTTCGAGTGTGAAGCGCCAATTGGCGAGGTCGGGTTCCGGCGTCGGTCCGGCCGACAGCACCGGAAAATCCGTCACCAGATGTTGGCCCGGCGGAACGCGGGTGCTCTTGCCGCCTGAACCGCGGCCGCGAAAGCCGCGTGAAATGGGAGGTTCTGCCATTGTCCGATGCCCTGTTCACGGACAGGCATTTTCGCGCGCGACACCGGCAAAGACAATACGGCGAAAGTCGCCGCGCTCAGCGGTTAGCCGCGCTCCACGGCGCCAGACGCCGCCCGGCCCACTTCAGCAGCGACGTCAGAGACACGCCGAGCACCATCAGCACGATCACCGGCACGAAGACCTTATCCATCTCGAATACGTTGGCGTAGCGCGTGATCATGAAGCCAAGACCCGAAATCGTCGTGTAGAACTCTGCGATGATCATGCCGATCAGACCGCGGCCGATCGCAAGACGAATGCCGGCGATGATGTAAGGCACCGCGAAAGGCAGCAGCACGTCCTGCCACATCCCCCACTCGCTGGAGCGAAACGACTTGGCGACTTCGAGCATATTCTTGTCGCATTCGCGCACACCTTGATAGGTGTTGATCAGGACCGGGAAGACCGCGAATAGGAACACGACGATGATCTTGGCTTTGAGATAAATGCCGAACCACAACACCAGCAGCGGCACTACCGCGACCAGTGGAGTCGCGTAGAGCGCGTTGATCGGCAGATCGAGCGCCCAGTCGAGCCTGCGGAACCGCGCCATGGCGATGCCGAGCGGAATGCCGACCACGAGAGAGGCGCTGAGACCGTAGACCATCACCTCCAGGCTCTGGCCGAGGTAGTACGGCAGTTCGCCGGACAACGTGAGATCGTAAAAGGCGACTGCAATTTTCGACGGATAAGTAAAGAAGATCGGATTGATAAACGGCCCGACGATTTCCCAGACGATCAGCACGACCACGAGGAAGCCATAGCGGAACAGCGCCGGTTGTTCCGACCACGGGTTCGATTTCGCAGCCGCAACCGCGGCCGATGGCTGTCCGGCCGCAAGCGGGCGGCTATCGGTGGCGACGCTCATTCTCAAATCCTCTTAAGCCAGTGCCGTCAGGCCTAGAAAGCGGCCGTCGGGCAGACCGGGCCTTTCCATTCGCCGAGTTGCTCAAGCG
>CAISIV010000218.1 GCA_903885555.1 uncultured Hyphomicrobiales bacterium
ATGGGCGGCTGGTTTCGCCGCGAAGTCGCCAGCCTCGCTGATTTGCGCGGACTGAAGCTGCGCTCGCTCGGTCTCGGTGGTGAGATCTACCGCCGTCTCGGCGCCACGCCGCAGACCACGCCGCCGGCGGAAATTCTTTCAAGCCTGCAGTCGGGTGTGATCGACGGCGCGGAATTCGTCGGGCCCGGCACGGACATCGCGCTCGGACTCTATCGCGTCGCGCCGTTCTATTATTATCCGGGCTTCAACAAGCCGAACGGCACCGGCGAGTGCATCGTGTCGCTGCAGGCCTGGAACGGCTTGCCAGCAGATCTCAAGGCGATCGTCGCGCATGCCTGTGCGACAGAAGCCAATTATGCGCTGGCCGAGATGGAGCAGCTCAACGCGCGCGCGCTCGCCGCGCTGATCGGCGATCATGGCGTCAAGCTCGCGGCGTTTCCCGACGATCTCGTCGCCGCCGCGCGCAAGCAGTCGGTCGATGTGTTGGGCGAGCTCGGTCAGCGCAGCGCCATTTCCGGCAAGGTGCACGACTCCTACACCGCATTCCGTGCGCGCAATGCGCCGTGGTCGCGCATCTCGATCGAAGCGGTGCTGCGCGCGCGCGCGTAACGACCGCATATCGGCGCGACGTAAAGTCCCCGTTGCGCCACAGCTTCTATGGTTAACTGGCTATTAACCAAACTAGTGCAGCTTGACACTGCGCACGCCCGAAGTGTGTGCGCACCAATATACGGGCGGGTCACCAGATCACCCGATTGTCACTGTAACTTGTAAGGGGTCGATTCCAATGATGACCAATTTTCTTCGGGCCGGCTTTGCCGCCACTGCATTGCTGATTGCGCCGATCGCGGCGCAGTCGGCCGATCTGCCGCGCAGCTACAAAGCGCCGGCTTACGTTGCGCCGGCTTACGCCAACTGGAGCGGCTTCTACGTCGGCATCAACGGCGGCTACGGCTTCGGTAAATCGAGCTAGTCGGGCACCGGCGTTTCCACCGGCGATTTCGACGTCAAGGGCGCGCAGGCCGGCGGCACCATCGGTTACAACTACCAGACCGGCGTCTGGGTCTGGGGCCTCGAAGGCGACTTCGACTGGAGCGGCATGAAGGGCAGCACCACGACCAATTGCCCGGCCGGTTGCGAAACCAAGAATGACTGGATGGGCACCGCGCGCGGCCGCATCGGCTACGCCGGCTGGAACAACCTGCTGCCGTACATCACCGGCGGCGCGGCCTTCGGCAACATCAAGGCCACCTCGGGCACCGCTTCGGTCGCCAAGACCAATGTCGGCTACGCGCTCGGCGCCGGCCTCGAATACGCCTTCCTCGGCGCCTGGTCGGCCAAGGTCGAATATCTCTACGCCGATCTCGGCAAGGTCACGTGCCCGGCCGGCACCTGCGGCGTCGACAACGACATCAAGTTCAAGGCAAACCTGGTTCGCGTCGGCCTGAACTACCGCTTCTAACCGTCTCGCTCGCGAAACGGCAAAGCCCCGGGGGATGTCCCCGGGGTTTTTTATTGACCGCGCAATATATGTGGCGCTACCGCGCGTGGCGGTCGATGAACTCGACCCCGAGTTCGCCGCCCAGCCGCCAGACGACGCGGCATTCCCGCCGGATATCCCCGTCGTCGCCCGACAGCGCCAGCGTAAAGGCGTCCGGCATGTCGGTCTCGCAATAGAGCCGGGCGCCGGACTCGGAAATATTGGTCACCATGCAGGTGCGCGGCAGCGCGCCGAGCCCGCAATGATATTGCGCGACGCGATTGATGACACGCCGCTGCGTGCTGCGCCGTTCCCTGACCTTGAGTCCCTTGCTCGCCGCGACCATGGCGCCATGGCTAGCAATCGCGCCTTCAAAAACCCGCTAACGGGCGCGGGACAATTTTAATCAACCGGGGCGATGTCCCGCGGCGATTTGGCTCGCGAGCCGCCAGTGCAGCTAGCCGGGCCTTTTGCCGGCTGGTACGAGCCTGTAATTCTTTTCGAGGCGTTCGAGCGTAAGGACGCTGACCAGCGTGACGAGCCGCCGCGCCCAATGCCAGATTTCCATCACGGCCACGAACAGCAATACCAGCATGATGTAGGTCATCGTCGAGATCTCGGCTGGCGACAGCCACGTTACGAAATTCGATATCCCCGCCGTTATCGTATTGCGAACTGTGCCGCTCAAGGCAAACAAGTCGATCATGCAGATCAGGATGCCTCCCGCGTAGAACCGTTGATACTTCCAGTTGCCCATTATCTGCTGATAGACGGTGTCGGCTATCTCAATCTCATAATGGGCCGACTCTTTTTTATACTGTGTCTTTGACTCGACCGTAGCCTCCTCCATGACCTTTCTGACGACCCAATACCACGCTGCGTGGTCGACAATGAAAAACACGGTGAGCGTAATGGAGAAATAGACAATGTCGCCTTGAGCCAGGAAAAGTGCGGCGGCCATTCCGGCAAAGAGAACCAGAGCCGCGACGGCCTTGCCCGGCCATTTTCCCTTGCCTGGAAATTTGACGTACGCCAGTTCCTGATAATTTGTGTCGAAGTGAACGCCGAACACCCAGCACCAATAATATATAACTAGGATCGCTTTCCAGATGACGTCTGCAGCGGACGGAATCAAAATCTTTTGCGGATTGAGGTCTTTAAATTCAAGATAACCAAAAACGAGGACAAGCCCTCCGCTCACGATGTGAATCATAAATTTTGTGAAGCGAATAAATTTTATTTTGTTTCGGTCGCTCGTGAACCGATTGTTTTTCAGGAGTTTTTGCATGGTGCCCCGCCCAAAGAGAGGCGCAACTATAGGGAGCAAATTAAGGGGTGCAACCACTGGTGGGAGTAGGGGCCCGGCGCGCCCCAGAAGGGAATAAAAACCTTTACAACGTGACGCTCTTGGTGTAAGGTCCTGGCACAGTCGCCTTTTGCGTCCCCGAAGCGGGGCCAGCGGCTTTTTTCACCATCATCACCGGAGCTTCGCCATGGCGACAGCAAAGCGCACAGCCGTGCGCGGCACAGCCACGTCTGTGCGTAAGAAATCTATACGCACGTCAAAGAAGGACCCCCACCCCCAACCCCTCCCCACAAGGGGGAGGGGAGTAGAAAGAGTATCGCCTCTCGCACCCAGGCCCAAAGGCGGGCCGGTTGCCGGCACGCCGTCGCCGATGCGCACGCGGCTGTCGGCCGAGCTGCAGGAGCATGCACGGCGGCAGTTCGAAGAAACCGAGCGGTATGTCACCGAGATCGCGCTCGACTGCGGTGTCGATGAATCCGTTTTGCGGCGTCTGGCGCTGCGCGAAGGCTGGGTGCGTTACGTCGCGCCGCCGCGCGATCTGCCGCCGGTGGCAAAGCTGCTGGCCGAGGTGGAAGCCTTGGAGGCCGTGCCGCCGGTCACGCTTGAGCAACGCATTGCCGACATCGATCGCCTGCACCGCGCGACAATGTCGCAGTTCGCCGAGGCCGAAGCCTTGCGGGCGCGGACGACACCGTCGGCGAAAGACGCCGAGCGCAACGCGCACACGCTGTCGAGCCTCACCGAAACAATGCGCAAGCTGCAAGGCATGCGCTGCGCCACACCTGTTCCAGGATCAATGCATGACGACGCCACTGATATGCCCGCCGACCCCGATGCCTTCCGTGACGAACTTGCGCGCCGAATTGCGGCGTTCATGGAAAGCCGCCCGGATGAGGACGATGCTCAAGACAATCCAGCCGCACAGACTGGTGACGCTCCATAACGACTTCATCACGCTGGCGCATGCTCATCAGGAACCGCCCGCGTTCGGCAACAGCGGCATTCCGTGGACGACGTGGCTGATGCTCGGCGGCCGCGGCGCCGGCAAGACGCGGCTCGGCGCCGAGTGGGTGCGCGCGCAAGCTTCCGGCGCGCCGCCTTACGCCGAGCAGCGCGCGCTCAGCATCGCGCTGGTCGGCGAGACCGCGCATGACGCGCGCGAGGTGATGATCGAAGGGCCCTCCGGCATTTTGCGGCATTGCCCGCGTGGCGAGCGGCCGTCATGGACCTCGTCGCGGCGGCGGCTCGAATGGCCGAACGGCGCGGTGGCGCTGGTCTTCTCCGCCGACGATCCCGAACAATTGCGCGGGCCACAGTTCGACGCCGCCTGGTGCGACGAGCTGGCGAAGTGGCGCCAGCCCGACGCCGCCTTCGACAATCTGCAGTTCGGCCTGCGGCTGGGCTTGCGACCGCGCCAGCTCGTCACCACGACGCCGCGGCCGACCGCGCTGATCAAGCGGCTTTTGTCCGATCCCAGAACGGCCGTGACGCGCGCCTCGACGCACGCCAACGCCGCGCATCTCTCGCCGGCCTTCATCGCCGAGGTGATCGGCCGCTATGCCGGCACGCGGCTCGGCCGCCAGGAGATCGACGGCGAGATCATCGAGGACCGCGCCGACGCGCTGTGGACGCGCGTGGGAATCGAGGCGTGCCGCGTGCGCGAAGCGCCGGTGCTGATGCGCGTCGTCGTCGGCATCGATCCGCCGGCTTCCTCGCGCGAGGGCGCCACCTGCGGCATCGTCGCGGCCGGCATCAGCGAGGCCGGCATGGTCTACGTGCTGGAGGACGCCAGCGCGCAAGGCCTGTCGCCGGCGGGCTGGGCGCACCGCGCCATCGCGTTGTATCGGCGGCACAAGGCGGACGCGGTGGTGGCGGAGGTCAACCAGGGCGGCGACATGGTGCGCGCGGTGCTGCGTCAGGTCGATCCCACGGTGCCGGTCAGGGAAGTGCACGCGACGCGCGGCAAGTGGCTGCGCGCCGAGCCGGTGGCGGCGATGTATGCGCAAGGCAAGGTCAAGCACGTCGATCCGCCGCTCGCCGCGCTGGAGGATCAAATGTGCGACTTCGGACTCGGAGGATTATCGAACGGCGCGAGCCCGGATCGGCTCGATGCGCTGGTGTGGGCGGTCACCGAACTGACACTGCGCGGGCAGGGCGGCGGGCCGAGGATCAGGAGTCTGGATTTCGGCGGGCCGCTGGTGCCGAAGGGGATTTTGGGCGGGAGGTGGTGAGGGTCATTCCGGGGTCGCGCGCTCTTGCGCGCGACC
>CAISIV010000219.1 GCA_903885555.1 uncultured Hyphomicrobiales bacterium
CGTTAACAGGCTCGGTCAGGACTTCGATGAAGCCATTCGGTTCATCAAGACGTCGATTGCCAATATGGATCGGCTGATCAATGCGGTGCTGAAGCTATCCCGTGAGAGCGGGCTGAAGGCATTTCCGTTCAAACTTTAGGTAGTTTCGTCCGGTTCATGGTGATGGAGGGGTTAATTTCGCTCTCCCCGCATCGCAGCCAAGCAGCTAAACTGCTCGGGTGAAGGTGGAACACTTAAAGACTGCCATGGCCAACCGCGAAAATACCGTCATCGAGATCACGCCGGAGGTGCTGTTGAAGGCCTATGCCTGCGGCATCTTTCCGATGGCGGAGAGCGCCGAAGATCCGGCGCTGTACTGGATCGAGCCCGAGATGCGCGGCATCATTCCATTCGATGGGTTCCACGTCGCATCGCGGCTGGCGCGCACCGTGCGCACGACGCCCTACACGGTGTGGGTCGACCGTGATTTCGATGCCACGATCGATGGCTGCGCCGAAGCCAAAGAGAACCGCACCAAGACCTGGATCAACGGCCGCATCCGCAAGATCTACCGCAGCCTCTACGACCACGGCCACGCGCATAGTGTTGAAGTTTACGATGGCGATTCACTGATCGGCGGTCTCTATGGTGTTTCACTTGGCCGCGCCTTCTTCGGCGAAAGCATGTTCCACCGCGCCCGTGACGCCTCGAAGATCGCGCTGGTGCATCTAGTGGCGCGGCTGCGCGCCGGCGGCTACCGGCTGCTCGATACGCAATATGTCACCGATCACCTGACGACGTTCGGCGCCGTCGAAGTCGCCAAGCGCCGCTATCACCGGATGCTCGAAGACGCGATTTCAGGCGATGCCGATTTTGACGCGCTGCCGGTGGACCGGCCGATCAGCGGCAGCGAAGCGCTCACGCTTCTGGCTTAGCGAAACGCCGGCTGAAATCCGGGCTGCTGCTGTTGCGTGCGCGGCTGCTGTTGAATCGGCGGCTGCTTCGGGGCGGCTGGCGCACGGGCCGGCTGCTTGGTGGCGGGCGCTGGCGCCGCCGCAGGCGCTTCGGCGACCGCCGCGGCCGCGCCTTTGCAGTCGGTGAGCCATACATCATAGACCGGATGCTCGACCGCATGCAGACCGGGGCTCGCTGCGAACATCCAGCCGTCGAAGATGCGTTTGACCTCGCCCGACAGCGTTACCTCGTCGACTTCGAGATAGGCATCGGTGTTCGGCGTCTCGGTCGGCGGACGCGAATAACAGACGCGCGGCGTCACCTGCAGCGCGCCGAACTGCACCGTCTCGTTGATGGCAACATCGAAATTGATGATGCGGCCGGTGATCTTGTCCAGACCAGAGAACACGGCCTGCGGATTGGCGATGCGCTGCGGCGGCGGTTCGACCACGACCTCGTCGCCCGGACGCACGGCCGTGTCTCCCTGCTGCGGCGCGCCGCGCGGCTGACGCTGGCCAGGCGGCAGTCCCGGCAAAGGCTGGCCCGGCGTGTTGGGGCGCGCCTGCTGCGGCTGTTCCAGCGGCGGCGGCTGTGGCGCGACGGGGCCGCCCGGCAGCGGAGCCAGCGGCGCCGATTCGATATCGCGCACGCCAGGCCGGCTCGAAGGCGGCAGATTCATAGGGGCCGGCAGCGGCTGCGCCGGCGGCAGATCGGGACGCGTATCCTGCGGCGGCGGCAAAACACGATCGTTGCTGCGGGGATAATTCGGCGGTGGCGGCGCGCGGCCAACCTCGGCCGGCGGCCGCGGCGGATCGTCGCGAAAGATCGTGCCGAATTGCGCAAAGGCGGGCGCCGCGCACAGCAGTGCCGCCGCCGTGAACAAGCCGTATGAAACTGTAGAGCGCGCCATTAATCCGGGCTTTCCCACCGGGCCATTCCGTCGCCAATGAGGCCCGGTTAACACGGGGAATGCGGCAGCGAAAGGGCGGAACCGCGCCGGTTCCCCGGCTTGTCGGTCGCCCTGGGATAAAGCATGGTGCCGCCCGAAACAGACCGCACGCCAGTTGCGGAACTAAGGGGGAGAAACATGAAGCTTTTTTGGAGCGGCGCGCTCGGCGCATTGGCGTTGACCTTGGCCATGCCCGCGCAGGCGCAGCAGGACTATCCGAACAAGCCGATTACCATCGTTGTGCCGCTTGCCGCTGGCTCCGGCATGGACTCGCTCGTGCGCCTGTATGCCGACAAACTGCAGCAGTCGCTCGGCAAGCCGGTGATCGTCGAAAACAAGCCGGGCGCCGCTTTGATGCTGGCCGCGCAAGACCTCACGACCGTGCCGGCCGATGGCTACACGCTGATGGTGTCGACCTCGTCTGCGATGGCGATCAATCTCACCCTCTACAAGAAGGTGAACTATGACGCAGTGAAGGACTTCATCCCGATCTCATATTACGTGAAGTCGCCCTTCATCCTGATTGTGAACCCGGATCTACCGGCCAAGACCGTGCCCGAACTCATCGAACTGGCCAAGAAGAGCAACCCGCCGCTCAACTTCAGTTCGCCCGGCGCCGGCGTCGCTCAGCATCTCTCGATGGAATACATGAAGCAGCGCTTCGGCCTGAACATGGCGCATGTGCCCTACCGCAACACGCCGCAATCGATCACCGATATCGTCGCAGGCCACGTACAACTCGGCTTTGCCGAAGCCGGCGCGTCGTTGCCGCTGATCCGCGAAGGCAAATTGCGGGCGCTGGCGGTGTCGTCATTGACGCCCATCCCTTCGCTGCCGGATGTGCCGCCTTTCGCCAAAGCCGCAAACGCGCCCGACTTCGAAGCGGTGTCATGGCATATGTTGTTTGCACCAGCCGCGACGCCGAAGCCGATCGTCGACAGGCTTCACGCCGAGATGACCAAGATCATGTCGGATCCGGAGATGCAGGCGAAGGCCGCCACGATCGGTTTGCTGCCAATCACCCCGCCCTCGATCGCGGACACTCAGAAATATTGGGCGTCGGAGCGGGAAAAATGGGGCTCGCTGGTCAAGCAGCTCGGCTTGGAAGGCTCGCAGTAGCGTAGGCAAGCCTTCGTCTGAGAAACAAAAAAAGGGCGATGTATGTTTCATACATCGCCCTTTTTTCATGTCCGGCAGTTCGAGAGCCTACATCTGCTTGGCGATGATCTTGTCCTTGATGCCTTCGTAGACATTTTCCGGGATGATCTTGCGCCGGGTCAGTTCGTCCTTCGCCTTGTAGGGACGGCCGGCGATGATGGCCTTGGTGCGCGCCTCGCCGATGCCCGGCAGCGCGTCGAGATCTTTCGCTGAGGCGCGATTGATGTCGATGAGTTCGACCTTGGGTGCGGGAGCGGCATCTTTCTTGGCGGCCGGAGCCATCATCTGTCCGCCGTCTTTTTTAGCAGGCGGCGTTTGTGCGAACGCGGGCGGCACCAGCGCGGGCGTCAATGCCAGCAACGCTGCGAACATCAAACTCGTCATCAAGCGACGCATGTCACTCTCCTTGTGCGCGGCTGGATGCCGCTTGGCGGCGACTCTGGCACCGCCGGGAACACGGCCGCGCCCGTCCCTGTCCGGTTATCAACCGAATAGCGAAGCAATGAGACGATTGTGATGGCGATAAGGGTGCCGGAAGCTACGGCGTCCAGGCCTTGTAGTCGCCAGTGGCCTTGGGCCTGCGGCCGGTCGCCAGCGTCGAGCCGGACGGCCTGGAAGCCGCTGCTGTACCGGTCATATTGGGCCGGTGCGGCTTTTGCCAGGGATGCGGCTTGTAGTTTTCCTGCGTCGGCGGCGTATCGACGGTGTGGTGCATCCAGCCGTGCCAGGACGGCGGAATGCCCGAGGCCTCGGCGTAGCCGTTATAGACCACCCAGCGCCGCTCGAAGCCGAGCCGCGCGTCGATCTTGCCGCCTTTAGTGCGGAAGTAGCGATTGCCGAATTCGTCCTCGCCAACCGATTCGCCATACATCCAGGTCCAGAACTGGGTCCCGAAGGTCTGACCGTTCCACCAGGTGAATAGCTTGAGGAAAAAGATTTTCATGGCCATCGCGCGTTGAAGCGGTTGCGACGTTTGCGTTTTGGCACCTCACTTGGCGCATGTCCAGCACGCCACCGCACTGCACATGGCGCAGCCCACCGGTGAATGACGCTGCCTCAACAATATTGCGTTTGCCTAGTTTGTATGGCTATGGTGCCCACGAATTCATCAGCGGATCGACTCGGAGTTATTGCTCCAGAAAGTCCGCTGGCCATGAATGACAGTGCCGGTGCGAAAGGCGGGCTCCTTGTGGGTCCGCCTTTTTCGTTTTGGAGGCCCGATTCCAACAATGACCGTACGGGTGCACCGCTTTGGGAGTGCACAGGCGGGTATGGACGCAGCCCGCAAACATGCCCCTCGGTCATGAACGCTAAGGTACTGAGCCGCTTTCGAGAATCAGCGACCGCGGTAATCGGTTCCCAGCCGTTTTCCCGTGGTTTTCCACTCCCCGGCCCTGTCGGTATTTGCCGGGGGACAAGCGCGCAATGCCCATTTTCCGTCATTTTTGCTTCATGCGGCGGGGGATTAAAACCTACCCCACGCGGGCGATAAAAACGCTTTCCGCACCCGGCTTATCGCTCAATACTCACCCCCGTTGAACTGCCCGTTGTCCCCAGTGTTCACCGCACAAACACAACACTTAGTAATTTAGTTACTCCTACCCACTATCTGTTGTTGACGACGGCAGTGAGTCCACTTAGCTTAGGTTCGTTCGGTGCGGTTGAGTTTTCGCGTCCCTCCGACCTTCAAATTGACGCTTCGTCGTCTCTCAGCCCACGCCAGATAATGGTGATTTGGGACGGGGAACTTCTGTGTCTCGGGATCAAAACCGAGGGCAAGTACCGGTGCCGGATCAGAGTACCGGACATACGTAACAGTGGCGTGTCGAGCAGCGTAGTGAGCAAAAATAGCGGACAGGGACATGTCCGCGGGCGATAATCGGGCGGTTAAGCCGCCTGGCCATTTAAGGGGCTAGAGAACATGCGGATCGAACGGCGCTACACCAAGGACGGCCAGTCTGCCTACGCAGGCCTCAATTTCCGGCTGACCACCAGCGAGATCAAGAATCCCGACGGTTCGATCGTCTTCAAGCTCGACAATGTCGAGGTCCCCGAATTCTGGTCGCAGGTTGCCTCCGACGTTCTGGCGCAGAAGTATTTCCGCAAAGCCGGCGTCCCAGCCCGCCTCAAGAAGGTGGAAGAAAACACCGTCCCCTCGTTCCTGTGGCGCTCGGTCGCCGACGAGGAAGCGCTTAGCAGCCTGCCGGAAAAAGAACGCTACATCGGCGAGCACTCCTCCAAGCAGGTGTTCGATCGTCTGGCCGGCACCTGGACCTACTGGGGCTGGAAGGGCGGCTACTACGACAGCGAAGCCGACGCGCAGGCCTTCTACGATGAACTGCGTTACATGCTGGCCGCGCAGATGTGCGCGCCGAACTCGCCGCAGTGGTTCAACACCGGACTTCATTGGGCCTATGGCATCGATGGGCCCAGCCAGGGTCACTTCTATGTCGACCCCTTCACCCACACGCTGACCCAGTCGGCTTCTTCCTATGAGCACCCGCAGCCGCACGCCTGCTTCATCCAGGGCGTCAGCGACGACCTGGTGAACGAAGGCGGCATCATGGACCTGTGGGTACGTGAAGCCCGCCTGTTCAAATACGGCTCGGGCACCGGCTCCAACTTCTCTGCCCTTCGTGGCGAAGGCGAGAAGCTGTCGGGTGGCGGCCGCTCCTCCGGCCTGATGTCGTTCCTGAAAATCGGCGACCGCGCCGCGGGCGCCATCAAGTCGGGCGGCACCACGCGCCGCGCCGCCAAGATGGTCGTCGTCGACGTCGATCACCCGGACATCGAGCAGTACATCGACTGGAAGGTGATGGAAGAGCAGAAGGTGGCGGCCCTCGTCACCGGCTCGAAGATCAACCAGAAACACCTCAAGGCCATCCTGAAAGCCTGCGTCAACTGCGAAGGCTCGGGCGACGACTGTTTCATGCCGGAGAAGAACCCGGCGCTGAAGCGCGAGATCAAGCTCGCCCGCCGCTCGATGGTGCCGGACAACGTCATCAAGCGCGTCATCCAGTTCGCCAAGCAGGGCTACAAGGACATCAACTTCCCGACCTACGACACCGACTGGGACAGCGAAGCTTACCTAACTGTCGCCGGTCAGAACTCGAACAACTCGGTGCGGATCACCGACGCCTTCCTCAAGGCGGTCGCCGACGACGGCACCTGGGACCTGACCTATCGCAAGAACGGCAAGGTTTCGAAGACGCTCGACGCCCGCGACCTGTGGGAAAAGATCGGCCACGCCGCCTGGGCTTCGGCCGATCCCGGCCTGCAGTATCACACCACCATCAACGACTGGCACACCTGCCCGGCGTCCGGCGAAATCCGCGCATCCAATCCGTGCTCGGAATACATGTTCCTCGACGACACGGCGTGCAACCTCGCCTCGCTGAACCTGCTGACGTTCCGCGACAAGGACACGGCCGAGTTCAACGTCGCGAGCTACGAGCATGGCGTCCGCCTGTGGACCCTCGTGCTGGAAATCTCGGTGATGATGGCGCAGTTCCCGTCGCGCCAGATTGCGGAGCTTTCGTACGAGTACCGCACGCTCGGCTTGGGCTACGCCAACATCGGCGGCCTGCTGATGACCTCGGGCATCCCGTATGACTCCGAAGCCGGCCGGGCGATTGCCGGCGCGCTGACCGCGATCATGACCGGCGTGTCCTATGCGACCTCGGCGGAAATCGCCAAGGGTCTCGGCCCCTTCCCGGGCTACGCCAAGAACCGCGAAGCCATGCTCCGCGTCATTCGCAACCACCGCAACGCCGCCTACGGCAACGCGGCAGGCTACGAGCAACTCTCGATCGCGCCGGTGCCGCTGGATCACACGTCCATTCTTGAAGGTGTGAAGGGCAATGTCGCCTTGAAGGGCTACCTCGCCCTCTCCGCGCACGCCAAGCAGGCCTGGGACCTCGCGCTCGAACTCGGCGAAGCCCACGGCTATCGCAATGCGCAGGCCACCGTGATCGCGCCGACCGGCACGATCGGCCTCGTGATGGATTGCGACACCACCGGCATCGAGCCCGACTTCGCGCTGGTGAAGTTCAAGAAACTGGCCGGCGGCGGCTACTTCAAGATCATCAACCGCGCCGTTCCCGAAGCCCTGCGCACGCTCGGCTACTCGGAAAGCGACATCGCCGAGATCGAGGCTTACGCCGTCGGTCATGGCAACCTGGCGCAAGCCCCGGCCATCAACCACACCACGCTGAAGGCCAAGGGCTTCACCGAGGAAGCCATCGCCAAGGTCGAGAAGGCATTGCCGACCGCCTTCGACGTCAAGTTCGTCTTCAACAAGTGGACGCTGGGCGAAGACTTCTGCCGCGACAAGCTCGGCATCCCCGCCGAAACGCTGGCGCTGCCGACCTTCGACCTGTTGGCCGCCATCGGCTTTACCAAGCGCGAGATCGACGCCGCCAACATCCACGTCTGCGGCGCCATGACGGTTGAAGGCGCGCCGCACCTGAAAGTCGAGCACTACGCCGTGTTCGACTGCGCCAATCCGTGCGGCCGCACCGGCAAGCGTTACCTGTCGGTCGAAAGCCACATCCGCATGATGGCGGCGGCGCAGCCCTTCATCTCCGGCGCCATCTCCAAGACCATCAACATGCCGAACGAAGCGACCGTCGAGGACTGCAAGGAAGCTTACCTGCTGTCCTGGCAGCTCGCGCTCAAGGCCAATGCTCTCTATCGGGATGGCTCGAAACTTTCGCAGCCGTTGAACTCGCAGCTCATCGCCGACGAGGACGACGAAGAAGACCAGGTCGAGGCCTTCCTCGACAAGTCGAACGCGGCGCGCACCGCGGCGCTGTCGGAAAAGGTCGTCGAGAAGATCGTCGAGCGCATCACCGTGCTGCGCGAACGCGAGAAGCTGCCGTCCCGCCGCAAGGGCTACACCCAGAAGGCCGTGGTCGGCGGCCACAAGATCTACCTGCGCACCGGCGAATACGACGACGGCCGCATCGGCGAGATCTTCGTCGACATGCACAAGGAAGGCGCGGCGCTGCGTTCGCTGTTGAACAACTTCGCCATCGCCATCTCGCTCGGCCTGCAATACGGCGTGCCGCTCGAGGAATATGTCGACGCCTTCACCTTCACCCGCTTCGAGCCGTCGGGCCCCGTCCAGGGCAACGACTCGATCAAGTTCGCCACCTCAATCCTCGATTACGTGTTCCGCGAACTGGCGGTGAGCTACCTTGAGCGCTTCGACCTCGCCCATGTCGACCCCAGCGAAGTCGGCGGCTATGACGCGCTCGGCAAGGGCGTGGAAGAAGGCAAACCGGCGCCGAACTTCATCTCCAAGGGCCTGACCCGCTCGCGCGCCGACAAGCTGTCGGTGGTGGGCTCGGACACGGTGCAGCAGGCTGTCGGCGGCTCCAACGTCACGGCCTTTGCCGGCGGCGGCAGCCACCGCAATGAAGTTGCCGGCGCCACCGCGCTCAAGATCGAGCCGGAAGAAGAGAGGCTCTCGCCGGCGCAGCAGCTCGAGACGCGCAACACGCAGCCGACCGCCAAGCAGGTGGCGACCGAGCGCCGCCTCGAGGCGAAAGCCAAAGGCTACGAAGGCGACGCCTGCGGCGAATGTCAGAACTACACGCTGGTGCGCAACGGCACCTGCATGAAGTGCGACAGCTGCGGCGCGACGAGCGGGTGTTCGTGAGAAATTAGAGGCACTAGCCTCTCCGGGTCATGGCCGGCTTGACCCGGCCATTAGCGAATAAATGATAAAATAAGGGCGGCCCGAAAGGCTGCTCTTTTTTACGAGTAGCCTTGCTACCTCTGCGCGAAAAGACGAACCGCACCTCGGAGGGAAGAAATGACGACTGGAGAAATCAGCAGCATAGGAATTAACGGCGCCTTAGC
>CAISIV010000220.1 GCA_903885555.1 uncultured Hyphomicrobiales bacterium
CCAGGGTCGTTGTCATCACCGGCGCGGGGGACGTGTTCTGCGCCGGCATGGACCTCAAGGAATTTTTCATAGCGTTGAAGGACAAGCCTGCCGAATACGAGGCGGTTTGGAAAATAGCGATCGAATGGCGCGGCCGTACCTTGCGCTATTTCCCCAAGCCGGTGATCGCCATGGTCAACGGCTATTGCTTCGGCGGCGCTTTCTCGATCGTCGAAGGCTGCGATCTCGCCTTCGCCGCTGACGACGCCACGTTTGGCCTGTCGGAGATCAACTTCAAGCTGTTCCCGGGCGGCTCAGTATCGAAGTCTCTGGCCAACCTGATGCGCCCCCGCGACGCGCTGTATTACGGCATGTCCGGCGATAAGTTCGACGGCGTCGAAGCGGCGCGTATCGGCTTCATCAACAAGTCGTTCCCGAAGGCCAAGCTGGTCGAAGAAACCATGGCGGTTGCCCGCAATATAGCCGGCAAAGACCCGCATGCGCTCCGTGCCACGAAGGAGGGCTATCGGTTCTCGCTCGAAATGAGCTGGGAAGCGGCGATGAACTATTCGATGGCGAAGGAACTCGAACTTGTTCAGCGCCAGAATGATGCGTTCCGTAAGGAAGGCATCAAGGACTTCCTCGACGGCAAGTATAAGCCGGGCCTCGAAACCCACCCGGGTTGATGGACGGCGATACGGATGTCTCGCGTTCAGCCATCGATGTCTATTAGCGAGCTCGACGAATTCCGGCGCAGTCTGCGCCGCTTCGTGGAGCGCGAACTAATGCCGTTTGAGCGGCGGGACATGAGCGAGGCCGATCGTGACGGCATCATGCGCAAGGCCAAGGACGCCGGCTTCTGGCTGCTCGATGTGCCGGAGGCGTTCGGCGGGCAGGGGCTTGGCCTCGCCGGCATGTCGGTGTTCTGGCATGAAATCTCGCGGACCACGGCGGTACCGGCGCGCGATCATTCGCTCTTTGGTCCCGTGCCCGGGCCGATATTGTTGTCGCTGACTGGCGCGCAGAAGCAACATTATCTCGATCCGGTGCTAAAGGGGAACAAGCGCACTTGCTTTGCGCAGACCGAGCCGGACGCCGGCGCCGATCCGGCATCGATGCGCACCCGTGCCGTGCGCACGGGCGCGGACTACGTCATCAACGGCACCAAGCGGTTCATAACCGACGCCGACAAGGCGGACTTTGCCCAGGTCATGGCGGTCACCGATCCTGCAAAGGGGGCCCGCGGCGGCATATCCTGCTTTCTTGTCGATATGGACACACCCGGCGTGACGATAACAGCCAAGCACCAGACCATGATGGGGGATGCGCCCTGCGAGATCGTTTTTGATAACGTTCAGATCTCTGCCGACAATCGCGTCGGTGAAGAGGGGCAGGGCTTTGCCAATGCGCAGCGCTGGTTGAGCGAAGGCCGGATCAGACACGGCGCGCGCGCCTGCGGTGTCGCCGAGCGGTGCCTCGACATGGCGCTCGACTATACAAAGCACCGAAAGACCTTCGGCGAGCCGCTATCTGAAAAGCAGGGCGTGCAATGGATTCTGGCCGATTGTTTTACCGAACTGCACGCCACCAAGCTGATGGTGCGTGACGCTGCGGCCAAGCTCGACGCCGGCGAAGATGCGCGCGCCGAGACCTACATGGTGAAAGTCTATGGCGACGAAATGGGATTTAGGGTCGCAGATCGCTGCCTGCAACTGCACGGCGGCATCGGCTTGACCACCGCGCTACCGCTGGAGAAGCTCTGGCGCGATCAGCGCAGCTTCATGATCACAGAAGGGCCGACGGAAGTTCTCCGCACGGCCTTGGCCAAACTTATCTTGCGTGGAGCAGCCTGAATGAAAGCGCGGAAGCCGATTAAGTCCCAAATGGGCTGGAGCACGGCCGACAAGATTGTCGTGCGCGGGCACGATTTGCCAAACGAGTTGATCGGCCACATCGATCTCGGCGGCATGGCGTTTCTGGAGATCATGGGGCGAAGGCCTTCGGTCCAAGAAGCCGAGGTGTTTAATGCGTTGCTTGTAACCTTGGTCGAGCACGGCATGACGCCACAGGCAATCGCCACGCGCATGATCAACGCGGCGGCGCCGGAGGCGCTGCAAGCGGCGGTGGCGGCCGGCCTGTGCGGCGTCGGCAGCGTGTTCGCCGGCGGTTCGGAACAGTGCGCCAAGATTCTCCAAGAAGCATTGAGCGACGGCAAAGACGCTGGAAATCTCGAAAAGATTGCCGCCGGCATCGTTGAGTCATTTGTCCTGCGCAAGGGTGTCATTCCGGGCATTGGCCATCCGGTGCACAAGCCGATCGATCCGCGCACGCCGGTTCTGTTTGCAATTGCCGAACGTAACGGCTTCCGTGGCCGCTATGTCGCGCTCCTGGAGGCCATCAGCAAGGAAGCCGAACGGCGATTGCAACGTTCGCTGCCGATCAATGCGACCGGCGCCATCGGCGCGGTGTTGTGCGAGCTTGGTTTTCCGTGGCGCATCTGCCGCGGCATTGTCGTGATCTCGCGCGCCGTCGGCCTGGTTGGCCATATCGCCGAAGAAATGCGAAACCCTATCGCACTCGAGATCTGGGCGCGTACCGAAGCTGAAGTCTACGAAAATAAAGACTGAGCCCTGAGGCTCGGCATAACGGGGAGGAGCTCATGAAGGCCTGGACGCTATTAGTGGCGCTTGTCCTCGGCGCGGTCGCGACGGTTGCGAATGCAGCCTGGCCGGACCGGCCGATTCACCTGATCGTGCCTTATCCGCCGGGCGGCGGTACCGACCTGTTGGCGCGTGTGATCGGCGCGCAGCTTGAAAAGACGCTAGGTCAGCCCGTTATTGTTGAAAACAAGCCGGGTGGGTCAACCATCATCGGCACCGCAGCGCTGACCAGCGCCGCACCCGATGGTTACACCCTGGGCATGGTGTTCGATTCTCTGGCGATCAATGCCGTACTGGGTATGAAAACACCTTACGATCCTGACGCCGATTTCGCGCCGATCATCAAACTTGCTTATGTGCCGCTTGTTCTCACCGTCAATACGGCGCAGGTGCCGATGAAAACCCTGCCGGAACTGGTCGCCTATACCAAGAAGAATCCGGGCTGGTTCACCTTCGGTTCGCTTGGACCGGGCAGCCCACACGAACTCGGTTTTCTCTGGCTCAAGGCCATGTCGCAGATGGACGCGCTCGTGGTCCCGTACAAAGGCATTGCACCGGCGTTGCAGGATCTGGTGGCGGGTCAGATCAGAGGTATGTTCGTCGGCGTTGCGGTTGCCGACGCCTACATCGCGGAAGGCAGGCTTCGAACCCTCGGTGTGACCAGCCCGCAGCGTCTGATCAATGCGCCGAACGTGCCGACGATCGCCGAGCAGGGTTATCCTGAGTATGACTTCGTAACCTTCTACGGTCTCGCGGCGCCGAAGGGTACGCCACCTGACGTCATCGACCGACTCAACAAGGAGATCAACCACATTCTCCAACTGCCGGACGTGCGCGATCGGATTGAGAAGTCCGGCGCTGTGGCTGGTGGTGGAACTCAACAGGAATTTGCGAAGTTTCTCACCGCCAATATGACAAAGTTCGACAAGATCATGTCGATCACCGGCGACAAGCCCAAGTGATAAAGTGAAAAAGTGAAGAAGAAAAACGGCGAGGGCGGCATTTGACCGAGATTTTGAAGGGCATCCGCGTTATCGAGCTCGGCACGATGATCACGGCCCCGCTGGCTGGCATGATCCTGGCCGACTTCGGCGCCGATGTCGTCAAGGTCGAGCGGCCCGATGGCGGGGATCCATTTCGCAGCTTCCGTGGCGGGCTCTACAGCCCGCACTTCATCTCTTTCAACCGTAACAAGCGCAGCGTCGCGCTTGATCTACAAACCGAAGCAGGCAAGACGTCATTGCGCGCCTTACTGGCGACGGCCGATGTGCTCATCGACAATTACCGCTCCGGGGTCATGGACCGCCTCGGATATTCAGCGGAATTCATCAAGACCGAATATCCGAAACTAATCTGGTGCTCGATAACAGGGTTCGGGGCCGACGGTCCTTACGCGGGACGGCCGGCTTACGATGCCGTGGCTGGGGCATTGTCGGGGCTCGCCAGCGTCATGCTCGATCCGGAAGTGCCGCAAGCAAGCGGCCCGACGATCTCGGACAATGTGACCGGCATGTACGCGGCAAGCGGCATACTGGGGGCGCTCTATGAACGCGAGAAGACCGGGCGGGGGCGCCGCGTCGAAACCAACATGCTGGAGGCGGCGGTCGCTTTCGTTCCTGACGCGTTTTCCAATTTCACGCGGC
>CAISIV010000221.1 GCA_903885555.1 uncultured Hyphomicrobiales bacterium
GTCGCCGACCGATAACAGCGCGCCTTCGTTAAAGACGGGCTAATGCAGCGTTGCGCCGGCGCCGAGATGCTTGCAGTCGATATTGCCGCCCCAGTTACGCGGGATAACCGACGTCAGCGTGCCATCGGCCGGCGCAGGCGCCACGCCGATGACGCCGAAAAACGGCACCGCCGGCAGTTCGAGACCCCAGGGCATGGTGACGATTTTGCGCTTCTGGTCGATCGAGACGTGAATACGGCGCAGGTCTGGAAAATCCTCGGGCAGGGTACCTTTGCCCGGCTTGATGGCGTTCCAGCCCCAGTTATCGGCCAGCCCCATCGCCTGAATCTCGACGACCAGCTCATCGCCGGGCATGGCGCCCTCGACCGCGACCGGGCCGGTCATCAGATGCGGGCCTTCGCCGGGCGGCACCTTGGCCAGCAGGTTGGCGTGCTCGGGCCGAACCGTGAAGCCCTGGCTCGATGTCGGCAGATCTTCGGTGGCGCCGGACAAAGTCGTGATCTCGACTGTATCGCCGGATTTGATCGTCAGGACGGGCGAAATGTCCGCGCTAAAGACGCCGCGATGAACCGTCCCGGCGTCGCCGATCAATGTGTGATGCGTGCTCATCGTGCCGGTATACCGGCAAAATCCGGGCCGCGCTATTCCTTGACCGCGCCGGTCATGGCCGAGACGTAGTGTTCGACGAAGAAGGCGTAGAGCACGACCAGCGGCAGCGAGCCGATCATGGCACCGGCCATCAGCGAACCCCAGCGGTAGATATCGCCGTCGACCAGCGCGGTAACGATGGCGACCGGCACGGTTTTATACTGCGTCGACGAGATGAACGTCAGCGCGTAGATGAATTCGTTCCAGCACAGCGTGAAACAGAAGATGAAGGCCGAGATGAGACCCGGTATCGCCAGCGGCAGCACGATCTTGACGAGAATTTGCCAGCGGCTGGCGCCATCGATCAGTGCGCACTCCTCGAGCTCGAACGGAATGGTCTTGAAGTAGCCCATCAGCAGCCAGGTCGAGAACGGGATGAGGATGGTCGGGTAGGTCAGGATCAGCGCGAACGGCGTGTCGAACAGGCCGTATTGAAAAACGACCGTCGACAGCGGAATGAACAGGATGGACGGTGGTACCAGATAGGCGAGGAAGATCGCGCCACCGACCCACTGCGCGCCGCGATACCGCAGCCGCACGATGGCATAGGCGGCGAGCACGCTGGCGGCGATCGACAGGGCCGTCGCGCAAGTCGCGATCAGCATCGTATTCAGAAGCCAGCGTGGATACTCGGTCTCGAACAGCAGCTTGTAGATGTGCTTGAATGTCGGGTTCCAGGTCCAGAACGGACTGTAAGTTTCGAAATTGAGCAACTGCTCGTCCGGCTTAATGGAAGTCAGCGCCATCCAGTAGAACGGGAACAGCAAGACCACCATGATGATGCCGAGCGGCAGATAGAGCGTCACCAGCCGGCGCGGCAGGCTTTCGAGATAGCTCATGCCTTCGGACGCGTCGCTCGCGGCGGCTGACGAGCCATGGAGCGTGGCTTTCGGATCGGCGACTTTCTGGGCGAGGAGATCAGTCATTTTCGCCACCCAGCGCGCGTGGCGCCTGCGCCATTCGAGCAAAAGAGAAATGCAGCAGAATTGCATCAATCATTTTCGCCACCCTGCTGCCACTTCCTGCGCTGCAAACCGAACCATGAAACCAGAATGGCGGCGAGCAGGAACGGGATCATCGCGGTCGAGATCGCAGCGCCTTCGCCCAGCGATCCGCCGATGATGGCGCGCTGATAGGACAACGTCGCCATCAGATGCGTGGCATTGACCGGACCGCCGCGTGTCATCACCCAGATCAACTGGAAGTCGGTGAAGGTGAACAGCACCGAGAAGGTCATCACCACGGCGATGATCGGCGTCAGCAGCGGGTAAGTGATGAAGCGGAAGCGCTGCCACGGCGTCGCGCCGTCGATGGTGGCGGCCTCGTAGAGCGAGGGCGACACCGTCTGCAGGCCGGCCAGCAGCGTAATGGCGACGAAGGGCACGCCGCGCCAGATATTGGCGAATATCACTGACCAGCGCGCATTCCAGACGTCGCCGAGGAAGTCGATGTTGACGGTGATCAGCCCCATCTTTTTCAGCGACCACGAGATGATCGAGAATTGCGGGTCGAAAATCCACCAGAACGCGATGGCCGACAGCACGGTCGGCACGATGAAGGGAATAAGCACAACTGCGCGCAGGATGGCCTTGAACGGCAAGCGTTCGTTCAGCAGCAGCGCGAGATAAAGACCAACGGCGAATTTAATGACGCTGGCGACCGTGGTGTAGAGAAGGGTGTTGAAGACCGACAGGAGGAATGTCGAATCGTCCCAAAGCCATTCGTAATTTTCCAGACCGACAAATTCGCCGCTGCGGCCGATTTTCGCGTCGGTAAACGATAGCCAGACGCCCAAGCCGAGCGGATAGGCCAGAAACAAAATCAAAAATGCCGCGGCCGGCACCATGAACCAGAGGCCGAGCCAGTTTCTGTTGGTTTTGAGCCGGTCCCACGCCGTGGGTTCCTGGATCGGCCGCTTTTCCAAACGCGATTTGAGGACGACATCGGTCATCAGGTTTAAGCCTTGCATCCCGTCGAGGCGGGACACTCACATCGACTGTAAAAAGAGTGTCCCGGATCCGCGTGGCGAATCCGGGACTTTTGCTGGTTAGCGATAGATGCGCTTGAGCTGCCGCTCGGCGATGGCGATCGCGCCCTTGGCGTCTTCACGGCCCGTGGCGTAGTTCGCGAACATGTCGAGCACGACGAAGTCGGCGATTGCCGTCGCCGCCTTCTCGCCGACGGAGCCGAGACCGCCCGCGGTGAGCGAGCGCTTGGCGACGTCGCGATATGGCGTGGTTTTCGGATCGGCGGTCCACACCGGGTTCTTGTCGTATTCGTTGAGGCAGTGCGTCAGGTAGCCCTTGGCCGACTGGATCCAGGGATTGAAGTTGTCGGCTGCCAGCATGAAGGCGATCAGCGCCTTACAGGCTTGCGGGTACTTCGTGTAGGTCATCGCCAGGATCGGATACATCAGATGCAGTTCGGTCGCTTTGCCGACCGGACCGACCGGGAAGTAGGCGTGGTTCATGTCCTCGGCGACATCTTTCGCGCTATTCTGCGCGGCGACGTAGATCGAGATGCCGTTATTGGTCCAGTGGATTTCCTTGGCGAGGAACGCCTTGTTGTTCGA
>CAISIV010000222.1 GCA_903885555.1 uncultured Hyphomicrobiales bacterium
CGCGGGGCAGCGTGCGCTTGGCGAATTCGATGTAGCGGTCCTGCACGCCGTCGATGCGCTTGGCGCGGCCGAGATCTTCGCTCTTGGCCAGCTGCTTGGAAAGATCGCTGTCGAGCAGGTCTTCGATTCTGCTCTCGACTTCGTCGTTGAGCTTGAAGCCGTCGGGTCCGAACAGCTTGATGCCATTGTCGTCGTACGGATTGTGCGAGGCGGAAATCATGACGCCGAGATCGGCGCGCATCGAGCGCGCCAGCATGCCAACGGCCGGCGTCGGAATGGGACCGGTCAGCAGCACGTCCATGCCGACGGAGGTGAAGCCCGCGACCAAAGCGGTTTCGATCATGTAGCCGGACAGGCGGGTGTCCTTGCCGATCAGCACGCGGTGCCGGTGCTCGCCGTTCTTGAACACGAGACCGGCTGCCTGGCCGACCTTGAGCGCCAGTTCCGGCGTGATCACTTTGTTGGCCCGGCCGCGAATGCCGTCGGTGCCAAAATATCGGCGACTCATGAAATACCCTCAACGCCCACACTTAACGATGCGCATTCGCGCGCGGCTGGATTAGCGGGCGGCCCCATCGGCCCGCAATGCTTTTTATAGGCCCAAGCTCGCAATTTACGTCAAATATTGTGAGGAATTCTTACCATCGCACCGTGGGACATAGCCTTAAGCCCCGTTTACCTGCGGCACCGCAGCAACAAACCCTTGAGAACCGGGCATTTCGCAGCCCCCGCCGCTGTGCTACTTCCTATCCGGTAACCATTTTTGCTGCCGGGGCGGCTTTCCATGAAGAACGTGACTTGCATCGACGACCTGCGCACGATTGCGCGCCGCCGCGTCCCCAAGGCCTTCTTCGACTACGCCGATAGCGGCTCCTACGGCGAATATACGCTGCGCGCCAACCGTTCCGATCTCGAAGCCATCAAGCTGCGCCAGCGCGTGCTGGTCGATGTATCGGAGCGCAATCTCGCCACCACGGTGATGGGCAAGAAGATCGCCGCGCCCTTGATCCTCGCGCCGATCGGCCTGTGCGGCATGCAGCACGGCGACGGCGAAATTCTCTCGGCGCGCGCCGCCAACGAGGCGGGCATTCCCTTCACGCTGTCGACCATGTCGGTCGGCTCCATTGAAGATGTCGCCGAAGGCACCGGCAAACCGTTCTGGTTTCAGCTTTACGTCATCCGCGACCGCGAATTTTCCAAGTCGCTGATGAGCCGCGCGCTGGCCGCCAAGGTCGACACGCTGGTGCTCACTGTCGATCTGCAGGTGCTCGGCCAGCGTCACAAGGACATCAAGAACGGCCTGACGGTACCGCCGGAATTCCGCATCAAGAACGTCATCGACATCGCCACCAAGCCGGCCTGGCTGTGGAGCATCCTCAAGGGCAAGAGCAAGACCTTCGGCAACATCTCCGGTCACGTGCCGGGCATGGAGTACGTCAACTCGCTCGCCAAGTGGACGCAGGACCAGTTCGATCCAGCGCTGAACTGGAAGGACGTCGAGTGGATCCGCAAGTATTGGCCGGGCAAGCTGGTCATCAAGGGCATTCTCGACATCGATGACGCCAAGAACGCGGTCAAGATGGGCGCCGACGCCATCGTGGTGTCGAACCACGGCGGCCGCCAGCTCGACGGCACCTCGTCGTCGATCGCGATGCTGCCGCGCGTCGTTGACGCGATCGGCGGCGATACCGACGTGCTGTTCGACGGCGGCATCCGCAGCGGCGCCGACATCATGCGCGCGCTGGCGCTGGGCGCGAAGGCCTGCCTGATCGGCCGCTCGTATATCTATGGGCTCGGCGCCTTCGGCCAGGCCGGCGTCGCCAAGGCCATCGACATTCTCGAGAAGGAATTGAGCGTCACCATGGCGCTGACCGGCGTCAACAGAATCGCCGACATCGATGGCCGCGTGCTGGAAGGCGGCGCGCCGAAGAAGAAAGCCGCGGCGAAGCCGAAAGCGCCGGTTAAGGCGAAGGCCTGATCCGATGGACAAGCCGTCGCCGCTCACCGTCGCGGACTACGCGCATGTCTCGACCATCACCACGCGCTGGATCGACAACGACGTCTACGGCCACATCAACAACGTGGTCTATTACGAGTTCTTCGACACCGCGGTGAACGGCTACCTGATCGCGCAGGGCGCGCTCGACATCACACATGGCGCGGTGATCGGGCTGGTCGTCGAAACCCACTGCAATTACTTCAAGCCGGTGGCGTTTCCCGACACGCTGCGGGCGGGCTTACGCGTGGCGAAGCTCGGCACCTCCAGCGTCACATATAATGTCGGTATCTTCCGCAACGGCGACGACAGCGCCGCGGCGCAGGGCCACTTCGTCCACGTCTATGTCGATCGCGCGACGAACAAACCGGTGCCGCTGCCCGAAAAGCTGAAAGCCGCGCTCACGCCGCTGCTGCGCTGACTACCGCCAGCCCAGACCCGGCGCGACGTGCTTGAGGATCATCTCGATGACATGCGCGTTGTACTCAACGCCGAGCTGGTTCGGCACCGTCAGCAATAAAGTGTCGGCCTCCGCGATCGCCTCGTCGCGCTTGAGTTGCTCGATCAGCACATCCGGCTCGGCGGCAAAGCTGCGGCCGAAAATGGCGCGCTCGGTGCCACCGAGAAAGCCGACCTGGTCGCGGTCGCCGCTCTCGCCGCCGAAATAGCGGCGGTCCTGCTCGCTGACCAGCGCGAAGATACTGCGCGACACCGACACCCGCGGCGTGCGCGCGTGCCCCGCTTCCTTCCACGCCGCTTTATAAAGCCGGATCTGCTCGGCCTGCTGCACATGAAACGGCTGGCCGCTTTCGTCGATCTTGAGCGTCGAGGATTGCAAATTCATGCCGAGCTTGGCCGCCCACTGCGCCGTGGCATTGGTGCCGGCGCCCCACCAGATGCGCTCGCGCAACCCCTCGGAATGCGGCTCGACGCGCAAGAGGCCCGGCGAATTGGGAAACATCGGGTTCGGGTTGGGCTTGGCGAAGCCCTCGCCGCGCAGCACGTCGAGAAACACTTGCGTGTGGCCGCGCGCCATGTCCGCGTCGGTCATGCCGTCGGGCGGCACGTAACCGAAATGACGGAAGCCGTCGATCACCTGCTCGGGCGAACCGCGCGAAATGCCGAGCTGCAGGCGGCCGCGCGAAATCAGGTCGGCGGCGCCGGCGTCCTCCGCCATATACAGCGGGTTCTCGTAGCGCATGTCGATGACCGCGGTGCCGATCTCGATCTTTGTGGTGCGCGCGCCGCAGGCGGCGAGCAGCGGAAACGGCGAACCAAGCTGGCGGGCAAAATGGTGGACGCGGAAATAGGCGCCATCCAGCCCGAGCGCCTCGGCCGCCACCGCCAGTTCGATCGATTGCAACAGCGCGTCGGAGGCGTTGCGCACCTGCGACTGCGGCGACGGGGTCCAGTGACCGAAGGAGAGGAAGCCCAAATTCTTGGAGTCAGTGTTTTTTGTCATGACGCTTATTTAGCGATGCGAGGTGCCGCGCGATAGGTGCCGACCGGCCTCATCCTGAGGGCATCGCGAAGCGATGCGTCTCGAAGCATCGCAAGTCGGCTATTGCCGACTTGCGCAATGTTAAATGCCAATCTCGGGTAAACCCGAGATTGGTGGGCCGCCCCCACCCTTCGAGACGCCCGCCTTCGCTCACGCTCGGGCGGGCTCCTCAGGATGAGGGCGGATGACCTTGCCTCCCGCCTCCCCTAGGCTTATATTCCCTCTTATGCCCCTGGTCCCCCTCTTCCGCACCACCACCGGCCGCCTCCGCGTCGAACCCGACGACCCGGACGCCGTCGTCGGTCCGCGGCCGGTTGGCAAAAACGGCAAGGCGTCGCGCCGCCCGCACACCGACGCCAAGGTGAGACAGGTGCGCGACCTGATCCAGAACTCGACGCTGACCTATGGCGCGATCGCCAGACAGACCGGCGTCGGCCGCGCCAGCATCTGCCGCTGGACGCGCGACCAAGGCTGGGTGCGTCCCGTGTTCGCGCCGCGCGCCACCGACACCATCCCGCGCGTGCGCGCCGGGCAGAAACTGAAATTGCGCCTGCTGGCCGAGCGGCTGCGCGCGCTCGCCGAACGCTATGTGCGCGAACTGGAGGACGCGCCGGCGCTCGATGCCGACCGGCTGATGCAGGCGCTCACTGTGCTCAAGATGGCGCGGCTCGAGGCGATGGGCCGAAGGCGCCGCCGCAAATGGCTGAGCGAGACGCTGACCGGCGCGCAATGGGAAGCGCGCGACGTCGCGGTGCGCCGGGCGCTCACGGACATGCGCCGCGGCGGCGTCGATCTCGACCGCATACCGCAGGACGCGCTCGATCTTTTGACCCACGCGCATACGCCGCCGGAGGACGATCACCCGGCGTTGCATCGGAGGGGGAAGAAGTGGCGGTAGTGCACGCGAAGCGCTCGCTTTCTTTACCCTCCCCCTTGTGGGGAGGGTCGACCGCATAGCGCGCTAACGCGCTATGCGGTCGGGGTGGGGGTAATCACTACACCTGCGGCGCCTGGTCGGACTCAGGCCGCGCCACGGACACGGCGGAATTGGGTTCAGGCGTCAGATAGGCCACCAGCCGCGTGTCGCGCCAGACCTCAATGTCGCCGCCGCTCAATTGCTCGCGCGCGAGCTTGAGCGCCGCGGCGTCGTTGGCCGCTTCGACACTGACGGGCGGCGCATGAATGTGGCCGCTTTGTGCCACGCGGTAGAAACGATACTCGGGCATCTGAACTCTCCGTCTGCCCTTACCCTTGCAATGAACGGACGACGCGCGCGGGACCTGCGGCCCTAATGTCGGGCAACGTGCATGGCGCGATCACGCTTTATGAGCGTTTGTTGCGGTGGGTTTCGCCCCACTCCGGTCATCCCCGCGAAAGCGGGAATCCATTTTTGAAATGGTGCGCTCGATCTGGTGACCCACGCGCATTCGCCGCCAGAGGATGATCACCCAGCGTTGCGAGCGAGGAGAAGTGACGATATGCCAGGCGACGAGAAAGGCGGCGAACAACAGCAGCGACACGATGGCCGCACGCCAATTAAGGGAAAGATTCATCGGCATCGTCCGGCAGTCTTCGTCATGCCCGGCATTTTGCCGGACATGACGATGATGAGATCACGCTTCCTTCTTGATCTTGAAGCTCTTGATGTAGTCCTCGGGTTTGGAAGGATCGAAGGTTTTGCCCATCACGACGAAGGTCTTGGATGTCGTCTTCGGCGCGGTCATGCCGACGTCCGCCATCAGAGCCGTCGTATCGGTGGCGAGGAATACCTGCTCGGCGACGCCTTTGTAGTCGACATCGCCCTTGATCTGACCCCAGCGCTTCATCTGCGTCATGATCCAGACCGCGAAGGACTGCCAGGGGAATGGATCGAAGTCGACGCGATTGGCATCCGTCTTCACATTGCCGAGGCCATCCGCGTAAGTGCCGGTGAGGATCTGCTCAAGCACGACCTGCGGCTGATTGAGATAGTTCGCCGGTGCGATGGCTTCGGCGATCTGCTTGCGGTTCTCCGGCTTATGCGCAAACGCGGTGGCGTCGATGATCGCCTTGAGCAGAGCGGCATAGGTGTTCGGCGTCGTCGTGACGAATTCCTTCGAGGCCGCGAAGGCGCAGCACGGATGGCCGTCCCAGATTTCCTTCGACAGCATGTGGATGAAGCCGACGCCGTCGAACACCGCGCGCTGATTCATCGGATCAGGACCGAGGAAGCCGTCGATATTGTCGGCGCGCAGGTTCGCCACCATTTCCGGCGGCGGCACGGCGCGAATCTGCACGTCCTTGTCCGGATCGATGCCGTGTTCGGCGAGATAATAGCGCAGCAGATAATTGTGCATCGAGTAGTCGAACGGCACCGCGAACTTGAAGCCCTTCCAGTCCTTCGGATCGCGCTTGTCCTTGTGCTTGACCGACAGCGTGATGGCCTGGCCGTTGATGTTTTCGATGGCCGGCGCCGTGTACGGAAGCGGATTTGAGCCAATGCCCATGGTAATGGCAATCGGCATCGGCGACAGCATGTGCGCCGCGTCGTATTCCTTGTTCAGCGTCTTGTCGCGGATCACCGCCCAGCCGGCGGTCTTGATCACCTCGACGTTGAGGCCCTGTTTCTCATAGAAGCCCATCGGCTTCGCCATGATGATCGGCGTGGCACAGGTGATCGGGATAAAGCCGACCTTGAGGTCTTTCTTTTCGATCGGACCGCCCGCGGCGAAAAGCTCGGTCGCGCTCTTGATCGGGAAGAACTGCGAGATGGCGGCGAGCGCTGTTGAAGCGCCGACCGACTTCAGGAAAGCGCGGCGGCCAGCATCCTTGGGGAAGACCGCACGGAGCACCGCGGAAGCGACGACGTTTTCGTAGCGCTTGTCTTCGCTGCTCTGGACCGGCGTGCATTGCAGCTGCAGGTCGCGGGCGTGCTCGGCGTCATTGGCATGGCGGCCGCAGGCGCAACCGCTGCGGTTGAGGGTCCGCGATGCATCAAAGGGATTGTCGAATGTGGACATGGGCGCTCTCCAATTCCGGGGCCTCGGCGACGTACCCTGGACAGAGCAACTTCAGTGCCAAGTGCCACAAAAATCAGGCTGCTTCGATGCCGCATGCAAGAAAGGCCTGTGGTTGGCCCACATCTTGCTTACGATATCTCGTAGTCGACGAAATCTCGTAGTCAGAATTACGAGACATCGTCTTTTTGCGAGGGGTCGAGAATGAGCCTGCATCGAGATCAGGCAGACGGCGCCGCCGATGCCGCTTTCGGTCGCATCGAGCGTGAGAACCAGTTGATCCTGCGCGCGGCCGGCGAAGGCATCTATGGCGTCAATGCCGAAGGCAAAACCACCTTCGTCAATCCGGCGGCCGAGCGCATGTTGGGCTGGAAAGCCGAGGAACTGGTCGGCCGCGACATGCATTCGCATGTGCACCACACCCATGCCGACGGGTCGCATTATCACGACCATGAATGTCCGATCTACGCGGCGTTCCGCGACGGCGCGGTGCACCAGGTTGACCACGAGAAATTCTTTCGCAAGGACGGCTCGTCGTTCTGGGTGGACTACACGTCGACGCCCATTCGCGACAACGGCGTTCTGATCGGCGCCGTCATCGTGTTCCGCGACGTCAGCCAGCGCCACGAGGCCGATGAGAAGCTACGCGCCGCGCACGAGGAAGTGAACCGGCTGCGCAAGCGCCTGGAGCTGGAAAACGCCTATCTGCAGGAGCAGATCCGCATCGACGGCAATCACCACGGCATCATCGGCCGCAGTGCGGCGATCCAGCAGACATTGCGGCAAGTCGATCTGGTGGCGCCAACCGACGCCACCGTGCTGATTACCGGCGAAAGCGGCACCGGCAAGGAACTGGTGGCGCGCGCCATTCATGACGACAGCAGACGTGGCAACCGCCCGCTGATCCGCGTCAATTGCGCGGCGATCCCGGCCGATCTGTTCGAGAGCGAATTCTTCGGCCACGCCAAGGGCGCTTTCACCGGCGCGTTGCGCGATCGCATCGGACGGTTTGAGCTCGCCGATGGCGGCACGCTGTTCCTCGATGAGGTCGGAGAGATACCCCTCGCCTTGCAAGGCAAGCTGCTGCGCGTATTGCAGGAAGGTCAGTTCGAACGTGTCGGCGAAGCCCGCACGCGCAATGTCGATGTCCGTGTCATCGCTGCGAGCAACCGCGATCTCAAGTCGCAGGCGCGGCGCGGCCGCTTCCGCGAAGACCTTTACTTCCGCCTCAACGTGTTCCCGGTCGAACTGGTGCCACTACGCGAGCGCGCCGATGACATTCCGCTGCTCGCGGTGCACCTGTTGCGTGAGGCAACCAAGAAGCTCAAGACCGGCGAATTGCGCCTGACCGAAGGCGATGCGCGGCGGCTGTCGCAATATTCCTGGCCCGGCAATGTCCGCGAATTACAAAATGTGATCGAGCGCGCCGCAATTCTGGCGCGCAACGGCCGGGTCCGCATCGATCTGCCGGAAGGTGCGGCGATGCCAAATGGCCGGCGCATCCAGGCGTCGGCGGCGAAACCCACGGTGCTCACCGAGGATGACCGGCGCGAACGCGACCGCATCAATATCATGGCGGCGCTCGATGCCTGCGGCGGCAAGGTTTTCGGCCGCGGCGGCGCGGCTGAAATGCTCGACGTCAAGCCGACGACGCTGGCGTCGCGGATCAAGATACTGGGAATCAGATTCGAGCGGGGCACGCAGGTAGCCGAACAGCGGATTTAGTGGCTTGTGCTCGCGCGTGTCCTGCGCGAGCATTGGTACTGCAATTGCTGGGAATCTCGGTCCATCAATAGAGCGAGGTGACGCGATGAGCACCCTGTATCACGACGGCAACCGCCAACTGCAAGACCGTTTTGACAGCCGGCGCATTTCCGACCGGTTGGAAAACCTGGCCCGCAAGGCGTTCACGGACGACGATAAAGCCTTCATCGAGAGCGCGGCTTATTTCTTTATCGCAACCGCCGACGCCGAAGGCCGCCCGGACTGCTCCTTCAAAGGCGGCTTGCCGGGCTTCGTGCGGGTCACCGGCCCTTCCGAACTGTCCTTTCCCGATTACGACGGCAACGGCATGTTCAAGAGTCTCGGCAACGTAGTGGTCAACCCGAACGTCGGCCTCCTCTTCATTGCGATGCATGGCACGCCGCGGCGGCTGCGCGTCAATGGCAGCGCGCGTGTTCGTGACGACGATCCTTTGCTCAAGGAAGCCGTCGGCGCGCAACTGATCGTGCGCCTGGAAGCCCGTGCCATTTTCCCCAATTGCCCGCGCTATATTCCCGACATGCAAATGGCCGGACCGTCGATCTACACGCCGCAGCCGAACTGCGATCCGCCGGAGCCGGCATGGAAAAGCTTCGACATTTTCAAGGACGCAGTGCCGCCGCGCCAACCGACCTGGAAAGGCTAGCGGCGGTCAGGCCCGCTTCTTCTCCGCTACGGTCTGTTCCGCGCCGAGCGCCAGCACCTGATGGATCTGCGACACCACCGCAGCGCCCTCGCCGATCGCCGCGCCGACACGCTTGGTCGAGCCGGCCCGCACGTCGCCGATGGCAAAGATGCCCGGCGTGCTTGTTTCCAGCGGAAACGGCGGCCGGCGCTGGTCTTCGGCGAAAGCCGTGCCGGTGATGACGAAGCCCTTATCGTCAGTCTCGACACATTCGTCGAGCCATTCGGCATTGGGATCGGCGCCGATGAACAGAAAGAGATGCCGCAGCGAGTAGGTCTTTTCCTCGCCGGTGGCGCGCGTGCGGAACGTCGCCGACGCCAACCCCTGACTATCGCCGCCCAGCGCGACAACCTCGGAGCCGGTGTACAATGTGACGTTCGGCAGCGCCTTTATGCGGTCGATGAGATACTTCGACATGCTCGCCTCGAGGCCATTACCGCGTATGCTGAGATGCAGATGCTTGACCTTGGGCGCGAGGTACACCACCGCCTGCCCCGCCGAATTGCCGCCGCCGATCAGAGCCACTTCTTCGCCTTCGCACAGCTTGGCTTCGATCGGCGAGGCCCAATAGGAAATGCCGTTATTGTCGAAGTCGGACTGATTGCTGATCCCCGGGCGCCGGTAACGCGCGCCCGAGGCAACAATAACGGTGCGCGCCTGAACGACTTCACCGGTCTCGCCGATCTCAAGACGGAACGGGCCGTTCGGATTGCGTTCGTACGCATCGCAATCGAGTTTGGCGACCTGCAGCGGAATGGCGATTTCGGCGCCGAATTTCTGCGCCTGATTGAAGGCGCGGCCCGCAAGCGCCTGACCGGAAATACCGGTCGGAAAGCCGAGATAATTTTCGATGCGCGCCGACGCGCCGGCTTGGCCGCCGAAGGCACGCTGATCGAGCACAATCATCGACAGTCCTTCCGATGCGCCATAGACCGCGGCGGCAAGACCCGCCGGTCCGGCGCCGACCACGGCGACATCGTAGATCTTGTTGGGCTCCAGCTCCGGCGTGATACCGAGACAGGCGCCGGCCTCGGCATCGCTCGGCCGTTTCAGCAGCGCTCCGTTCGGGCAAATCATCATTGGCAATTCGGCGTCGAGCACGCCAAAGCGCTCGACGGCCGCGCGCGCTTCCTCGTCGGCTTCGACATTGAGCACCGTATAGGGATAGCCGTTGCGCGACAGGAACCCCTGGACGCGCAGCAGGTCCGGTGAGTTCGGATGCCCGATTAGCAGCGAGCCCGAGCCGCCGTCCTGGATCAGCGCGACGCGGCGCAAGATGAAGGCGCGCATCATGATCTCGCCGAGTTCGGCGGAGCCGACCATCAGCGCGCGGATATGTGCAGCGTCGAACGGCAGCGCCGTGCAGCCGTCCGGACCAGCCCGGCCGGCAGCGATAGTGCCGTGACCGCTGAGCTGGCTGACTTCGCCGGAAAACTGACCGGCGCTAAGAGAGATGACGGAAGATTCACGATGCAGTCCGTCACGCCGCACGACTTCGAGGCTGCCGTCGAGCATCAGCCAGGCCGGCGCATTGCGCGTACCGACATCATAAAGAAGGTCGCCGGGCTTGAACGTCTGCGACGGTCCGCTGGCAAAACGCTTGGCGGCGTCGAGATGACCGGCATCCAGGATCGGAAACATTTGATCGAAGCGGGTATCGATGAGGGCCATCGCATCTCTCCTGAGCGGGCATACTAGCATACCAGCGCTGCTGTGCGCGCGTATGACAGCGCGCGGCCAGCCACGATCGTGGCACGCATTTTGAATGCGTCCGACGTATGGACAGCAATAATCAAAGCACGGAATTTTGGCTGGTCTGGCTTGCTTGCGTTCTGGCGGCGGCAGATCTGATCATCTACATCGTGCAAGGCGCCTGAATTCTTCGCGGGCAGTTTGCAAGACTGGCCCGGCAAGCACTGATACCTCTCCTCAGCCGAGGAAGAGCACCTCGCGTCTTACCGCGCGAGAGTCTCACATCGGCGGCACGATACCGCGACCGACATTGATGCGGCCGACCGACAGAGTGCCGTCGGCTTCCTTGGTCGCCGCGGTGATGTAGATCGCAGCGCCCGGCTTGAGCTCGTCTTTGCTGCCTGGCGCATACGTGACAATCGGCGTCTCCGGCGTCACGTCGATTTTCTTTTCGCCTTCTTTGTACTTGATCGTCAGCGTCGTGCCGCCGCCGGCCTTGGCGACATCGCTGCCAACGGTACCGGTCGCATTGCTGCTAACGCCGACCGTACCATTGGTCATGGTGCTCTTCGGCCTGGCATCGTAAGGGCGGTCGCCCTCGCCGGTGCCGCGCATCGATTCCGGGAAGATATGGACTTCGAGGGCCTTGAAGCTGCCGTCGGTTTCCGGCATCGCTGCCGACCCGACAAAAGAACCCGGCTTGATGTCGGCAAGCGACGCCTTGACGACGGCAACGACATTGACGTTATCGGCCATCTTGATCGTCAACGTTTCGCCGCCGCGCGACTTGACGGTCAGCACCGCCCCGTCGACTTTCTCGACGGTGCCGCGCACGCGGACGGTTTGCGGCTGCTGGGCGAAGCTTGCTGCGCTCCACAACACCAGACCGGCTACACCGAGAATCCAGATTGCCTTGCGCATGCAGACCTCCTTGTTGAACGCAGTCACATCCTAACAGCAGATCCCGTTTAAGCGGAGATCACATTCCCGGGGCAGCGCCGCGACCGACATAGACGTTCTTGGCGGTCACCGAACCGTCCGCCTGCTTTTCCGACTGCATTATGATGATCGGCGTGCCGGCTTTCAGCTCATCTTTGTTGCCGGGAGCGACGGAAGCAATGACGGTGTCCTTGGTGACGGTGACTTTCTTTTCGCCGTCCTTGTATTTCACCATCAGGGTCTCCCCCTCTTTGGCCTGCACCGTATTGGCGACATAGCCATTGGTCATGGTGCTGTTGGGCCGGCCGTCCCACTCGCCGTGCCGGTCGGCGACGACGCCGCGCTGGGCCGGCAGGAAGATGTGGATCGAATAGGCGATGATGCTGCCATCCGGTTGCGGCAGACCGGCGACGCCAATGAAGCTGTCCGGCTTGATATCGGCGAGCGTGGCCTTGACCAGCGCCGCGACGCGGACGTCGTCGGCAAGCTTGACGTTCATCATCGCGCCATCGCGCGTCTTGAGCGCCAGCATCGGGCCATCAGCCTTTTCGATCTGGCCGCGAATGCGACCGGGCTGCTGCGCGACGGCAGTATGAGTGGTGAAAACAAGCGCGGCCAGCGCCACGGCACAGGTCAACCGGCGCGTCATATTCGTCTTATGCATTGTGACCTCCCAAGCGGCCCTTATTGAACGCGGCCGTCGGGGAATAAACCCCTCGCGCGGTTAGTTATTCCGGCGCGGTTTCTTTGGCTGATTTTTGGGCTTTTGCGGCGGTTTCACGAGTAACGGCGGCACCACCGGTTTCGGCGCACCGGCAAGCAGGTCCGCTTCGACCAGAGCCCGAAGTTCCGCTGTCACCTCCGGCTTGACGCCGAACCAGCGCTCAAAGCCTAGCACTGCCTGATGCAGCAGCATTCCGAGGCCGTCGGCCGTCCGTAGGCCCTTTTCCTTGGCCATCGCCAGCAGCGGCGTAACCAGCGGCGCATAGACCAGGTCGGCCACCACCAGCGACGCCTGGCAGCGCAGATTGATCGACAGCGGCGGCTGGCCGACCATGCCGAGCGACGTCGTGTTCACCAGCAGGCCGGCGCCGCCGAGCAGGCCGGTGGTCTCGTCCCAACCGGCGGCAATGACGCGCGAACCGAATTTCTTGTTGAGCGCCTGCGCCCGTTCCAGCGTGCGGTTGACCACATAGACACGCCCGACGTCGCGCTGCAGCAGCCCGAACACCACCGCGCGGGCGCCACCACCGGCACCGAGCACGACCGCGCTCTCCAAACCACGGTCCCAACCCGGTGTCACCGCATCGAGATTGCCGAGAAAGCCGGCCACATCGGTATTGGTCGAACGCAAAACATATTCCGCGTCGTACCAAAGGCAGTTGGCAGCACCGACCGCGCGGGCGCGCTCGTCCGGCTGCGACAGCGTCATGACTTTTTCTTTATGCGGCACCGTGACGTTGGCACCGACATAGCCACGGTCGCGCAATTGCGAGACGAACTGGGCGAGTTGCTCCGGCGGCACCGCCTCGCGACGGTACTCGACGTTGAGATTGTATTTCTTCGCCCAATAATTGTGGATCAACGGCGAGCGTGAATGCCCGGCCGGCCAGGCGATGATGCAAGCTGCCTTCTCTACCGCTTTGATTTCGTCGCTCATGATTCCATCACCACGCTATTGCGCAACACGCCTATTTCCGGAACCTCGATTTCGATGACGTCGCCCGGCACCAGCCACTTCGGCGTTTCCGATTTCGGACCAAGCTTGACCGGCGTTCCGGTGGCGATGATATCGCCGGGCTTGAGCGTCATGAAGGTACTGACATAGGCGATCAGGTCGGCGAAGGACTTGATCATGCTCGCGGTGGTGTCGTCCTGCGTTATCACGCCATTGAACTTCACCGTGATGTGCAAAGGCTTGGTCATGTCGATTTCGTCGGCCGTGACGATCCAGGGACCGATACTGCCGGTCAAATCCCAGTTCTTGCCCTGCGTGACATTGAATTTGCCGTGGCGCACCCAGTCGCGAATGGTGCCTTCGTTACACAGCGTGACGCCGGCGACATAATCCAGCGCTTCATTATGCGGGATGCGGCGGCCGGTGCGTCCGATCACCAGCGCGATCTCGCCTTCGTAATCGAGTTGCTCGGATTCGAAAGGCCGCAGCATCGGCTGCTCGTGCGCGGCCAGCGATCCAGGAGCGCGGTAAAACATGCTCGGATATTTCGGCACCTCCGCATCGCCGTAATCGGCGTTACGATTGGCGTAGTTGATACCGATGCAGAGGATTTTTTCAGGCGCCGCGATCGGCGCCAGCCATTCCACTTCTGTGGCGGCAAAATCGGCTCGCACGCCACGCGCCGCGTCGCGGGCCATTTCAAGCCCCTGTTCATGGCGCAGCACATCGAGCGTCGACGCAAAGTGCGGACCAAGCCGCGGCTTGAGGTCGATCACGCCCAGCGTGGCGCCGCTGCCGACGACGGCGCCGAAACTCTCGCGCCCGCGCACTTTATAACTTGCAAGTTTCATCGAAACTTCCGTTGGCCCCACCGGGGTCCGCAGCGTGTATTCCGGGCCTGCGGTGCCGTCAACGCAAGTTATTCGGCAAGTAATTAGCATCCCGGGCTTGACCTGCGGGCCAAACTTCATTCAACAAATAAGCCAAGGAAAGCACCATGAAATCTATTTTCTTCGACTGCAATGACCAGCTTGCGCCCGTCTGGGCCAGCGTAGTCCAGGCCGGTGACCCGGCCATCGATGTCAACACAAAACCGTTCGCGCGTGAGGATCTGCCGCGCGTCATCGCCGGCTACGACATCGCCATCGACGACCACTCTTACATGCCGACCGACCTGGTCGCGCAGTGCCAGCAGCTCAAGCACATCGTATTCCTCGGCACTGGGCCCGCCAGCTACATGAACGTGGCTGAGGTGGAAAGGCGCGGCATCAAGGTCCACATCATCAAGGGCTATGGCGACACCGCGGTCGCTGAGCACTCGATCGCGCTGATGGTTTCTGCCGCCCGCGACGTAGCGCGCATGGACCGCGAGATCCGCACCGGCACATGGACGCCCTATGAAGGTGTGCAACTGAAGGGGAAGACTCTGGGCGTGATCGGTCTCGGCGGCATCGGCCGCGAGGTTGCGCGCATCGGCGCCGGTATGGGCATGAACGTGATCGGATGGAACCGCACCAAACATGCCGACGCCGGTGTGCCTATGGCCGAACTCAACGATCTGCTGGCGAAAGCAGATGTGGTGTCGATGAACCTGACGCTGGGCGACGAGACGCGCGGCTTCCTCAATGCCGAACGCATCGGCCGCATGAAGAAGGGCGTTATCTTCGTCAACACCGCGCGCGGCGCGCTGGTCGATGAGGCTGCCCTGCTCGCGTCGCTCGAAAGCCGCCACATCCGCCATGCCGGCCTCGACGTGTTTCACGCCGAACCGCTCAAGGCCGACAACCCGCTCTGCAAGTTGCCGAACGTCACCCTCACGGCACATGCCGGCTTCCGCACGCTGGAGGCCTCGCAGACGCTGCTGCGCCGCGCGATCGATATCGTCAAAACGTTGGTCTAGTAATAGCCCGGCGTGCCGCCGCCATCGACGGTCACCGACGTGCCCTGAATATGCCGGCCTTTGGCGCCAGCGAGAAATACCACGAGATTGGCGACGTCCTCGGGCTGACCGATGCGGCGCAAGCCGGCCTTGGTGAGTTGCTCGGCGCGCACCTGATCCTCGCTCTTGTTCTGCGCCTTGGCGAAACTTGCCACCAGCTGATCGTGCCGCTCGGTCTGCACCGTGCCGGGATGCACGATATTGACGTTGATATCGTCGCGGTTGCCGAGCGCCGTCAGGCCTTTGGTAAAATTGCCCAGGGCCGCATTAACCGAACCGCCGATCAGGAATTCCGGACCCGGAGAACGCGCCGCGCCGCCGCCGATATTGATGACGCTGCCGTGCGCCTCTTTCAGCAGCGGCCAGAACAGCCGCGTCAGCCGGACGGCTGCGTGATACTTCAACGCAAAACCGTCGGCCCACAGATCGTCGGCGAGATCGAAGAATTTGCCGCCCTTGGTGGCGCCGGCGTTGTTCACCAGAACGTCACAGCGCTTGAACTTCTCATTGACCGCTTTGAAAACCTGTTCGCATCCGGCAAGCGTGCGCAGATCGCCGGCAACGGTCAGCGGAGCTAGCCCGCCGGCCGCGGCGACGACCTTGGCGCCTTCAGCGAGATTGGCGGCATTCGACGCCGCCAGCACCGTCTGCGCGCCTTCGCGTGCGAAGGCGACCGCAATACCCCGCCCGATGCCGCGACTGCCACCGCTGATCACAACAACCTTGCCTTCGAATTCCTTAGCCACCGGCATTTCCCCCGTTTGTTAAAATTTGACCGCTTTATACAGCGCGGGCACGCCCCGCCGCGAGGGGGCTATGAAACTTTCCGGCCCGATTGCCGTTGTCCTCCGCCCGGGGGGAGATTTCCATGCCAGACGACGCCAGTACGCTGCCCATGATCGCCGCCCACGGCGCCGACCGACTGCAGGCCGTGCAGATCGACGGGTATAATGTGGAGCTCAAGGACGACGAAGGCTTCCTCGGCGACCGCGCAAGCAAGGGCGCCTTTCGCGATCTCGTCGAGAACTGGCGCAAACTGCTGCGCAAGAATGGCGAGGACCCGTTCGGCGACGAGCCCAGCGAAAAGCTGACGAAAAAGCAGCTCGACGAGGCCATGACCAAAGGCAGCCTTGAGGCTGCGTCGGTCATTCATAGTGCGATCGAGGAATTCGCCCAGGAACTGGCGCTAGTGATCCGGCGCTTCCTCAAACTAAAAGCCTGGAAGGACACCGAGCGCTTCGTCATCGGCGGTGGCTTCCGCAACAGCCGCGTCGGCGAACTGAGCATCGCCCGCTGCTCGATCATTCTCAAAGCCGACGGCATCAACGTTCAACTCATGCCGATCCGCAACGACCCCGACGAGGCCGGCTTGATCGGCGCGGCGCATCTGGCGCCGAAATGGCTGTTCAAAGGCTACGACGCGATCCTCGCGGTCGATATCGGCGGCACCAATATGCGCGCTGGCGTGATCGATCTGAACCTCAAGAAGGCCTCCGATCTGTCGAAAGCCAATGTCTGGAAATTCGAGCTGTGGCGGCACGCCGACGAAAAGAAAGTCGACCGTGAAGGCGCGGTCGATAGCCTGGTCCAGATGCTCAAGGAACTGATCGAACTGGCCGAGAAGGAGAAGTTCAAGCTCGCGCCGTTCATCGGCATCGGCTGCCCGGGCATTATCGAGAAAGACGGCACCATCGATCGCGGCGCCCAGAATCTGCCGGGCAACTGGGAAAGCAGCAAATTCAACCTGCCGCTGCTGCTGCACACCGCGATCCCCAAGATTGGCGGCGAAGACACCGCCATCGTCATGCATAATGACGCCGTGGTGCAGGGGCTGAGCGAAGCGCCGTTCATGACGGATGTTCAGCATTGGGGCGCGCTGACCATCGGCACCGGCCTAGGGAATGTCCGTTTCACTAACCGCAAAGACGATGACAAGTAAGCCGTGGCTGAGTCCCCTTTGACTCCCCCCCGTTCTTGTTCAGAATAAGAAAAAAGAACGAGAACACGGGGGGATAAAGTGAAGCCGGCGCCATTCGCTTACAAAAAGGCCTGCTCGCTCGACGAAGCGGTCGCTTTGCTCGGCGAGCACAAGGACGCCCGACTGCTGGCCGGCGGCCAGAGTCTGATCGCCACCCTCAACATGCGGCTGTCGGCGCCGAGCATGCTGATCGACATCAATGGCATCGGCGGGCTGGATACAATCGTCGAGAAGAATAGCGCCATCGAGATCGGTGCGCTGGTGCGACACGTGCAAGCCGAACGCTCCGACGTGATCGCCAAGTTCGTGCCACTGATCGCGCGCGCCATGCCCTATATCGGCCACGCGGCCATCCGCAACCGTGGCACGCTCGGCGGCTCGATTGCATTTGCCGATCCCGCGGCGGAATTACCGGCCTGCCTGATGGCGCTCGACGGCGAAATCGAAGCGACCGGCCCCAAGGGCAAACGCACCATCAAAGCGCAGGATTTCTTCAAAGGCCTGTTCGAGACCGCGCTAGGCCCGCAAGAATTGCTCACTGCCATTCGCATTCCGGCCGCAACCAAGGATACGCGCGTTGGCTTTGCCGAACTGGCACGCCGGCACGGCGATTACGCCATCGTCGGCCTCGCGGCGGCCGCACGCAGCGACGGCAAGAACTTGAAGGATGTCCGGCTCAGTTTCTTCGGCGTCGGCGACACACCATCACGCGCACGCAAGGCGGAAGATGCCTTGGCGAGCGGCGATGTCGAAGCCGCCGTAGCTGCGCTCGATCTCGAACCGCATGACGACGTGATCGCGACAGCTGCGACGAAAAAACATCTCGCCGGCGTATTGCTCCGCCGTGTCGCTGCCCAATTGATGGAGGCGCGATCATGAGCGGCCTGGCTCTCGACATTACCATGACCGTCAACGGCGAGCATGTCAGCGAGCGCGTTGAGGCGCGCAAGACATTGGTCGATTTCCTGCGCGACGATCTCGGCCTGACCGGCAGCCATGTTGGCTGCGAGCATGGCGTCTGCGGCGCCTGCACCGTCCGCGTGAACAGCGAGATCGTGCGCGGCTGCCTGATGCTGGCGGTTCAATGCGAGGGCGCCAAGGTCGAGACCATTGAAGGCCTGTCGGATTCCGGCGAGGTAGCCGATCTGCAACTAGCCTTCGAGCAGCGCAACGCCCTGCAGTGCGGGTTCTGCACACCTGGCATGATTACGGCGGCTCAGGAACTGCTAGCCAAAGGCGGCGTGCCAAGCCGCGATGAGATCCGCGAGTACATTTCCGGCAACTATTGCCGCTGCACCGGCTATCACGCCATCGTCGATGCGGTGGAATCGGTAGCGCAGGCACGCGCGGGAGCAGCCAAGTGAAAATCGTCGACGATTCTCCGCCCATTCTCTCCGCGCTCGACCGGCCGAACTCCTATATCGGCCGCTCGGTGCCGCGGCCCAATTTGACGCGGCTGACGCAAGGCCGTGGCACCTACGTCAGCGACGTCGTCCTGCCCCGCATGACGCATGTCGCATTCGTACGCTCGCCGCACGCGCATGCGCGAATCACGGCAATCGCGGCAGATGCGGCAAGAAAATCGCCCGGCGTCGTCGCCGTTGTTACCGGCGCGGAACTCGCCAAGGTGATGACGCCTTGGGTCGGCGTACTGACACATCTCAAAGGGCTGAAATCTGCGCCGCAATCGCCGATCGCCATCGACGTGGCGTGCTGGCAGGGCGAAGCAGTGTGCGCCGTGGTCGCGCGCAGCCGCGCCGAAGCCGAGGACGGCTGCGAACTGGTTGACGTGACTTATGAGGAACTTCCCGCCGTCACCAATCCGGAAACCGCACTCGACCCTACAACTACGGTGATCCACGCGTCGCTCGGCGACAATCTGTGTTTCGAGCGCAAGCTCGATGTCGGCGCGGTGGATCAAGCCTTCGCCGACTCCGACGAGGTGATCGAAGCCACTTTCGTCACCGGCCGACATACTGGCGTTACCAACGAACCCCGCGCCATAGTCGCCGACTGGAATGCAGGCGAGCAGCGCCTGACGGTCTACCAAGGCACGCAGGCGCCGCACATGATGCAGGACCTGTTCGCCAAGCATCTGGGCTTGGCCAGCGATCAAGTGCGCGTGCTGACCAAGGACGTCGGCGGCTCCTTCGGGATCAAAGTTCACACTTATGCCGACGAGATGGCGACGGTGGCGCTGTCGAAACTGCTGAAGCGGCCGGTGAAATTCGTCGCCGACCGGATCGAGAGCTTCGTCACCGACATTCATGCCCGCGACCACCGCGTCAAAGCCAAGATCGGCGTCAACAAAGACGGCACGATCACCGCCTTCGAGATCGACGATCTCACCGGCATCGGCCCTTATTCGGTCTACCCGCGCACCAGCGGTATTGAGGCCAATCAGGTCGTTAACCTCACCGGCGGGCCCTATGCCTGCGCGAATTACCGCGCCCAGGCGCGCGTGGTGTTCACCAACAAGAATGTCATGTGCCAGTACCGCGCCGTCGGCCATCCGATCGCCGTGGCAGTGACCGAAGGGCTGGTTGAACTCGCCGCGGCCAAAATCGGCATGGACCCATTGGAAATCCGCCGGCGCAATCTGATCGCCGACGACGCCTATCCGACCGGCTCGGCCTCGGGTCTGAAATTCGAGAAATTGTCGCACCACGAGTCGCTGGCGCACCTCGACTCGATGATGAATTACGCCGGCCTGCGTGCCGAACAGAAGAATCTGCGCGACAAAGGCATCTATCGCGGCATCGGCTTTGCTTCGTTCATTGAAGTCACAAACCCCTCCGCTGCGTTCTACGGCGTCGGGGGCGCACGCATCACGTCGCAGGATGGCGCCACGGTAAAGCTCGACTCCCAGGGCTCCATCACCATTCATTCGGGCGTCACCGAGCAGGGCCAGGGCGC
>CAISIV010000223.1 GCA_903885555.1 uncultured Hyphomicrobiales bacterium
GCCCGTCCGAGCCATGCACGACCCAGATCGACTCGGAACCAAGATTGTTCAAAACCTGCGCCATCGGCTCGATCCAGTGTTTCGAGAACGTGCCGATCATCTGGCGCTTGACGCTGGCCGGGGTCGACAACGGCCCGAGCAGAGTGAAGATGGTGCGGGTGCCGAGTTCGACGCGCGTCGGGCCGACGTTCTTCATGGCCGGATGATGCGCCGGCGCGAACATGAAACCGATGCCGGCTTCGGCGATGCAACGCGACACCTGGTCGGGCGTCAGATCGATCTTGACGCCGAGTGCCTGCAACACGTCGGCGGCGCCCGACTTTGAGGACAACGCTCGGTTGCCGTGCTTGGCGACGGGCACGCCGGTGCCCGCCAGGACAAACGACGCGCAGGTCGAGATGTTGTAGGAGCCGGACGCGTCGCCTCCCGTGCCGACAATATCGACGGCGTCCGCAGGCGCTTTCACGCCCAGCATCTTGGCGCGCATGGTCGTCACCGCGCCGGTGATCTCGTCGACGGTTTCGCCGCGCACGCGCAGGCCCATCAGCAGCCCGCCCATCTGCGACGGCGTGGCTTCGCCCGACATCATGCGGTCAAAGGCGTTGGCCGCTTCCTCGCGCGTCAAACGCGCGCCGGTCGCGACCTTGGCGATGAGGCTTTTGAAATCGTCGGCCAATGGGGACGCCATGGCGTTCAGCTCGCCGCGTGCATGGCCGCAGCCGTGCGGGCCGGCAGCGTGCTCGGCCGGCGGCCGTTCAGCACGTTCCATTCGTCTGCGAGTTCAAGAAAATTCTTCAGCATCAGGTGGCCGTGCTCGGAGGCGATGCTTTCGGGATGAAACTGCACGCCGTGCACTGGCAGGCTTTCGTGCATCATGCCCATGACGAGGCCGTCGGCGGTCTGCGCGTTTGGGATCAGTGCTTTCGGCATGGTAGCGTGATCGACCACCAGCGAGTGATAGCGCGTCGCCTTGAACGGCCCGTTGATGCCGTGGAATACGCCCGAATTCGTATGGCTGATCTCGGCGAGCTTGCCATGCACCGGCACTGGCGCGCGCACGACGTTGCCGCCGAACGACTGGCCGATCGCCTGATGGCCGAGGCAGACGCCGAGGATCGGAACGGTCTTGGCGGCCTTGGCGATCAGATCGAGACAGATGCCGGCTTCGGTCGGCGTGCAGGGGCCGGGCGACAGCACGATGCCATCCGGCTCGAGCGCCATCACTTGATCCGGCGTGATCTTGTCGTTGCGATGGACAACGACGTCCGCCCCCAAGCCGCCCAGGTAATGGACGAGGTTGAAGGTGAAGCTGTCGTAGTTGTCGATCAGAACGATCATGTTTTTTAAGTCCGCTCAGGGTCTTAAAGGCTAGCGCCTTGAGGGGTCAAGGTTGCTCGTCGGGCGCTATCGCTCGCCTACCGGTAGGCGATATAGTGGCGTCACACAACCATGTCCGAATAGCTCAGATGATGCCATTTGGGAGATTGTCATGCACACCATCGCCGCGTGCTCGTGTCAAAAATTGCCGACAGCCAGACGTTTGCCCGCATTCGGTACCCTTCTCGCTGTCAGCCTTCTCACCGCTTCACTTGTCGCCATGCCCGCAAGCCATGCTGCGGCGGAGCCGCAGGCCTCGGCCTGCGCTAAAACCTATCCACTGGCGACAGTGGACGCGACCCAGCAGCCGATCAATATCGGCCAACTCAAAAGTCAGCTTTATTTCTACGCCTGCTCCGGTGCTTACGACGCCGATTTGAACAAGATTATGGGCGAAGCGCTTGCCTACATCGAAAAGCGTGCCGGCGAAGTAACGAAGCCCGCCGTCGTGCTCGACATCGATGAGACCTCGTTGTCGAACCTGCCACAAGAACTGGCCAACGACTTTGGCTACATCACTGGCAAAACCTGCGATATCCCCGCGGGCCCTTGCGGTTGGGATGGCTGGATCGAGAGCGGGAAGGCTAAGGCGTTCGATGGTACCCTGGCGTTATTTGCTGGGGCCAAATCGCGCGGCGTGGCTGTGTTCTTCGTCACTGGCCGCCGTCAGCGCCAAGAGACTGCGACCGTGGATAACCTGAAGGCCGCTGGTTATGCCGGCTGGGCTGGCCTTTCGTTGCGGCCGAATGACGATCACGGCACGGTAGTTTCTTACAAATCGGGCGAGCGTGCCAAGATCGAAGCGCAGGGCTACAGGATCATCGCCAATATGGGCGATCAGCAAAGTGATCTCGACGGTGGCTACGCGGAGCGCGCCTACAAGTTGCCGAACCCATTCTATTTCATACCGTAGACGAAAAGCGATTCCGACTACTCACGCCTTATGGATCGGGTCGATCCACGGCACGGTTTCGGGCTTTTCGGCCGCCTCGATGTCGAGATTGACCACCACGGCCTCGTTGTCCGAGCGCACCAGCACGCATTCCAGCACTTCGTCGCGGCTGGCGTTGATCTCCTGATGCGGCACGTAAGGCGGAATGAAGATGAAATCGCCGGGGCCCGCCTCGGCGGTGAATTCGAGCTTCTCGCCCCAGCGCATGCGCGCCTTGCCGCGCACCACGAAGATCACGCTCTCAAGCGCGCCGTGATGATGAGCGCCGGTCTTGGCGTCGGGGTGAATGTGAACGGTGCCGGCCCAGAGCTTCTGCGCGCCGACCCGGGCAGCATTGATCGCGGCCTTGCGGTCCATGCCCGGCGTTTGCGCCGTGTTGGGGTCGAGCGAGTTGCCGGGAATGACGCGCACGCCGTCGTGCTTCCACTTGGCGTCGTGCTCGTGCGTATGGTTGTGATCGTGACCCATGCGGTGGTCTCCGCGTTACTGGCCGCGCTTGGCGGCGCTGGCAAACCTACGCGCTTCCTCGGCGGCGCGAAACAGCGCCTTGGCCTTGTTGACGCATTCCTGCTGCTCGCCCTCGGGGTTTGAATCCGCGACGATGCCGGCGCCGGCCTGCACATACATGGTGCCGTTCTTCACCAGCGCGGTGCGCAGCACGATACAGGTGTCCATTTCGCCGGCGGCGGAGAAGTAACCGACACAGCCGGCGTAGAGCCCGCGCTTTTCCTTTTCCAGTTCGTCGATGATCTGCATGGCGCGCACCTTCGGCGCGCCTGACACGGTGCCCGCAGGAAAGCCCGCCGCCAGCGCGTCGAGCGCATCGCAATCGGGACGCAGTTTGCCCTCGACGTTCGACACGATGTGCATGACATGGCTGTAGCGTTCGACGAAGAACTGATCGGTCACGGTGACGCTGCCGATCTGCGCGACGCGGCCGACATCGTTGCGGCCGAGATCGAGCAGCATCAGATGCTCGGCGCGCTCTTTCGGGTCGGCCAGCAGTTCGACTTCGAGTGCTTTGTCCTCGTGTGGCGTCGCGCCGCGCGCGCGCGTGCCGGCAATCGGGCGGATCGTCACCTTGTCGCCGGCGACCTTAACCAGAATTTCCGGGCTGGAGCCCGCGACGGCGAAGCTGCCGAAGTCGAGGAAGTAGAGATAAGGCGACGGATTGGTCCGCCGCAGCGCGCGATAGAGCGAGAACGGCGGCAGCGTGAACGGCGCTTCGAAGCGTTGCGCCAGCACGATCTGGAAGGCGTCGCCGGCCGCGATGTAGTCCTTGGCCTTGAGCACCATCGCCCGGTACTCGGCCGCCGTGGTGTTCGACTTCGGCGGCACATCGAGCGGGCCTTCGTCGTATTCGGCGAGCGCCTTGTCGAGCGGGCGGTCCAGCGCGTCGACGACGCCGGACAGGCGTTCGATGGCGCGATTAAGCGCGGTCCTGGCGTCTACGTCGCTTTCGGGGCGCACCGGCGTGACGACCGTGATGGAGTCCTTCACGGCGTCGAACACCACGATGATGGTCGGCCGCACCAGAACGGCGTCGGGAATGCCGATCGGATCGGGATTGGGCGCCGGCAGATTTTCCATCAGCCGCACCATGTCGTAGCCGAGATAGCCGAACACGCCGGCCGCCATCGGCGGCAGGCTGTCGGGCAATTCGATGCGGCTTTCAGCGATCAACGCGCGCAGCGCATCGAGCGGCGCATCGGGGCAGGGCACGAAGGCGTTGGCTTTGGTGCGCGCGTTGCGGTTGACTTCCGCCTTGCGGCCATTGGAACGCCAGATCAGATCGGGTTCGATACCGATGATGGAGTGGCGGCCACGCACGGCGCCGCCTTCAACAGACTCGAGCAGAAAGCTCATCGCCTTGCCGCCGCCGAGCTTGAGAAACGCCGAGACCGGCGTCTCGAGGTCGGCGACCAACGTGGTCCACACCACTTGAGCCTGGCCGCGTCCATAACGTTCGGCGAAGGCGCTTTCGGACGGTTCGATCTGCATGGCGACCGTCTAGGAGTTATTGCGCGGCAGTGCCGCCGACGACCTGGCCCAAGGCCTGCTGGTTGATCTTGACGCCGTAGTCGGCTTCGAGCTTGCCGATATATTCGCCAATGATGTCGTCGGCGTAGGAGTTCTGCAGCGTCGAGGACATTTGCTTGGTTTCCGGCGAAGCCTCGTCAAGCGTCGGGTCGACCGCGTCGATGACGCGGAACACGAAACGCTGCGTCTGGCTTTCGCCTTCGGTCGCTGCAGCGGCGCCCTTCGGCGTCTTGAACACGGCATCGATCAGCTTGGGCGGCGTTTGCGGCGTCGGCTTGCCGCGCTGAATGCCGGCGGTCGAGCCGACCGTGAAGCCGATCTCCTTGGCGATATCGGTCAGCGTCGCGCCGGCTTTCAGCTTGGCGACCATGTCGTCAGCTTTTTTCTGCAGGCGGGTGGCGGCTTCGTCATCGCGCCAGCGCGCAGCGACCAGATCCTTGACCTCGTCGAGCGGACGGTCGCGCGAGCGCGTGATGCCGGTGACGTCGTACCAGAGAAAGCCGCCGCCGGGCAGTTGCAGCGCGTCGGTGTCGACGCCGACATCGGTGGTGAAGGCGGCGTTGATGACATCCGGCGTCTTCGGAATATTGGGGATCTGCCCGCCATTGGTGCCACGGCCGGCGCGGTCGACGGCGTCATAGGTGACGGATTTGAGGTTCAGCTTCTTGGCGGTCTCGGCGAGCGTTGAACCTGCGGCGCGTTCGTCTTCGATCTTGTCGCGCAGGGTGCCCATCTCGGACTTGGCGCGCTGCTCGGCCATGCCGGATTTAATCTCGGCGGCGACCTCGGCATAGGTTTTCTGCGAGCCCGTCTCGATCTTGCCGGCTTGCAGGATCACGCTGCCGAACGCGCCTTTGACCGGCGCGCTGGTCTCGCCCGACTTCAGCGCGAAGGCGGCGGTGGCAATGGCCGGATCGATGATGTCGGCTTTGGTCACTGTGCCGAGATCGACATCGGACTCTTTCAGACCGCGTTCCTTGACCAGGTCGCTCCAGCTCAGGCCCTTGCTCAACTTGTCCGAGGCGGCAACCGCTTCCTCCGGTGTCGCGAAAGACATCTGGCGAATTTCACGCTTCTCCGGCGTGCCGAAGCTCGCCTGGTTCTTCTCGAAGAAGGCCTTGGCTTCGTCGTCGGTGATCGCCTCGGGCTTGGCGATGTCGGCCGGCGTCAGCGACAGCAAGGTGAGCTTGCGATATTCCGGCGCGCGGAACAGCACCTTGCGATCATCGAAATACTTGGTGAGTTGTTCCGGCGTCGGCGCCGGAATGTCGCCGGCCTGCGCGGCGGTGAGCGTGATATATTCGATCGTACGCTTCTCGTTCTGGAACTGGTTGATCGCGGTCAGCATCGCCGTAGGCACGCGCAGGTCGCCGCTGATGCTTTGCGCGATCTGGCGGCGCAGCAGCACGTTGCGCTGCTCGTTGACGTAACGCGTTTCGGTGAAGCCGGCCTGCCGGATGACCTGCTCGAAGCGGGAGCGGTCGAACTGGCCGTTGGGGCCGAGGAAGTTCTGGTCGGTGACGATGCGCTGCGCGATGTCCTCGTTGGACAGCCCGAGCCGCAGCTTCTTGGCCTGTTCGTCGAGCGTGGTCTCGGCGACCAGTTGGCCGATCAACTGGCGATCGAGGCCGATGGCGCGCGCCTGGTCGGACGTGATCGGCCGGCCGGCCTGGCGGCTGATGCGCTGCAGCTGGTCGGTATAGTACTGGCGGAATTGCTCGATGGAGATTTCGGTGCCGCCGATCTTGGCGACCGAATTGGCGCCGAAGCCGCGGAAAATATCGCCGATGCCCCAGATCGCGAAGCTGATGATGAGGCCGCCCATGATGGTGGCCATGATGGCTTTGCCGATCCAGGTCGAGCTGGCTTTGTGAATACCGCGAAGCATGCGCGCCTAATTCCTGGCCGGTGGTGAACGTCAAAATGAAGGGTGGTGGCGCTCTTATAGGGAGCGGGTCAACTGCTTGCAACTCAAGAAGGATCGGCGTTACGCCGCACCCACTTTAGGCCTCTTTGCATTGCCTTGCCGGGTCTGGTAACCGCGACGGCACAAGGGGAAATTCGATGGCAGGCACTGTGCGCCCGTTGGTTGCGGGCAACTGGAAGATGAACGGGCTTTCGGCCGCCATGGCCGAGTTTAACGGCATCAAGGCGGGTGCCGAAACGCTGGCTGCGAAGGTCGAACTGATGGTCTGCCCGCCGGCGACCCTGCTGGCGCAGTTCGCCTGGGCGGGAAAGGGCGGCAAGGTCACCCTCGGCGGGCAGGATTGCCACGCCAATGCCTCGGGCGCCCATACCGGCGATATCGCCGCCGAGATGCTCAAGGATGCCGGTGCTTCCGCCGTCATCGTCGGCCATTCCGAGCGCCGCACCGATCATCACGAGACTGACGCGCAGGTGAAGGCCAAGGCGCTGGCGGCGCACCGGGCAGGGCTCACGGCCATTGTCTGCGTCGGCGAGCAGCGCGCGCAACGAGAGGCTGGCGAGACCCTCAAGGTGGTCGGTGGCCAGCTCGACGGCTCGCTGCCCGATACCGCCACGGCCGCCAATCTGGTGGTCGCCTACGAGCCGGTCTGGGCCATCGGCACCGGTTTAACGCCCACGCCTGCCGATGTTGCCGAGGTTCACGCCTTCATCCGCAAGAAGCTTGCGGAGCGCTACGGCGCGGAGGGAACAAGCGTGCGCATCCTGTACGGCGGTTCGGTCAAACCATCGAATGCCAAGGAATTGCTTGGCCTGCCCAATGTAAACGGTGCACTGGTTGGCGGCGCCAGCCTGAAAGCGGCCGATTTCCTTGGTATTGCAGGCGTTTACGCCTGAAGCGCGCCGGGGTGGAAAATCTCAGGCTTATCGTGTAGAGACCGCCGCGAATTCCTATATCTACGTATGCGCCGCCTGGGCGGGGAGCCCGGACCGGCTTTGGTTTGAACGGATTTAAGCTGATGCAGCACGTCATTATCGTCATTCACCTGATGCTGGTGCTCGCCTTGATCGGCGTGGTGCTGCTGCAGCGCTCCGAAGGCGGCGGGCTTGGCATCGGCTCTGGCGGCGGCGGCGGCTTCATGAGCAGCCGTGGCACGGCCAACGTGCTGACCCGCGCGACCGCGGTTTTGGCGGGACTGTTTTTCGTGACCAGCCTGATCCTGTCGATCCTGGCCGGCTTCAGCCGCACCCCGACCTCGATCATTCAAGGGGGCCAGACCGCGCCCGGCGGCGCTCCGGCGCCGATCGGTGGCGGCGATGCGGGTGGCCTGCTCAAGCAATTGCAGGGCGTGCCGGCGGCGCCTTCGGGACCGCAGGTCCCGCAATCGAAATAAGCTCCCATGCAAAGGGCCGGGAAACCGGCCCTTCCGCGTTATGGGGGTGATGCAGGCCGGGACCAGCCCTTGGGTTGTCTCGACCAGAACATGAAAATGGCGATGCAAGTTTCAGGAAAAACAACCATTTTTGAATCTACACACAGGCGCAGGGCCGCCCTTCGCTTTTCGCGCTCGTCGAATCGATTCGGCGCGCTTAGAGGTTAGGCCCCATGGCGCGGTACATTTTCATCACCGGCGGCGTGGTCTCTTCCTTGGGTAAGGGTCTCGCGTCAGCCGCTCTCGGAGCGCTGTTGCAGGCGCGCGGCTACAAGGTCCGGCTGCGCAAACTCGACCCCTATCTCAACGTCGATCCGGGCACGATGTCGCCCTATCAGCACGGCGAGGTTTTCGTCACCGACGACGGCGCCGAGACCGATCTCGACCTCGGCCACTACGAGCGCTTCACCGGCCGTCCGGCGACGCGGCAGGACAACATCACCACCGGCCGCATCTATCTCGATATCCTGACCAAGGAACGGCGCGGCGACTATCTCGGCGCCACCATCCAGGTCATTCCGCACGTCACCAACGCCATCAAGGACTTCGTCCGCGATGGCAATGACGACTTCGATTTCGTGCTGGTCGAAGTCGGCGGCACCGTCGGCGACATCGAAGGCCTGCCGTATTTCGAAGCCATCCGTCAGCTCGGCAACGATCTGCCGCGCAATCACGCGATCTACATCCACCTGACGTTGCTGCCGTTCATTCCCAGCGCCGGCGAACTCAAAACCAAGCCGACGCAGCACTCGGTAAAGGAACTGCGCTCGATCGGCATCCAGCCCGACATTCTGCTTTGCCGCACCGACCGCCATATTCCAGAAGGCGAGAGGCGCAAGCTGGCGCTGTTCTGCAACGTACGCGAAACCGCGGTGATCGAGGCGCGCGACGTCGACAACATCTACGCCGTGCCCGAAGCCTATTCGAATGCCGGCCTCGACAAGGAAGTGCTGGCGGCGTTCGGCATAGAACAGACGGTCGCCCCGAACCTTGCGCGCTGGCACACCATCAACGAGCGCATCCGCAATCCGGAAGGCGACGTCACCATCGCCATCGTCGGCAAATATACCGGCATGAAGGATGCGTATAAGTCTCTGACCGAGGCGCTGTCGCACGGTGGCATCGCCAACAAGGTGAAGGTCAATCTCGACTGGATCGAGTCAGAAGTTTTCGAGAACAAGGACCCGGCGCCGTATCTCGAACACGTCAACGGCATCCTGGTGCCCGGCGGCTTCGGCCAGCGCGGCGCGGAAGGCAAGATCAAGGCGGCGCAGTTCGCGCGCGAGCGCGACGTGCCGTATTTCGGCATCTGCTTCGGCATGCAGATGGCTTGCATTGAAGCGGCACGCAATCTGTGCGGCATCGAGCAGGCGAACTCGACGGAGTTCGGTCCAACATCAGAACCGCTGGTTGGTTTGATGACCGAGTGGCTCAAGGGCAATGATCGGGAAAAGCGTGAGGCCAATGGCGACCTCGGCGGCACCATGCGGCTTGGTGCCTACGATGCGACGCTGTCGCGCGGCAGCCGCGTCGCGGAGATCTACGGCACCACGGAAATTTCCGAGCGGCATCGTCACCGCTACGAGGTGAACACGGCGTACAAAGGCCGCCTCGAGCAACACGGCCTGCGTTTCTCCGGCATGTCGCCCGACGGCATTCTGCCGGAGATCGTCGAGTACGAAGACCATCCCTGGTTCATCGGCGTGCAGTTTCATCCCGAGTTGAAGTCGCGGCCGTTTGAGCCGCATCCGCTGTTCGCATCGTTCGTCGAAGCAGCGTTGGCGCAGCGCCGACTCGTTTAAGTTGACCACCCCACAATTGGGTAATAAATTAAATGCGTTGCGGTTTTTCCGCAGCGCACATCTGCATTCGCTTGATGCCTGCTCCGCGTCGGACGCATTGACGGAAGGCGTAGACGGTCATGTTAAATCATTTTTGAATCAAGAATTTCCCTGCACGATTGCGATCATTACGGATCGGTAATTGGCGAGAAATTTATTTGTATTCGACTTCGCGCCGCATTTCGGTCTCCCTGTTTGGTTTCACAACAAAAGGGGAAAACCTATGCGCATCACGATGACTGCTGTTGCCGCGCTCGCGATCTGCGGCCTGTTTGCTTCGACTGCGGCTCGCGCCGAAGAAGTTCACTATGCGGGTGGCCCCATTCAGGCGGGCAACCAGTGCTGGGTTTCGACCAACAACGACAACGGCTTCGGTTATTGGCGCGATTGCCCCAAGCCGGTGCACACGTCGAAGAAAAAATAAAGTCGACGGCAATCTTGGCCGCGGCTCCAGGGCGCCAGCCGCCCGGGCCCGCGGCCATTTTGTTTTGGGCCAAGACTGCGGCATCATGGGGAATGGCCCGCGGTCTCGATCACATCGTCCACGCCGTCCGCGATCTCGACGCGGCGGCGGAAGTCTATCAAAGCCTCGGCTTCACGGTCGGGGTCCGCAACAGGCATCCGTGGGGCACGCATAACCGCATCGTGCAGTTTCCCGGATTTTTCATCGAACTGCTGACGCTGGCCGAGCCGGACAAACTCGGTGACGACGGCTTCTCGGTTTTGTTCGCCGGCTACAACCGCGATTTCATCGCGCGCGGCGAGGGACTGTCGATGCTGATCCTGGAATCGAAAGACGCCCGCGCCGACGAATCCATCTTTCGCGAGGCAGGCATCGCCGCTTCGCAGGGCATGCGTTTCGAGCGCGAGGGCAAACGTCCGGACGGCACGACGGTCAAGGTCGGCTTCTCGCTCGGCTTTGCCGACGACAAGTACGCGCCCGACATTCATTTCTGCATCTGTCAGCAGCACTTTCCGGAAAATTTCTGGAATCCCGCGTTTCAAAATCATGCCAATGGCGTTCAGGGCGTCGCCAGCGTGGTGATGGTCGCGGACGATCCGGCTCAGCATCGCGACTTCTTGCTGAGCTTTACCGGCGCTGAAAAAACGCACGCCGCCGGCGATGGCTTCACCATCGCCCTCCCACGTGGCGCGATCGACTTGATGACACCGGCGGCGTTTGCCGAGCGCTTCGAACGGGCGGCCCCGGAGACCGCGCGCGGCGCACGTCTGGCGGCGATTCGCTTTTCCGGCGCAACGGTCACCGCGCGCAAGCAGAACGCGCTGGGCGCGGGGCTGGTATTCGAGCGTTCCTAAGGCCTTAAGCCCCGTTGACCGGGCGGCGCGCCCGCTTCATGGTCCGTTGCGAAAAGGACCACGAATCTTGGATCAAAGCCTCATTCCCAACGCTGAAGTGGTGGTCGGCAATGTGCGCTTCGGCAATGTCTTGCCGTTGGCGCTGATCGCGGGCCCCTGCCAACTCGAGAGCCGGGCGCATGCGCTGGAGATGGCGTCGGCGCTGAAGGAAATCGCCGCCAAAGTCGGCATCGGCCTGATCTACAAAACCTCGTTCGACAAGGCCAACCGCACCTCGGCCAAAGCTGCACGTGGCATCGGGCTCGATGCGGCGCTGCCGATTTTTGCCGAGATCCGTGACACGTTGAAACTTCCGGTGCTCACCGACGTGCATGACGCCGATCAATGCGCGCGCATCGCGCCGGCGGTCGACATTCTTCAGATCCCCGCGTTCCTGTCGCGCCAGACCGACCTGCTGATTGCCGCGGCCAAAACCGGCAAGGTGGTGAACGTCAAGAAGGGGCAGTTCCTGGCGCCTTGGGACATGCAGAACGTCGTTGCCAAGATTACGAGCGCCGGTAACCGCAATGTGCTCTTGACCGAGCGCGGCGTGTCGTTTGGCTACAACACGCTGGTATCCGATATGCGCGCGCTACCGATCCTCAAGCGTACGCAGGCGCCGGTGATCTTCGACGCCACGCATTCGGTGCAGCAACCCGGCGGGCAGGGCACCTCGTCGGGTGGTGAACGCGAGTTCGTGCCGGTGCTGGCGCGCGCCGCGGTCGCGGTCGGCGTTGCCGGCGTCTTTATCGAGACGCATCAGGATCCCGACAAGGCGCCGTCGGACGGTCCCAACATGATGCCGCTGAAAGAAATGGAACCGCTGTTGCGCACGCTGGTTGAATTCGACCGCCTCGCCAAGTCTTCCTTAGCGCTGCGCTAATTAAAGCGGACAAACGGATTTCATGGGAAGTGTTATCAATATCATGGCGTTGGTCGTGTTCGCGACCTCGCTGTTTTCGCGTTCCGTCGACCCGATCGTTCCGCAAATCGCGCTCGGCCTGAACGTCGCACCCGCGACGGCGGCGCTGCTGTCGACCGGCTTCACGCTGCCTTACGCGCTGATCCAGCCCTTGATCGGCGCCATCGCCGATATGCTGAGCAAGACGCGGCTGATCATCACCTGCATGGTTGTGCTGGGCGTTGCGTCGGTGGCTTCCGCTTTTGCTCCCAATTTCGAAACACTGATGACGTTCCGTGTGATCGCGGGCTGTGCCAGCGGCGGCGTATTCCCCATCGCGCTCGCGGTTGTCGCCGACCATGTACCGATCGCGCAGCGTCAGGTCGCGATCGGACGGGTGCTGGCGGCAGCGCTGACCGGCAATCTGCTCGGCGCTACGGCTGCCGGCGTCATCGGCGATTTCATCGGATGGCGCGGCGTCTTTGTCACGACCGGATCGATCTGTCTGCTGGTGCTGATCGGCGCCGTGCCGGCGCTGCGGCGCATGAACGAGACGGCCGGCCGTTTCGATCTCTCGACGCTGCTGCCGAACTACCGCACGATCTTCAGCAATCCGCTGGCGAAGTACTGTTTCGGCGCAGTGTTCGTCGAGGCGATTTTCATGTTCGGCATATTCCCGTACATGGCGCTGATGCTGAGCAAGGAAGGCGAAACGCGCGCCTCGATCGCCGGCCTCGTCATCGCGGGCTTTGCGATCGGCGGCATCACCTACACCTTCGTCGTTTCACGATTGCTGGCGCTGCTCGGCGAAAAACGTTCGATGGCGACCGGCGGCATGGTGATCGCATTCTGCCTGATGGTGATCGCCTTGCGCGCGCCCTGGCAGATCGAGTTCCTGAATTTCATCGTGCTGGGCTTCGGCTTCTACATGTTGCACGGTTGCATTCATGTCTATGTCACGGAACTGGCGCCAACGGCGCGCGGCACCGCGATGTCGGCGCACACAGCGTTTTTCTTTTTCGGACAGGCGATGGGACCAGTGGTCTACGGGCTGTTCCTCGACGGCATCGGTCTCGTCCCGGTGCTGCTGTTCGGCGCGGTGGCGATCGCCACGACAGGCTGGGTCTGCGCCTTCGGCCTGCGGCATAAGGCACCTGCCGCACACTGATTTTTAGGGATAGTGCGGTGACCCCCGCTTTTCGCGGGCGATCAGTCCGCTAAGATCGCCTTCTTCAATGGGGGCGACCGATGGTGCTGCAATCGCTGCAAGGCTTGCCGGCTTTCATTGCTTACTTCTGCCTGACGGTTGTGGCCGTCGTTGCCTATCTTGCGGTTTACACCCGCGTCACGCCCTACAACGAATTCGATTTAATTCGTCAGAACGTGCCCGGCGCCGCGGTCGCTCTCGGCTTGAGCCTGCTGGGCTTTGCTCTGCCGCTGGCCAGCGCCGTTGCGCATGCCGCCAATCTGCTCGATTGTGCGATTTGGGCGATCATTGCGCTGGTGGTGCAGATCGGCGTGTTTTTCGCCATCCGCATTCCGGTGCCCGACCTGTCCAACCGGATCGCGGCCGGCGATCTGGCGCCGGCGATTTGGCTTGGTCTTGCTTCGCTCACGGCCGGTTTGCTCAGCGCTGCTTCCATGACTTTGTGAGGCAACAATGAAGCGATCATCCCAGGTCGCATTGCTGCTGGCAGGCGTGACGACCGCCGGCGCGTCGAGTTACGCGCTGATGTCGCCGAGCGACTGCAGCACGCCGGAGCGGCCAGCGACCGTGGCGCCCGGTAGCGTCAATCAAACGCAATCGCCATGCTCGACCAGGAGCAGTAGCCGGTCGTCGAATTACTGGCACTCTTACGGGTCCAACCACTCCAGCAGCGGTGGATCGGATGCCAACTCACACGGCGGCAGTTCATCTTCATCCTCGAGCCACGCTTCGCTCGGCGGCGGCGGATCGTCGTGGGGCGGCTTTGGCAGCATTGGCCATGGCTTCAGCTCGCACTCGTCCGGCAGCTGATGCAGCGCATCGCCTGCGAGGAGCGTTCCGACTGGCGCCAAAGCGCGGAAGCGATCGGCTTTGATTTTCACACCATCGATGGCGAGCGCTATTGGGACGAACGCGCCTATTACAGTTTCACGCTCGCCGAAATCGAAAATGGCTTCGAAGCGCCGACCGCTGAACTGGACGCCATGTGCCTCGAAGCCGTTGCGCGCGCGATTGCCGACGATCAGGTGATGCGGCGGCTCGCCATCCCGGTGCAGTACTGGAACTGGATCGCGCGCAGCTGGAAAACGTCACAGCCTAGCCTCTACGGCCGTTTCGATTTCAGCTACGACGGCCGCGGTCCGGCCAAGCTGCTCGAATACAACGCCGACACGCCGACGACTCTGCTGGAGACCGGCGTGTTCCAGTGGTCATGGCTTGAGCAGTCCATCGAGCGAAAAGTCCTGCCGGCGTCTGCCGATCAGTACAATTCGCTGCACGATCACTTGATCTCGGGCTTGAAAACCATTGGCCAAGGCCGGCGTCTGCATCTGACGGCGATGATGGACAGCCAGGAGGACGCCGGCAATATCGCTTATCTGGAGGATTGCGCGCGTCAGGCGGGGCTGACGACAAACGTGCTGTCGATCGAAAGCATCGGCAAGGACAAGGCCGGGCATTTCATCGATAAGGACAGCCGTCCGATCGATCTGCTGTTCAAGCTGTATCCATGGGAATGGATGATGCGCGAATCTTTCGGTAAGTCATTGTCAGGATCGACAACGCAGTTCATCGAGCCGCCGTGGAAAGCCATTCTCTCCAACAAAGGCATCCTGCCGATCTTGTGGGAGATGTTTCCGAACCATCCCAATTTGCTGCCGGCTTATTTCGAAAGCGATCCGCAGGCCGCGACGCTGGGTCAATCCTATGTCCGCAAGCCGTTGTATTCGCGCGAAGGCGCCAACGTCGAACTTGTCGTCGATGGCCGCCCGCTCGACAAAGGCGAGGGGCCTTACGGCGCCGAAGGCTTTATCCGGCAGGCGGCAGCAGAACTGCCCGCGTTCGACGGCAACTACGCTGTTGTCGGTTCCTGGATGGCTAATGGCGCGGCGTGCGGTCTGTCGATCCGAGAAGACAGAACTCCGATTACACGGAATACGTCCCGTTTCCTGCCGCACGCGATTATCGGTTAGCGCTCAGCCGCGACCGCGATAGGGCGCGACGCCCTGATCTGGCACCCAGACATCCTTTGGCAACTTGCCGGCCTGCCAGAACACGTCGATCGGAATGCCGCCGCGCGGATACCAGTAGCCGCCGATGCGCAGCCATTTCGGCTTTATCTCGGCAAAGATCCGCTTGCCGATAGCCACCGTGCAATCCTCGTGGAACGCATCCTGGTCGCGGAAGCTGATCAAATACAGCTTCAATGACTTCGACTCGAGCAGGTGCTTCGCCGGTACGTAGTCGATGACTAGATGTGCAAAATCCGGCTGCCCGGTCATCTTGCACAGCGTCGTGAATTCCGGCGCGACAAAGCGCGCGACATAGTTGGTGTCGGTATGCAGGTTGGGTACGCGGTCGAGAATCGCTTCCTTTGGGGAGGCGGGGGTCGGGACCTGGCGGCCGAGTTGAAGCGTCTTCTTAGCCATCGAATTTGCACCTGTTTCAGCGCCAATGTTCAGAGCCTTTGGATGCCTGCCCCGGCGGGACATGACAAGAGGGTTATCCATCCTGTAGAAGGCGGCCAAATTCCCGCTTCGGACGCTCAAGGATCACCATGACCGCCATTGTTGACATTATCGGCCGCGAAATCCTCGACAGCCGCGGCAATCCGACCGTCGAAGTCGATGTCATCCTCGAAGACGGCTCGATCGGCCGCGCCGCGGTGCCGTCCGGCGCCTCCACGGGCGCCCACGAAGCCGTCGAGCTTCGCGATGGCGACAAGGCGCGGTATGGCGGTAAAGGCGTGCGCAAGGCGGTCGATGCCGTCAACGGCGAGATCTATGACGCGCTCGGCGGCATGGATGCCGAAAACCAGGCGGCGATCGACGAGACCATGATCGCGCTCGACGGCACGCCCAACAAGGCCCGGCTCGGCGCCAACGCCATTCTCGGCGTCTCGCTCGCCACCGCCAAGGCTGCGGCCAACTCCATGCAGACGCCGCTCTACCGTTACGTCGGCGGCACCGCCGCCCGGCTGCTGCCGGTGCCGATGATGAACATCGTCAACGGTGGCGTGCATGCCGACAACCCGATCGATTTCCAGGAATTCATGATCATGCCTATCGGCGCGGCGAATTTCGCCGAGGCCGTGCGCTGCGGCTCCGAGATTTTCCAGACACTGAAGGGCGCGCTGAAGAAAGCCGGGCTCAACACCAATGTCGGCGACGAAGGCGGCTTTGCGCCGAACCTGAAGTCGGCGGAAGCAGCCCTCGACTTCGTCATGGAGTCGATTGCCAAGGCCGGTTACAAGCCGGGCGATGACGTCGTGCTGTCGCTCGATTGCGCCGCTACCGAGTTTTTCAAGGACGGCAAGTACAATTACGAAGGCGAGGGCAAGACCCGCACCATCGCCGAGCAGTCCGACTATCTCGCCAAGCTCGTCGCCGATTATCCGATCGTCACCATCGAAGACGCCATGTCGGAGGACGACTGGGAAGGCTGGAAACTGCTGACGAAGAAAATCGGCGCCAAATGCCAACTGGTCGGCGACGACCTGTTCGTCACCAACGTCAAACGGCTATCGCAGGGCATCGAGGACGGCGTCGCCAATTCGATCCTGATCAAGGTCAACCAGATCGGCACGCTGACCGAAACGCAGGCCACCGTCGAGATGGCGCACAAGGCCGGCTACACCTGCGTGATGTCGCATCGCTCGGGCGAAACCGAGGACTCGACCATCGCCGATCTCGCCGTCGCCACCAATTGCGGGCAGATCAAGACCGGTTCGCTGGCGCGCTCCGACCGTACCGCCAAGTACAATCAGTTGCTTCGTATCGAAGAGCAGCTTGGTGCGCAGGCGCAATATGCCGGCCGCAACGCCTTGAAGGCGAAGCGTTAAAGCCGCCTAGACCCGTTCCAGATCACGAAGCTGCGGCGGCTTGCATTGCCATGCAAATCGCCGCAAATTGACGTCTATTCCCGTCAGCCAAAGTAGATGAGCAGACCGCGATGGACCAGACAACGAATTTTGCCCGCCACGACCGCAAGCGCGCGGCCGAACGTTTGGCCACCTTCGTCGCGCAGTCGGTCGATGAGGCGCGCGCGGTCGAGAAACCGTTTTTCCATCTCGAATTCGACCGCGTGTTTCCTGACGACATCTACGCGCAGATCCTGCGGCTGATGCCGGAGTCGGCCGACTATCGGCCGATGCACGGCCGCAGCAAAGCGCAGGACGAAATCCAGACGCGGGTAAAGATCGATCTGTTCCCGGAATACATCCGCAACCTGCCGGCCGAGAAACGCGCGCTGTGGGATGTCGTCGGCCGTGCGCTGTGTTCCGATCCGGTCAAGCAGGCTTTCATCCGCCGTCTGGCGCCCGGCCTGTCGAAACGCTTCGGCGCCGACTTCGCGCAGGTCGGCATGTATCCGATTCCGATTCTGACGCGCGACATTCCTGGTTATCTGATCACGCCGCACACCGACACGCGCTGGAAGGGCATCACGGTTCAGTTCTATTTGCCGGAGACCGACGCCAATACCGACATCGGAACTATTTTCCACGACGTTTTGCCGGACGGTTCCAAGCCGAAGGCGACACAGATGCGTTTTGCCCCCAACAGCGGCTACGCCTTTGCCGTCGGCACCGACACCTGGCACTCGGCCGATCCGGTCCACAACCGGGTCAAGACCCGGGACTCGATCCTGCTGACCTATTTCGTCGACCAGGGCGTGCTGAAGGTGCTGCGCAACCGCGGCAAGCGGCTGGGCAATTTCGTGCTCAACGAGATCCGCCACCGGATTTAGCCTGACGGGCCTGTTAAACACGCTTTAACGGGATTGCCGCATGTTCGACGGATGGTCTCCCATCGGCGCCGCCGCACCATTCTGACCGCGCTCGGTCTGTATATCTTCGCCGCGGCCTTCATCGGCTATTTCGGGGTGAATGCCTTTACCGGCAATCATGGCTTGCGCGCCCAGATCGACCTCGATGCGCAGATGACCGCCATGCAGGAAGAGCTTCGGCAGGTAAAAGACGAGCGCGCGGGTTGGGAGCGGCGGGTGGCCCTGTTGCGGTCCGACCGCATCGATCCCGACATGCTGGATGAGCGCGCCCGCGCCCTGATCGGCTATGTCGATTCCCGCGACTTGGTCTTTTTGTTGCCGCGCTAGCGTCCGGTCGGCAACTTTCTAATCACCGCAGCCGCTCCATCCCCAATGCATGCTGCAAATGCACTGCACAACTGGCGCAGTGCTTTCGCCACCATTCAAATTACGCTATTGGGAACGGGTCCTACCGACGCCCCGGCCGGGTAGTCTCAAACCTTCGAAGTCCCACGGAGTGCCAATGGCGGTCGCCCAGATCAACCCGAGCACCGATAAAAACGGCCCCGCGGCCGGACACAATTCGGTGCCCGATTTTACCAAGGATCAGGAGCTTTCCGCCTACGAGACCATGCTGACCATCCGCCGCTTCGAAGAGAAGGCGGGCCAGATGTACGGCATGGGTCTGATCGGCGGTTTCTGCCACCTCTACATCGGCCAGGAAGCCGTCGTGGTCGGTATGCAGATGGCGCAGAAGGAAGGCGACCAGGTCATCACCGGTTACCGCGACCACGGCCACATGATCGCCTGCGGCATGGAAGCCAAGGGCGTGATGGCGGAACTGACCGGTCGCTCCCATGGCTATTCCAGGGGCAAGGGCGGCTCGATGCACATGTTCTCGAAAGAGAAGGGCTTCTACGGCGGCCACGGTATCGTTGGTGCGCAGGTGTCGCTCGGCACCGGCCTTGCTTTCGCCAACCACTATCGCGGCAACGACAATCTCAGCGTCGTCTATTTCGGCGATGGCGCGGCTAATCAGGGCCAGGTCTACGAGAGCTTCAATATGGCCGAGCTGTGGAAGCTTCCGGTGATCTACATCATTGAGAACAACCGCTACGCCATGGGCACCTCGGTCAACCGCGCCTCGGCGCAGACCGATTTCTCCAAGCGCGGCACGTCCTTCAACATTCCCGGCGAGCAGGTCGACGGCATGGATGTGCGCGCCGTGAAGGCCGCCGCCGACAAGGCCGCTGCCTGGTGCCGCGAAGGCAAGGGTCCCTACATTCTCGAAATGTTGACCTATCGCTATCGCGGCCACTCGATGTCGGACCCGGCGAAGTACCGGACGCGTGAGGAAGTCGACAAGGTGCGCAACGCGCACGACCCGATCGATATGGTCCGCGCGCGTTTGCTGGAAAAGAAATTCGCGACGGAAGACTCGCTCAAGAAAATCGACGCCTCGGTTCGCGATCTGATCAATCAGGCCGCCGAATTCGCGACCCATGATCCAGAACCCGACGTGTCAGAGCTCTATACCGACATCTATCGTTAGCCCGCCCAACCATAAGAAAAGCATCGCGTAGGAAACAGTAGCGCCCATGCCGATTGATGTACTCATGCCTGCGCTCTCGCCCACGATGGAAAAGGGCAACTTGGCCAAGTGGCTCAAGAAAGAGGGCGATAGCGTCAAGTCGGGCGATATCATCGCCGAGATCGAGACCGACAAGGCGACCATGGAAGTGGAAGCCACCGACGAAGGCACCATGGGCAAGATCCTGGTCGCCGAAGGCACCGCCGACGTCGCGGTCAACACGCCGATCGCGGTGATCTTAAGCGAAGGCGAAAGCAACGCCGACATCAAGGCAGCCAAACCCGCATCGAAGCCAAAGGCCGAGAAGTCCGCGGAAGCCGCGTCGCCCGCCAAGGTCGAGAAATCCGATGAGAAGCCGGCGCCGAAGTCGCCCGAAGCCCCTGTATCCAAAGTCGCCGCCGACACGAGCATTCCTGAAGGCACCGAGATGGTCTCGATGACCATGCGCGAAGCCTTGCGCGACGCCATGGCCGAGGAAATGCGCCGCGACGGCGATGTCTTCGTGATGGGCGAAGAGGTCGCGGAATATCAGGGCGCTTATAAAGTCACGCAGGGCCTGCTGCAGGAGTTCGGGCCCAAGCGCGTCATCGATACGCCGATCACCGAGCATGGTTTTGCCGGCCTTGGTGTTGGCGCGGCGCTCGCCGGTTTGAAGCCCGTTGTCGAATTCATGACTTTCAACTTCGCCATGCAGGCGATGGACCAGATCATCAACTCCGCCGCCAAGACGCTCTATATGTCCGGCGGCCAGATGGGTTGCTCGATCGTGTTCCGCGGGCCCAACGGCGCTGCCGCCCGCGTTGCCGCGCAGCACAGCCAGGATTACTCGGCGTGGTATTCGAGCGTGCCGGGCTTGAAGGTCGTCTCGCCGTCGAACGCCGCCGACGCTAAGGGCCTGCTCAAGGCCGCGATCCGCGATCCCAACCCGGTCATCTTCCTCGAAAACGAAATTCTCTACGGCCACTCGTCGCCGGTGCCGAAGCTCGACGACTACATCGTGCCGATCGGCAAGGCCAAGATCGCGCGCGAAGGCAAGGACGTCACCATCGTCACCTGGTCGATGGGCATGAACTACGCCATGAAGGCGGCGGACGAACTCGCCAAGGACGGCATCGAAGCCGAAGTCATCGATCTGCGTACGCTGCGTCCGCTGGACACGGAAACCATCATCGAGTCGGTCAAGAAAACCGGCCGCGCGGTCACGGTTGAGGAAGGCTGGAAGCAGTCCGGTGTCGGCGCCGAGATCGCCGCGCGTATCATGGAAGAGGCTTTCGACTATCTCGACGCGCCGGTCACGCGCGTGTCGGCGAAAGACGTGCCGATGCCCTATGCCGCCAATCTCGAAAAGCTCGCGCTGCCGTCGGTCGCCGAGGTGGTCGAGGCCGTCAAAGCCGTCACGTACCGGTAAGCGACATGGCCACCAACATCCTCATGCCCGCGCTATCGCCCACGATGGAGAAGGGCAACCTCGCGCGTTGGCTCAAGAAGGAAGGCGACAAGATCAAGTCGGGCGACGTCATTGCCGAAATCGAGACCGACAAGGCGACGATGGAATACGAGGCGACCGACGAGGGTACGCTCGCCAAGATCGTCGTGCCGGAAGGCACGCAGGACGTTGCCGTGAATTCCGTGATCGCGGTGATGGCGGTCGAAGGCGAAGACGCCAAGGCAGCCGGCGCCGCCGCGCCGAAAGCGGCGCCGCCAGTTGCCAAGCCTGTCGAAAAGCCTGTTGAAGCAAAAGCGGCTGCTGCTCCGCCGGCCGATGCCAAAAAATCCGAACCCGCTCCCGACAAGCCTGCTGCGCCCGCTGCTTCTGCGGGTGGGCGCGTCTTCGCGTCGCCGCTGGCCAAGCGTCTTGCCAAGGAAGCCGGTGTCGATCTGTCGCGCGTGTCAGGCTCAGGTCCGCATGGCCGCGTGATTGCGCGCGATATCGAGGATGCTAAAGCCGGCAAGGGACTGCGCGCTCCGTCCGGCGTGCCCGCTGCTGCAGCGCCGGGAGCAGCACCCGCGCCTGCCATGTCCGACAAACAGATTCTCGGGCTGTATGAGGAAGGCTCCTACGAACTCATTCCGCATGACGGCATGCGCCGCACGATCGCACAGCGCCTCACAGCGGCGGTGCAGTCGATGCCGACCTTCTATCTCACCATCGACTGCGATATCGGCAAGCTTTCATCCGCGCGCGAAGAGATCAACGCCGCCGCGGGCAAGGATAAGGACGGCAAGCCGGTCTACAAACTCTCGGTCAACGACTTCGTCATCAAAGCGATGGCGCTGGCGCTGCAGCGCATCCCGGAAGCCAACGTGTCATGGTCCGAAGGCGCGATGCTCAAGCACAAGCATTCGGACATCGGCGTCGCCGTGGCGCTGCCGTTCGGCCTCATTACGCCGATCATCCGCAACGCCGAGACCAAGTCGCTGTCGGCCATTTCAAACGAAATGAAAGACCTCGCCGCGCGCGCCAAGGCGAAAAAACTCAAGCCGAATGAATACCAGGGTGGCAGTTCGTCGGTGTCGAACCTCGGCATGTACGGCATCAAGGACTTCACCGCGGTGATCAATCCGCCGCAGTCGTCGATCCTCGCGGTCGGCACCGGCGAGGAACGCGCGGTCGTGCGCAACGGCGTCATCGTGCCGGCGACCATTATGAGCGTGACGCTGTCCTGCGATCACCGCGCCATCGACGGCGCGCTCGGCGCCGAACTCATCACGGCGTTCAGGAAGCTGATTGAAAATCCGGTGATGATGGTGGTGTGACGATGCGTCACGTCCCTTGGGTCACGATTGTTGTCACGGCGATATTTTTTGTGAGTTGGTACGGGCAGGACTTGCTTCATCAAGCGTTTGTTTCGGGCGAGGGATTGGCCAACAGTCTCGCGCAATTCCTGCTTTTATGCGTGCTGGGGATCGTCGCTGCGCTAGCGCTGCTGGAATGGACGATCAAATTTGTTCTGCGCCGCCGTCGCGCGCGCCAAGTGATGTGATTCACCGGGTGCGCTGCTATGGCGCGCCCTAGCATTGAACCAATCCCATCGGCCCCCTCGAAGCCGCATCCCAAGACTGCTAGCCTGCCTGTCCAAACGCATGCCGGGAAACGGCAGCACTGTCAGGGAGGCGACCATGCGATTTTCACCAAGGGCTCAATCCGGGTTTTCGCGCCGTGCCATGTTGGCTGCGGCGCTCGTCGCGCTGCCGCTCCTTGGCGGTCCGGCCTTAGCGCAGGACTATCCCAACAAGCCCATCCGCGTGGTCGTGCCGTTTCCGGCAGGCGGCACCACCGACATGCTGGCGCGGGTCTTTGCGCAACGCATGACCGAGAGCATGGGTCAGACCGTGCTGATCGAGAACGTCGGTGGCGCCGGCGGTTCACTTGGCGCTGACGTGGTGGCGCGCGCCGCACCCGACGGCTACACGCTGCTGTTTCACAACCTCACGTTCTCGACCACGACCTCGTCGCTGCAATATGTCGGGCGCTCGAAGCACGATATCGAGGCCGACTTCATCCCGATCTCGGTTGCCGGCTACGTGCCGATGCTGCTGCTGGCGCATCCGTCGGTGCCGGCGAAAGACCTCAAGGAATTCGTCGCCTATGCCAAGCAGACCGACAAGCCGCTGTTCTACGGCTCGACCGGGCCGGGCAGCGTGATGAATTACTCCGGCGAACTGCTCAAACGCGACACCGCGATCAAGATGGACCACGTGCCGTTCCGTGGCGCCGCGCCATTGGTGCAGGAGCTATTGTCCGGCCGCATCCAGTTCGGCGGTGACCAGCTCTCGACCTCGCTGGAACACGCGCGCTCCGGCAATCTGCGGCCGATGGCGGTGCAGAGCGCGAAACGTTCGCCGGCGCTGCCGGATGTGCCGACGGTGCGCGAGCTCGGCTTTCCGAACCTGGAAATCAAGGGCTGGAACGGCTTCTTTGCGCCGAAGGGAACGCCGGAGCCGATCATCGCCAAGCTGCATCAGCAGATCGTCGCCGCCGCCAATAATCCGGAGGTGCGCAAGCGCATGGAGCAGGTCGGCGCCGAGCCGTCCGGCAACAGCCAGGCCGAAATGAAAGCGATGCTGCGCGAGCAGATCGCCAAGGTGAAGCCGGTGGTCGAGGAACTGAAACTAGTCGTGCAGTGAAAGGCATGACCATGACAAGATCAGGCTTGCTGCTCATAGTGTGTCTCGCGGCCGGCGCGATGCTCAGCGCCGCCGCGCAGGCGCAGGCGCAGGTGAAGCCGAAGATCGACGGCCTTGCCGAGAGCCCGAAGACCGCGATCTTCATCGGCAACAGCTTTTTCTATTACAACAACAGCATGCACAATCAGGTGCTGTCGCTGGCGCGCAATGCCGATCCGCAGAACAAAACGGCCTATGCCGCAACGTCGGTGACCATCAGCGGCTCGGGCATGAACTGGCACAATGTCGAGGCCTATTTCACGGCCGATGGCATGGCGTCCTACACATTCGATGACGACAACAATGTCGTGATGATCAAGCGCGGCAAGAAGTTCGATGTTGCGATCATGATGGATTGCAGCCAGTGCCCGATCCATCCGCAGCTCAAGCCGGTCTTCACCGAACAGTCGGCCAAGCAGATCGCCGCCGTGCGCAAGTTCGGCGCGGCGCCGGTGCTGTTCATGTCATGGGCCTATGCCGACAGACCGGAAATGACGGCGCAACTGTCGGACGCTTACACCACCGCCGGCAATGCCAACGATGCGCTGGTTATCCCGGCGGGCTTGGCATTCGCGCGTGCCATCGCCAAACGGCCGGACCTCAACCTTTATGCCGCCGATAAACGCCACCCGAGCCCAGCCGGCACCTATCTCGCCGCCGCCGTGACGTTCGCCGCGCTCTACAAGAAAACGCCGGCCGGCAACGCCTATCGCGCGACGCTAGACGCCGCGACCGCATCATTCCTGCAGGACTTGGCGTGGGAAACGGTGCAGGACTTTTACAAAAAATAACTCCGGGATTGCGCGAGCGCGACCCCGGAGTTTGGTCCGTTCAAGTATTACGACGCCTTCGCGGCGCCTTCCGGCTTCAAGCCGCGCGCCTTGAACACGGCGGCGGCTTCCGGCGTGTGCAGGAACTTGATCAACGCGTTGGCGGCATCGCCTTGCGACGTGCCGGCGCCCGAACCCGCCGCATAGGTCGTGATGTTATTGAGATCGCCCGGCAGCGGGCCGACCATGTCGACGCCCGACACCGCCATCACTTCCGGCTCCTGCTGCACCGCGATTTCGGCTTCGCCGCTGACGACGAGATTGGCGGCATTGCCGCTCGGCGGCGGATAGTGGGTCTTGGCCTTCATCTGGTCGGCGATGCCCATGCGCTCGATCAGCTTGGCGAGATAGACGCCGCTGGCGCCGCCATGCTCGGGATTGGAGTAGGCGATCGACTTGGTCTTGAGCAGGGTCTGCTTGAAGGCGTCGGCCGTGGAAATATCCGGCTTCGGCGCGCCTTTCTTGACCACCATGGCCATGCCCGAACTGGCGAACACGGCATCGCCGCCGGAGGTTGCCTTGTTCTCCTTGACCATGGTGTCGAGGCCCTGTTGGGTCAGGATCATCAGGTCGGCGGTTTCGCCGCCCTGGATGCGCTTGACCAGCACGGCGGCGGTCGCCCAGGTGATGGCGAGCTTGTGGCCCGAGGCTTTCTCGAATTTCGGGGTCAGTTCCTCCAGCGCCGCCTGCACGCCAATGGTGCTGAAAACCTTGACCTCGGCGGCATTTGCGAAGCCCAGTTGGGCCGCAAAAAGTGCCGCGATAGCCGCGCTGCGGCTCACAATCCTGCTCATGACGTCTCTCCCAATTATGCTTTTTCGTTGGGCAAATTAGATGCCCGATTTGGGCTATGTTCAATGGGGGTGCGGCTTGATTGGCGCAGGCCCATATGAGAGACCGAAGCTTCAAACGAGCGATCCGTTAAGGTGGAGACAGGCGTGGCCGACACAAATTTCGACGTCATCATCATCGGCTCCGGCCCCGGCGGCTATGTCACCGCCATCCGCGCCGCCCAGCTCGGTTTCAAGACCGCCGTCATCGAGCGGGATTTCCTCGGCGGCATCTGCTCGAACTGGGGCTGCATCCCGACCAAGGCGCTGCTGCGCTCGGCCGAGATCTTCCACTACATGCAGCATGCCAAGGACTACGGCCTGTCGGCCGACAATGTCTCGTTCGATGCCGCGGCCGTCATCAAGCGCTCGCGCGGCGTTGCCGGCCGCATGAACAACGGCGTCGGCTTCCTGATGAAGAAGAACAAGATCACCGTCATCTGGGGCGAGGCGAATATCGACGCCCCCGGCAAGATCACGGTGAAGGCGTCCAAGACCGAAGCGCCGAAGGGCTCCGAAGGTCCGGGCGCCTACACCGCCAAGCACATCATCGTCGCCACCGGCGCGCGGCCGCGCGTGCTGCCGGGTCTTGAGCCGGACAAGAAACTGGTCTGGACCTATTTCGAGGCGATGAACCCGGACAAGATGCCGAAGTCGCTGCTCGTTGTCGGTTCCGGCGCCATCGGCATCGAGTTCGCCTCCTTCTACCGCACCATGGGCGCCGAGGTGACGGTGGTTGAAGTGCTGCCGCAGATCCTGCCGGTCGAAGACGCCGAGATCGCCGCCTTTGCCCGCAAGCAGTTCGAGAAGCAGGGCATCAAGATCATCGCCAATGCCAAGGTGACCAAGCTCGACAAGAAGGCCGACAGCGTCACCGCGACCATCGAAGAGGGTGGCAAGACGCAGACCATCACGGTCGACCGCGTCATCGCTGCCGTCGGCGTCGTCGGCAATATCGAGAACCTTGGGCTGGAAAAGCTCGGCGTGAAGACCGAGCGCGGCTGCATCGTCATCGACGGCGTCTGCAAGACCAATGTGCCGGGCATTTATGCCATCGGCGACGTCGCCGGCCCGCCGATGCTGGCGCACAAGGCCGAGCACGAGGGCGTCATCTGCATCGAGGCCATCAAGGGCATGCACCCGCATCCGATGGACAAGCTCAAGATCCCGGGCTGCACTTATTGCCACCCGCAGATCGCCTCGGTCGGTCTCACCGAACAGGCCGCCAAGGACAAGAAATTCGATATCCGCGTCGGCAAGTTTCCTTTCGTCGGCAACGGCAAGGCCATCGCGCTCGGCGAGGATCAGGGCATGGTCAAGGTCATCTTCGACAAGAAAACCGGCCAGTTGCTTGGCGCGCATCTGTGCGGTGCCGAAGTCACCGAATTGATCCAGGGTTTCGTAATCGCGATGAACCTTGAGACGACGGAAGAAGAACTGATGCATAGCATCTTCCCGCATCCGACGATTTCGGAGACGATGAAGGAAGCCGTGCTCGATGCTTATGGACGTGTGTTGAACATGTAAGCTGCGCGTCAAGCAGCAACCGGGAGAGTAAGCGATGGCTAAATTCGACAGCATTCTCGGCACCATCGGCAAGACGCCGGTCGTGCGCATCAACAAATTGGGCCCCAAGGGCATCAACCTCTACGTCAAGATCGAGGCCTTCAATCCGCTCGGCTCGGTGAAGGATCGTCTGGCGCTCGGCGTCATCGAGGCTGCGGAAAAATCCGGCGAGCTCAAGCCCGGCATGACGGTGGTCGAGGCGACGTCCGGCAACACCGGCATTGGTCTCGCTATGGTCTGCGCCGCCAAGGGTTATCCGCTGGTTGTCACCATGGCCGAGACCTTCAGCGTCGAGCGCCGCAAGCTGATGCGCTTCCTCGGCGCAAAGGTGGTGCTGACGCCCGCCGCCGGCCGCGGCTTCGGCATGGTCGCCAAGGCCGCCGAACTCGCCAAGACCCATGGCTGGTTCCTGACCCGTCAGTTCGAGAACGAAGCCAACCCGGCGATCCATGAGCGCACCACGGCGCGCGAGATCGTCGACGACTTCAAGGGCGAGAAGCTCGATTACTGGGTGACCGGCTTCGGCACCGGCGGCACGCTCAACGGCGTCTCACGTGTGCTGTCGAAGGAAATGCCCAACACCAAAATTATCGTCTGCGAACCGGCCGACGCGCCGATGCTTTCGACCAAGTCGCCGCAGGAGCGCAACGCCGACGGTTCGGCTGCCAAGCCGAACGCGGCCTTCAAGCCGCATCCGATGCAGGGCTGGTCGCCTGACTTCGTGCCGAAGATCACGGCCGACGCCGTCGACACAGGCGTCATCAGCGAGATCGTCACCATTGCCGGCCCCGACGCGATGAAGTGTTCGAAGGATCTGGCCCAGAAAGAGGGCATCTTCGTCGGCATTACCGCGGGCGCGACTTTTGCCGGCGCGCTCAAGATCGCCGAGAAGGCGGCTCCGGGCTCGACCATTTTGGCGATGCTGCCGGACACCGGCGAGCGCTATCTCTCGACGCCGCTGTTCGGCGATGTCGGCGCCGACATGAACGATGAAGAGACCAAGATCTCGCAGTCGACGCCGAACCATCAGATGCCGCCGCCGAAAGCGGCCTAACTCCGTTCATTCCCGCGCGCCGACGTCGGGTTTACCCGATGTCGGCCGTTTAACTTTGCACCGCTTCCATGGGGACGAGCTTGCTGTGGGCCGTCAGGCCCATTTTAAGCGCGTAAGAATCGCACGTCCCATCACCCAGTCCTTGTCGGCCTCCGACAGAAATTTCAGTTCTTCGGTGAAATGGGTGATGCGCTGGCGATAGCTGGCCTTGGCGAGCGAGTTCGTCATGTCGCTGCCCCAATAGCAGCGCTGGGGACCGTAGGCGTCGAACACGCGCTGCAGGTACAGCGCCATGTCGCGATACGGATAAGGTTCGACCGAATTGCCGAGCGCGCCCGACAACTTTACGCTCACGTTTGGATATTTCGCGAGTGCAATTGCCTGATCGATTGCCGCTGGAACATCGCTGAGCCGCAGAGTCCGGGTCGAAGAGTTCAGGCCCATGTGGTCGATGATGAGCGTGAGCTGCGGATGGCGCTCCGCGATGCTGGCGAACTTCGACATCTGGTTCAGCGTCAGAAACATGACGGGCACGCCCGCCTTTTCGGCTGCGGGCCAGAGCCAATCGGCCGTCCCGTCTGTCAGCCAGGGAATCGAGACCTCGGTATTGAAGGTGACGCGAATGCCGAGCATTCCGCGCTGCTCCTTCCATTTCGGCAGCAGCGCCGCGGATTGTGGATTCTGGATCGCAATACGGCCCATGACGCCGAAGCGGCCGGGATAACGTTGGGCGGCCTCCAATGCATAATCGTTTCGGTCGCCCGGCCATGACGGCGGCACGATCACCGCCCGCTCGACGCCGGCTTCGTCCATAATCGGCATCAGCCTTTCGATGGTGAAAGGCTCCGGGAGTTGCGGCTTGATGCCAGGCACCCTTTTCCAGTCGTCGGACTCAGCTTTCCAGAGATGCGCCTGGGCGTCGACGATAGTGCGCTTGACCGGTTGCGCGGTCGATTGTTGCGACACCAGCGCGACACCGGTCGCAAGCGTCGAAGTGACGAACTTTCGGCGTGACAGCATGATTTCCCCCCGAGGAAAGCTCCGCCATTCTGAGGGATGGCGTTGAGCAACAAAAATCTGCACTCTTTTCGAAACCGCGACAATGCCTCCGGGAATTCAATTAAACGGTTTGCACCGAGATGCGCAGCAGGCCCCTTTCGTGCGTGGGCGCGAAAGATGTAGCTTTGCCGGAATGTCTGCCAAAGAGCGGGCTGCGGCACGCGCGAACGATAAAAAACCAGGGGAAGTGAAATGAACGGTTCAATCAATCGACGTTCTGTGCTCGGCGCTCTTGCCGGCTCGATAGCGATGCCCGCCTGGGCGCAGGCGCCGGCGATCCCGCTTTCACCGGATGCCGCATCCGTGCCGACCATTGCGCAACGAATGGCGCGATACGTCGCCGAAACCGACTACGGCGCGCTCGACCCGACGACCGTTGAGAGAGCCAAGGCGCTTCTGATCGACGCCATCGGTTGCGCCATTAGCGCATATGGCGAAGAGACCGTGCGGGCCTGCCGCGACGTGGCCCTCGCCGTGCCCGGAGGGGTATCGACCGTGATCGGGACCAAGCGCCGTACGACACCCGATCTCGCGACTTTCGCCAATGGCGCCGCCATCCGTTATTCCGATTTCAACGATATTTATTTTGGTAAGGAACCTGGCCATCCGAGCGACACCGTCATCCCGGCCAGTCTTGCGATCGCAGAAGCCGAAGGCCGGAGCGGCCGTGATTTTCTGCTCGCCATGGTCCTGGCCTACGAAATCGATTGCCGCCTGCTGGACGCCGTCGAACTCACACGGAAAGGTTGGGACCACCCCATCAACAGCCTGCCGGCCAGCGCACTCGCTGCCGGCAAATTGATGGGTCTGCCGGTCAAGCAGTTGGAGCAGGCCGTTAACATCTCGCTCAATGGCCATATGTCGATGAACCAGACTAGAGTGCAGGTCTTGTCCGACTGGAAGGGCCTCGCTGACCCCGATGCAGGCCGCAA
>CAISIV010000224.1 GCA_903885555.1 uncultured Hyphomicrobiales bacterium
CCTCGACCCCAATTCGGCGTTCAAGAAATCGGCCAAGGTGGTCGGCGACGTGATGGGTAACTTCCATCCGCACGGCGACCAGGCGATTTATGACGCATTGGTGCGGCTGGCGCAGGATTTCGCCCAGCGCTATCCGCTGGTCGACGGGCAGGGCAATTTCGGCAATATCGACGGCGATAATGCCGCCGCCATGCGTTACACCGAGGCGCGGCTGACCCAGGTCGCCGGCCTGCTGATCGATGGCATCGACGAGGACGCGGTCGACTTCCGTCCCAGTTATGACGGCACCGGCGAAGAGCCGGCCGTGCTGCCCGCGGCATTTCCCAATCTGCTCGCCAATGGCTCGACCGGCATCGCGGTCGGCATGGCTACCTCGATACCTCCGCACAACGCCGCCGAGTTGTGCGATGCAGCGCTGTTCCTGATCGACAATCCGAAGGCCCGCAGCCGGACGCTGCTGAAATATGTGCAGGGCCCGGACTTCCCGACCGGCGGCATCGTCGTCGATTCGCGTGAGAGCATCGCTGAGGCCTACGCCACCGGCCGTGGCTCGTTCCGCGTCCGTGCGCGCTGGCATCAGGAAGAGACCGGGCGCGGCACCTATGTGATCGTGATCACGGAGATGCCGTGGCTGGTGCAGAAGTCGCGGTTGGTCGAGAAGATCGCCGAACTTCTCAACGACAAGAAGCTGCCGCTGGTCGCCGACGTGCGCGACGAGTCGGCTGAGGACGTACGCCTCGTCATCGAACCGCGCGCGCGCACGGTCGACGCCGAGTTGCTGATGGAATCGCTGTTCAAGCTGACCGAGCTGGAAAACCGCATTCCGCTCAACATGAACGTGCTGGTCAAAGGCCGCATCCCGAAGGTGCTGGGCCTCGCCGAATGTTTGATGGAATGGCTCGAGCATCGCCGCGAGGTTCTGGTGCGGCGCTCCAAGCACCGGCTGGCCGCGATCGATCACCGGATCGAAGTGCTGGGCGGCTTCCTCGTCGCCTATCTCAACCTCGACAAGGTCATCAAGATCATCCGTAGCGAGGACGAGCCCAAGCCCGTCCTGATGAAGACCTTCAAGATTTCCGAGGTGCAGGCTGATGCCATCCTCAACATGCGCTTGCGCAATTTGCGCAAGCTCGAGGAAATGGAAATCCGCGCCGAGGAAAAGGCTCTGAAGGAAGAGCGCGCCAAGCTCAAATCGCTGATCGGCTCGACCGACCAGCAATGGAAAACCGTCGCCGGCCAGATCAAGGAAATCCGCAATACGTTCGGCCCCAAGACCGAACTCGGCAAGCGCCGCACCGGCTTCGGCGAAGCGCCGGAGCACGACGAGGCCGCGATCGAAGAGGCTATGGTGGTGCGCGAGCCGATCACCGTCGTCGTGTCGGAGAAGGGCTGGATCCGTGCACTGCGTGGCCACGTTACCGATCTGTCGGGCGTCGCCTTCAAGACCGACGACGCGCTGAAATTCGCGTTCCCGACCGAGACCACGGCGAAGGTCCTGATCTTTGCCGGCAACGGCAAGTTCTACACGTTGGAAGGATCCAAGCTGCCCGGCGGCCGCGGCCATGGCGAGCCGGTCCGCATGTTCTTCGACATCGAGCAGGACGCCGACATTGTTTCGGCGCAGGCGTTCGTCGGCGGTCGTAAATTCCTGGTCGCCAGCTACGGCGGCAACGGCTTCGTCGTCCCTGAGGACGAAGTGCTCGGCACCACGCGCAAGGGCAAGCAGGTGCTCAACCTCAAGGCCCCCGACAAGGCCGTGGCGCTGACCACCGTCGAGGGCGAACTGGTCGCCACCATCGGCACCAAGCGCAAGATGGTGATCTTCCCGCTGGCCGAAATCCCGGAAATGACACGCGGCCGCGGTGTCCGCCTGCAACGTTATGCCGACGGCGGCCTGTCCGACGTCACGACGTTCAAGGCGGACGATGGCCTGACCTGGCTCGATGGAGCAGGGCGCACGCAGGCCATGTCGATGAAGGACCTGAAGGATTGGCGCGGCAAGCGCGCCGACGCCGGCCGCATCGCGCAGGGCTTGCCGAAGAACAATAAGTTCAGGGGCGCTCCAGCGGCCACAAAGCCAGGCGACGACGACTAGTCCAAACCAGAAGGCCGGGTTGTCGCCATTCGGGGCTGCTCTCAGCGCCTGAACGCTAAACCTTCCGTACGACCTTCTTGCAAATCGTTCGCAACTGGCTTGACGGTCCCGGGGTCCTCTGCCACCTTGTTGCAACTAATTTGCAACTGCATGAACAGGTGGCGTACCGTGAGCATTGGAACGGATTCGATTGGGAGCCCGATGGACGACAAGACCAAAGCGGCATCGGGCTGGCGTTTCTCGCTGAAAGAGGGCGACCAGAAGAGCCTGTCGGAGGTCTTCGCCACCGTTCCCGTGCCCGCCAAAGGCTTCAAAGGCTCGTGGCTGCGCCACCTGATCGCGTTCTCGGGGCCGGGCTACATGGTCTCGGTCGGCTACATGGACCCGGGCAACTGGGCGACCGACATCGCGGGCGGCTCCAAGTTCGGCTACACGCTGCTCGCCGTCATCATGATTTCGAACCTGATGGCGATCCTGTTGCAGGCGCTGTCGGCCCGGCTCGGCATCGCCACCGGCCGCGATCTTGCGCAAGCCTGCCGCGACGCCTTTCCCAAGCCCGTCGGCATCCTGCTCTGGATCGCCTGCGAACTGGCGATCATCGCCTGCGATCTCGCCGAGGTCATAGGCACCGCCATCGCCCTCAAGCTGTTATTCGGCATTCCGCTGATTGGCGGCGCGCTGATCACGGCGGCCGACGCCTTCCTGTTGCTGATGCTGATGAACAAGGGCTTCCGTTTCCTCGAAGCCTTCATCATCGCGCTGCTGATCGTGATAGCAGGCTGTTTCGTGGTGCAGATCGCGCTGGCCGCGCCGCCGATCGCGGCGGTGCTCGGCGGTTTCATCCCGTCGAGCGAGATCGTCACCAATCCGGAGATGCTCTACATCGCTATCGGCATCATCGGCGCGACGGTGATGCCGCATAATCTCTATCTGCATTCCTCGATCGTGCAGACCCGCCAGTTCGAGCAGAACGAAGCAGGGAGGCGCTACGCCATCCGCTGGGCGACGACCGACTCCACCATCGCATTGATGCTGGCGCTGTTCGTCAACGCCGCGATCCTGATCGTCGCCGCTTCGGTATTCAACGCCGGCGGCAAAACCGATGTCGCCGAAATCCAGGATGCCTATGAACTGCTGTCGCCGCTACTGGGCGTCGGCATCGCGTCGATCCTGTTCGCCGTCGCGTTGCTGGCGTCGGGCCTCAACTCGACCGTGACCGCGACGCTGGCCGGCCAGATCGTGATGGAAGGCTTCCTGCGCATCCGCCTGCCGCATTGGGCGCGGCGGCTGGTCACTCGCGCCATCGCGATCGTTCCGGTCGTGGTGGTGACGGCACTCTACGGCGAGCGCGGCACCGGGCAATTGCTGGTGTTCAGCCAGGTGATCCTGTCGATGCAACTGCCGTTCGCCGTCATTCCGCTGGTGCTGTTCGTGTCGGACCGCTCGAAAATGGGTGTGTTCACGATTTCCAAGCCTATCGCATGGCTCGCCTGGCTGGTGACCGGGATCATCGTGATCCTGAACCTCAAGCTGCTGTTCGATACGGTCTTCGGCTAGCGCAAATCCGTTCGTCCCCGTGACATGCCTACGTTCGCTTTGCGAGCTTCGGCACGCTGGCAGTCCGTCGAAGCGCGGTGCGCGGAGGCGGAAAGCGGGGACCCGGGGGCGAAAACAACTAACATTGGAAGTGAAGCTCTTGATTCGCGCTTGCGGCGCACCAGACCGGCATTGCTTTGCGCAGTTCCATTGAGACATGTATGTTCCTTGCATCGGCAGCCCGCCCGGTAGAGGCGGCAGCGTCGATCAAGGGGGGATTCATGCGCAAGAGTTCGCGGGCGGCTTCTGCAGCGGTCATTGGTTCGGTGCTTCTGTTCGCGGCCAACGTCAACATACAGGCCGCTGAAATCAGAGTGCTGGCCGTTGGTGCATACCCCGGCGCGCTCGCACAACTTGGACCGCAATTCGAACAAGCGTCAGGCCACAAGCTGATCATTCAGTATGGGGCATCACCTGGGCTGATGACGAAGATCCAAGCTGGCGAGCCGTTCGATGTTGCCATTCTCATCGCCGACTCGATGAACGAGCCCTCCAAGCGTGAACTGTTCACGGCGGACGCTCGTCCGACAATTTCAAGCGTGGGCCTCGGTGCCGCCGTACGCGCCAACGCCGAGAAACCCGATATCGGTTCGGCTGAGGCGTTCAAGCAAACGCTGCTCAAGGCAAAATCCGTCGCGATTATCCCCGAGAGCGTCAACGGCAAGCATTTCCTGAGCGTATTCCAGCGTCTGGGCATCGCCCAGGAGATGAACGCCAAGATCAAGCCCCAGACGGAGCCGCCGCAAGTGGCCGAAGCGGTAGCGAAAGGCGATGCCGAACTGGGGTTGTTTGTCAGCAATGTCCTGGCGTCGGCCAAGGGCGTAGACTTTGTAGGTCCGGTGCCTGCGGAGTTTCAGCAGACGCTTGTGTTCGCGGCTGCGGTCGGTGCCAAGGCCAAGGAGCCTGCGGCAGCAAGCGCGCTCATCAAGCATCTGACGACGCCTGCCGCTGGCGCCGTGATGAAGGCGCATGGGATGCAGGCACCATAGCGCTCCCTGCTTCAGCTTGGTGAATCGATTTAAATCACGCCCCACTAGCTCTCGACTCTGCTCCAGCCGGACGGCATCAGCCGTTCCTGCGGCAGGTAGCGGCCTTTGTAGTCCATCTTGCGCGAACCCGGCACCCAGTAGCCGAGGTAGACGTAAGCAAGGCCCATCGCCTTTGCGCGCTCGATATGGTCGAGGATCATCAGCGTGCCGAGCGAGCGGTCGGCTTCGTCCGGATCGAAGAACGAATAGACCATCGACAGTCCGTCGCTCAGTACGTCGGTCAGCGCCACGGCAAGCAGTTGCCCGGTGCCGCGGCCGTTGATGGCGGTGTCCGGGCCGCGCTTGCGATATTCGACGACACGCGTATCGACGTGGCTGTCCTCGATCATCATGGCGTAGTCGAGGACCGTCATGTCGGCCATGCCGCCGTCGCGGTGGCGGGCATCGAGATAGGCGCGGAATACCGAATACTGCTCCGACGTCGGCGCCGGCGTGCGCATGTCGCCGACGATGTCGGCATTGCGTTCCAGATTACGGCGCTGGCTGCGCGACGGTTTGAAATCGTCCGCCACCACGCGCACCGAGACGCAGGCGCGGCAGGTCTCGCAGGCCGGCCGGTAGGCGATCGACTGGCTGCGGCGGAAGCCGCCATGCGTGAGGAGGTCGTTGAGCTCGCCGGCGCGGTCGCCGACCAGATGGGTGAAAACCTTGCGCTCCTCCTGGCCCTCGAGATAGGGGCAGGGCGACGGCGCGGTCAGGTAGAACTGCGGCGTGTCGCGGGAGTGCTGGGTCACTGAGCGGGCCGTACTGTCAAAGCCACCTCAAGATTCGCGCATAGCATCGCGCTTCGCGCGGGTTCCGTCAAAGCCCTTATAGGCCTAGCGGACCGCGCCAGGTGCCATGAAAGAGCGCAACATCGCGGCACGTGGTGCATTATTAATGACCACGGTGCCGAGCAGGATGTCGTGCAGCAGGCGCCGCCGCCGGTTGAAGAAGGCCACCAGCAGGACGAAGGGCGAAAAGAACGACACCGTGAACCAGAAGGCGATGGCGTGGACCGCGCCGAGTACGAAATAGCCCGGCGCGCCGTACCAGGTGTGCAATTCCAGATCCATCACCCGCATGCCGATGGAGGCCGAACGCGGGCCGCCGACGGTGACGCCGAAATAGACGATGGCCCAGACGACCGAGACGCCCGGCAGCAGCCAGTACAGCGCCCAGCCCAGCCCCAGCGTGACGATGCCGAAGGCGAAAATGAACATGGCGATCAGCACGATCGGCGCCGCGATGACCAGGAAATCGACCATGAAGGCCATGATCCGGCGCGCCAGGACGCCCTCGAACAACTCCGGGTTCAGGTCCGGGTCGTAAGCGTGCGGTTTGATGTCCATCGACATAGTGTGAGCACCCTCGAGGGCGGGATCAAGCCCGCCATTCGGACAGGAAATGGATATAAACCGCTCTTTCGCAAGGGGCCGCGATGGCCTATGCCCCGGCCTTGCGGCCTGTTGCGCCGAAATTGGAGACGACGTTGACGATCACGATCAAGGACATCGAAGCGGCACGCCGCGTCATCAAAGGCGTGGTGCTGCGCACGCCCATGCTGCCGGCGCCGCGGCTCTCGGCGCTGACCGGCGCCGATGTCTACATCAAATATGAAAACCTTCAGGTCACCAATTCGTTCAAGGACCGCGGCGCGCTGGTCAAACTGACGTCGCTCACCGATGTCGAGCGCAAGCGTGGCGTCATCGCCATGTCGGCCGGCAACCATGCGCAGTCGGTGGCCTACCACGCCGCGCGGCTCGGCATCCCGGCGACCATCGTAATGCCAGTGACCACGCCCTTCGTGAAGGTCGCGGCGACGCGCTCGCACGGCGCCGAGGTGGTGCTCGACGGCGACACGGTGGCCGACGCCCAGGCGCGTTGCGAAACCATCCAGGCCGACCGCGGCATGACCATGGTGCATCCATACGACGATCCGCTGATCATGGCCGGGCAGGGCACCATCGCGCTGGAGATGCTGGAAGACTTTGCCGATCTCGACTGCATGGTCATCCCGGTCGGCGGCGGCGGATTGATTTCCGGCAATGCCATCGCCGCGCGCGCCGTAAAGCCCGGCATCGAGATCATCGGCGCCGAGGCGGCGTTGTATCCGGCGGTGTGGAACGCGCTGCGCGGCGAGAGCCGACCTATCGGCGGACCGACTCTGGCCGAAGGCATCGCGGTCAAGAACGTCGGCAAACTGACGCTGCCGGTGATCCGTGAACTGGTCGCCGACATCGTGCTGGTTGACGAAGCGCATCTCGAACGCGCGGTGAACGCCTATCTCACTTTGCAGAAGACAATGGCCGAAGGCGCGGGCGCTGCGGGTCTCGCTGCGCTGCTGGCGCAGCCGGAACGCTTCAAAGGGAAGAAGGTCGGTCTCGTTCTGTGCGGGGGCAATATCGATCCGCGTATTCTGGCGTCCATCATGGTGCGCGAACTCGACCGCGAGTCGCGCATCGTGTCGTTCCGCCTGACCATTCCGGACCGGCCGGGCGTGCTCGGATTGATCGCGACCAAGCTCGGCGAACTCGGCGCCAATATTCTGGAAGTCGATCATCGCCGGCTGTTCCTCGACGTCCCCGCCAAGGGCGCCAAGCTCGACGTCACCATCGAGACGCGCGACGCGATGCATGCCGGCGAAATCATGAATGCGCTCGCGGCCGAAGGCTATCACCCGGAGCGGATCGAGACCGGCGGCGCGATGGAGTGAGCGTGGCACCGGAATTTTCCTCGGTGCGTTGGCTCGGGAGCGGTTTGGCAGCGCCACACCTGCAGGGGCGGAATGATTTTCTCCTGCGAGGAAGTTCTTTTCACAAAATCGTCGTCTGACGTGTCAAAAGGTACTCATTGGCGTTTTCGGCGATGGAAGTTTTACCCCATCGCGCGACGCTGATTTTAGCATGTGGCTGTCGTGAACGGCTGCGTATGCAGCATGCGTCACCACGCAAATGCTTCGCACAGAGATTTTTATTTCGGATTTGACAGCAAGATTTTTACGCCGATAACCGCTTCAGTTTTGAAGAAAAGTGCTTGGTATGTTTGAAGAAAAGTCCGAAGCCGTCGAAGCCTCTGCCGTCGTCCTGCCCGATCCCGCGCCGCCAGCCGCTCCGCAAATAGACGCCCATGCGCTGGCCGCGCTGTCGCCGGCCGACCGCATGGTCGCGCTGCGGCGCGCCATCGACGGTCCGATCGTTTTCACGCACGGTTTCGGCATCGAAGGCCAGTTGCTGTTTCACTGGATCTGCGAGCGCAATATCGACATCGATGTGGTGACTCTCGACACCGGGCGGCTGTTTCCCGAAACCTACGAGCTGTGGTCGCTGACCGAGCGCCGTTACGGCCGCCGTATCCGCGCCATTTATCCGAACAACAAGTCGCTGGAAGCTCTGGTTGCACGCCAAGGCATCGACGGCATCTATGATTCAAAGGAAGCGCGCGAGGCCTGCTGCGATGTCCGCAAGGTGCGTCCACTTGATCGCGCACTGTCGGGCGCCAAGGCCTGGCTGACCGGTGTCCGCGCCGACCAGAGTGACGTGCGTCACGCCGCCGGACTGCTCGGCCGTGACACCGCGCGCGGTCTCCTGAAATTCAATCCGCTTTTCGACTGGACCCGTGCCGACGTGCTGGCGGAAGTCGCCGTCCATAACGTGCCGGTCAACAGCCTGCATGCCAAAGGCTTTGCCTCGATCGGCTGTGCGCCGTGCACGCGCGCCATCGAGCCCGGCGAGCCCGAGCGCAACGGACGCTGGTGGTGGGAGAGCGGCCACAAGGAATGCGGGTTGCACCTTCCTCGACAAATGCCGAAGCAGAAGGCGCGTTAGGCCGCCGACGAGGCCTGCGCCGGCGCCGTGGGATTGAGCTGCGTCAGTGTCGGATCGCTGAGATGGATCGCCAGGATATTGATGCCGGCGTCGATCACACGGTAGCCGCAGCCCTGCAGGAAGGCGCGCAGCTTCTCTCGGTCGGCCTTGATCGATTCAATTAACAGTACCGGACGGCTTGTTTCGAGCATCTGGCGCGCGCCTTCGAGCGCTTCCAATTCCATGCCTTCGATATCGATCTTGATCAGGTCGACGCGCGGCAGGTTCAGCGTATCCAGCGTCATCTTCTGAATGACGACGGTGTTGGCATCGGAGTAATCGATGGCCTGACCGATGAATTCGTTGCCGTCGCGCTGCTGCAGCTCAAGGCTGCCGAAGCTTGAGGCGGTGAGATAATCCGGCACTGGCACGCGCATCGTGCCGTTGGCCGACGACACCGCCGCATTCATGCAGATGGCGTTGAAGCAGTTGTTGATGGCGATGTTGCCGGCCAGCGCATAATAGACGCGCTCCTGCGCCTCGATCGCCACCACAGAGCCCCAGCCGGTCATCGCGGTCGCCCATTCGATGGTGTGGACGCCGATATTGGCGCCGCAGTCGATCGCCACCACGCCGTCGCCGTGATAGCGCCGCCGCATTTCCAGAATCTGTACCGCCATCTCGACTTCGACCGGATCGAAGGCGCCGGTTTCGAGCAATTGGTGGCCGACGCCGATGCCCTGATCGGGCCCGACCATCCGGTAGTCGAAGCGGTTGAGGATCATGGTGCCGTGGTTCGACGCGGCGATCACGAAACCGAGCTTGCGGCCGACATTGCGCATGAGAAATCCTGGGGCAGGGCGGCCCAAACGCGCCGCGGCACAGCGCAGATACGAAGAATCGAATCGCGATGGGAAGAGTTTACTGGGTTTTACGGAGGTATTGGACGCCGTTTGGAACTTACAGGCGTACGATGGCATTGTTCCCCCGGACCGCCAATAAAAGGGTGCCCTATGGCCAATCTCGATCAGACCTCGGCGAACCAGGTTCGTGAAATGGCTGGCGTGAACGACGCCATGCTCGCCGTCGGGCGCATCGCGCTGGCGGTCATCTTCATCCTGTCGGGCGCCATGAAATTCATGGATCTGAGCGCCACGGCCGGCGCGGTCGCCTCCAAAGGCCTGCCGATGCCGATGGTGCTCGCAGGCCTCGCGGCAGCGACCGAACTCGGCGGCGGATTGCTGATCGTCGTCGGCTGGCAGACCCGCTGGGCGGCGCTGGCGCTCGCGATCTTCACGCTGGTCACGGCCTACGTCTTCCACGACTTCTGGCACATGGAAGGCGCCGCGCGTGAAGACAATATGATCCACGCGCTGAAGAACCTATCGATCTTTGGCGGTTTCCTGATGCTGGCGGCGGTCGGCGCCGGGCGTTACTCGATCGACGGCCCGTGCACCGTGCACACGAGTCCGTCGATCACCTGACCTTTATTGCTTCGGCTGCATCGCGCGCCAGATCCGCTCGGATGTAGCGGGCATTTCGATGTGCTTGATGCCGAATTCCGACAGTGCGTTCACGACCGCATTGACCACCGCGGGCAGTGCGCCGACGCAACCGGCTTCGCCCGCGCCCTTGGTGCCGAGCGGATTGGTCTTGGTCGGCACCGCGTTGGCCTCGACATGCATCTCGCACAGATTGTGCGCGCGCGGCATGGCGTAATCCATGAACGAGGCGGTCACCATCTGCCCGCCGGCATCGAAATGGATATCTTCCATGAGCGCCTGGCCGACGCCTTGCGCGATGCCGCCCTGGACCTGGCCGTGCAGCAAGGCCGGATTGAGCACGGTGCCGACATCGTCGATGACGTTGTAACGCACGATCTGCGGTACGCCGGTCTCTATGTCGATTTCGATCTCGCAGGCATGGACGCCATTCGGGAAATTCTGCGTCGCCGTCTTGTACACCGCTGTGGCAACGAGACCCGGCTCCATGTCCTGCGGAAGCTTCGACTGCTCGGGCGCGATGATGGCGACTTCCTTGATCGTCATAGTCTGGTTCGTCTTGCTTGACGAGAACACGCCATCGGCAAAGTTAAGGTCGTCGGGCGTCAGCTTCATCTGATGCGCGGCAATCTTGCGCGCCTTTTCGACGATCTTGGTGGCGGCCATCTGGAAGGCGGAGCCGGACATGGTCGACGAGCGCGAGCCGCCGGTACCTTCGCCGAAGAACACTTCGTCGGTGTCGCCCTGTACGTAATGCACTTCGTACGGGTTGAGGCCGAGGTGTTCGCAGATCACCTGCTTGAACGTCGTCTCATGGCCCTGGCCGGCGGTCACCGAGCCCGAATACATCGTGGCGCTGCCGCCGCGGTCGAAGCGGATTTCCGCGCCTTCCGAACCTGACGATGCGGCACGCTCGATGGTGCTGGACAGACCAAAGCCGAGCAGCTTGCCGCGCTTGCGAGCTTCGCGTTTGCGCGCCTCGAAGCCTTTGTAGTCGGCCATCTCGAGCGCCATATCCATGCTTTTTTCGAACTCGCCGCAGTCGTAGACGAAGGTGAGACCTGTCTTGAACGGCATCTGCGCGGGCGAGATGTAGTTGCGGCGGCGCAGTTCGGTCGGATCGATTTTCAGTTCGGCGGCGGCGAGGTCGACCATGCGCTCGATGACGAAGGCGGCCTCGGGGCGGCCGTTGCCGCGATAGGGGCGGACCGGATTGGTATTGGTGAAGACGCCGCTGACGTCGACGTAGCAGTGCGGCGTGCGGTAGGTGCCGGCCAGCGTTCCTGAATTGAGGAAGAACGCCGGCATGTTGTTCTGCAGATAGGCGCCGATCGCGGCCACCGTCTTGACTCGCAGGCCGAGGAAGACGCCGTCCTTGTCGAGCGCGAGTTCGGCATCGGTGACGTTGTCGCGCGCCTGTGCGTCGGACAGGAAGGCCTCGGTGCGCGTGCTCATCCACTTCACGGCGCGGTTCGTGAGCTTGGAGGCCAGCAGCACCAGCGGCGCTTCGTTGAATACTGGCGTCTTCATGCCGAAGCTGCCGCCGACGTCGCCGGTGGTGACGTGGAGCTTGCTCTCTGTCACCTTCAACACCTTGGCGAGGCCCTGGCGATAGGTGTGCACGCGCTGCAGCGGCGAATGCAGGGTGTAGCGGCCTTCGCCGCGATGATAGACGCCGACCGCGCCGCGCATTTCCATGCAGGCGGCGGTGATGCGGTTGATGACGAATTGCTGTTTGACGACGTGAGCGGCCTTGGCGAAAGCCGCGTCGGTCGCTTCCTTGTTGCCGATCAATTCGACGAAGCAGATATTGTCTTCGAACTGATCGTGCACGCGCGGGGCATCCGGCTTGATCGCGTCCTTGAGCGAGGTGACGGCGTCGAGCGTTTCGTAGTCGACCTCGACCAGTTCCAGCGCGTCCTGGCCCTGCGCCGCGGTCTCGGCGACGATGAAGGCGACGCAGTCGCCGACCCATCTCACATAACCATCGGCCAGGATCGGATAGCGCGGCGCGTGCATCGGCGCGCCGCCGCGGCGCTTGAGACCCGGATTGCCGGGCAGGTCGCCGAACCCGGCTTTCTTGATGTCTTCGGCGGTGAGCACTTCGAGCACGCCGGGCGACGCCTTGGCGGCGGCGGTGTCTATTGACTTGATCTTGGCGTAGGCGTGCGGCGAGCGCAGCACGACGCCGTAGGCCATGCCGGCATAGACCACATCATCGATGAAATAGCCCTGGCCCTGCACCAGCTTCGGGTCCTCGAAGCGGGGGACGCCTTGACCAATTCCGAATTCACCCATGGCAACTTGACCTGTCGATTTCAGGAGTCACGAACGTGACGAGGAGGAGGGACTTTAGTTCTGCTTCAGTTTTTCCGCGACGCGCGGCGCGAAGTAGGAGAGCACACCGTCGGCGCCGGCCCGTTTGAACGCTGTGAGACTTTCGAACATGGCGCGCTCGCCGTCGAGCCAGCCGTTTTGCGCGGCGGCCATGATCATCGCGTACTCGCCCGACACCTGATAGGCGAAGGTCGGCATCGCGAAGGTGTCCTTCACGCGCTGCACGATGTCGAGATAAGGCATGCCCGGCTTGACCATGATCATGTCGGCACCTTCCTCGATGTCGAGTGCGACTTCGCGCAGCGCCTCGTCGGAATTGCCGGGATCCATCTGATAGGTGCGCTTGTCGCCGGACAGCGTCTTGGCCGAGCCGACTGCGTCGCGGAACGGGCCGTAGAAAGCCGAGGCATATTTCGCGGCATAGGCCATGATCGAGACGTCGGTGAGGTTGGCGCTGTCGAGCGCCTTGCGGATGGCGCCGACGCGGCCGTCCATCATGTCGGACGGCGCGATGATGTCGCAGCCGGCCTGCGCCTGCACCAGAGCCTGCTTGACCAGCATCGCCACCGTCTCGTCATTGAGAATGACGCCGTCGCGCAACAAGCCGTCATGGCCGTGACTGGTGAAGGGATCGAGCGCGACATCGCACAGGATGCCGATGTGCGGCACTTCCTTCTTGATGGCGCGGACGGCCCGGCACACCAGATTGTTTTCGTTGAGCGCTTCGCTGCCGGTCTCGTCGCGCAAGCTCGGGTCGGTATAGGGGAACAGCGCGATGCAGGGGATGGTCAGCTTGGCGGCGCGCTCAGCCTCGCGCACCGCCTGGTCGACGGTAAGGCGCTCGACGCCGGGCATCGAGGCGACCGGGGTCCGCGCATTCTGCCCGTCCATGACGAACAGCGGCCAGATCAGGTCGTCGGTGGTGAGGACGTTTTCCTGCACCATGCGGCGCGCCCACTCGCTGCGCCGGTTGCGCCGCAGCCGGGTGGGAAGGTCGAGCCGGTCGCTATCGGCCGCGGCGCCGCCCTCAAGCGGGGTCAGGTGCGTGCGGGCTTCGATCGGACGTCCGAATTTGATGGCCATGAAGAGGGTGCCCCGGGACTTCTTACGGGGCCTTTTTAGCCGGTCCCGGTGCGGCCCGCCACCCGGTATGCGGCACAGGGCGAATGCGGTGGTGCAACGCTACTTGACCCGATCCGGCATCCTAGGAAGGGTGTGCCGCATGGATTTCGACCTTTCGGAAGAACAACGGGCCTTCCAGGCCACCGCGCGGCAATTTGCCCGCGACGAGATGATGCCGAACGCCCATGACTGGGACGAGGGCGAGGTTTTTCCCGTCGAGGCGCTGCGCAAGGCCGCCGCGCTCGGCTTCGGCGGCATCTATGTGAAGGAAGATGTTGGCGGCGCGGCGCTCGCGCGGCTCGATGCCGCGATCATCTTCGAGGAACTGGCGCAGGGCTGCACATCGACCGCCGCCTATATCTCCATCCACAATATGGCGGCGTGGATGATCGACGCTTACGGCAGCGACGAAACGCGGCGGAAGTTTTTGCCAAAGCTCACGACGATGGCGCACTTCGCCAGCTATTGCCTGACCGAGCCCGGCTCCGGCTCCGATGCGGCGAGCCTGACGACGCGGGCCCGGCGCGACGGCGATCATTATGTGCTCGACGGCACCAAAGCCTTCATCTCCGGCGGCGGCGTGTCCGACATCTATGTGGTGATGGCGCGCACCGGCGAAGGCGGGCCGCGCGGCATCTCCACCATTGTGGTCGAGAAGGGCACGCCGGGACTCTCTTATGGCGCGCAGGAAAAGAAACTCGGCTGGAAAACCCAGCCGACCGCGCAAGTGATCTTCGAGAACTGCCGCGTGCCGGTGGCCAACCGCATCGGCGCCGAAGGCCAGGGCTTCAAGATCGCGATGGCCGGGCTTGATGGCGGGCGGCTGAACATCGGCGCCTGCTCAATCGGCGGCGCGCAGTTCTGTCTCGACCGCACCGTCGCGTATATGAAAGAACGCAAACAGTTCGGCTCGCGCCTTGCCGATTTTCAGGCGCTGCAGTTCCGCATCGCCGATTACGCGACGGAACTCGAAGCAGCGCGTCTGTTGCTGCATCGCGCCGCCGTCGCGGTCAGCACCGGCGAGGGGGCAGCGACCAGGCTCGCGGCGCAGGCCAAGCGCCTGGCGACCGATACGGGTTTTGAGGTCGTCAACGGCTGCCTGCAGTTGCATGGCGGCTACGGCTATTTGCGCGACCACCCGATCGAGCGGGTCTTGCGCGACGTCCGCGTCCATCAAATACTCGAGGGCACCAACGAGATCATGCGCGTCATCATCAGCCGCGCTATGCTGGGAAACTGAGAAAAAAGTTCAAGAACAAGCATCAGGGAGAGACGCGATGGAGAATCTGCCAAGGAAATATCTGACACGCGACGAGATGATGAAGCGCGTCGCCCGTTTCAAGGATCTCAAGGGTTCGGATGGCGGGCTGCCGGACTCCAAGATGCCGGGCTGCGAGCGCACCTTGTACAATGTCATCGGTTTCCAGCCGCCGGAGAATGTCGGCGCCAATGCGACGTCGCCGGTCGGCGATCTTGCCGCGCGCATGGCGGCCATCAAGATCCGCGAAGGCTTCAACCTCGGTTACTGCAAGGCCAAGCCCGGCCATGGGCCCGAGATGCACAACCACGATACCAACGAGACCTTCATCTCGATGACCGGCACCTGGCGCGCGAGCTGGGAAGACGAGAACGGCAAGGTCGACTATGTCGATCTGCAGCCGCTCGATGTCGTCTCGTTTCCGCCCGGCATGATCCGCCGCTTCGAGAACGTCACCAAAGGCGATCCGAACGAGGAGGCAATCCTGATGTTCGTGATCGGCGGCGATGCTCCGCAGGCGGAGTTCTCGGACGACGCCATCGCGCGCATCGAAAAGGCCGGCGCCTGGCAGCGTCCGGCGCATCAGTAGAGCGAGAGAGAAACGATGTGGACCGGCGATCTGGCACTGGCGAGTGCGGCGATGTTTGCCGGAGCGGCGGTCTACATCAATTTCGCCGAACAACATGCGCGCCTGCAGACCGACGACAAGGCGCTGCTGACGCAGTGGAAGCCGAGCTACAAGCGCGGCTTCATCATGCAGTCCAGTCTCGCGGTGATATCGGGCGCGCTCGGCATCGTCGCATTTTTTCTGGCCTATGACTGGCGTTGGCTGCTCGGCGCAGGCCTGATCCTCGCCAACTGGCCCTACACATTGTTCATCATCATGCCGACCAACCGGATGCTGGATTCGACGTCGCCGGACGGTGCCAATGACGTGACACGCAACCTCATCATGCAATGGGGAAGGCTGCACGCGATGCGCAGCGCCCTGGGTCTCGCCGCGACCGCCGTTTATCTGTGGGCGCTCAATTGAGCGACAGCGACATTCTCTTCGAGCGCCGCGGCGCCGCCGGTGTCGTGACGTTGAACCGGCCGAAGGCGCTCAACGCCGTCAGCCACGCCATGGTGCTGGCGTTTCACGCCCAACTGAAAGACTGGGCTGACGATCCTGCGATTACGCGCGTCGTTATCACAGCCGCGGGCGAGCGCGCGTTCTCGGCCGGCGGCGATATCCGCGCGCTCTATGATCTCGGCAAGGCGGGGCGTCACGACGAGGCGCTGCAATTCTGGGCCGACGAATATCCGCTCAACACCACGATCAAGAACTATCGCAAGCCGTATATCGCGTTAATCGATGGCATCGCCATGGGTGGCGGCATCGGCGTCTCGGTGCATGGCTCGCACCGCGTCGCCGGCGACAAATTCTCCTTCGCCATGCCGGAAGTCAGCATCGGCTTCTTTCCCGATGTCGGCGCCACCTGGTTTCTGCCGCGCATGCCGGGCGAGCTCGGCACTTTTTGCGCGCTGACCGGTGAGCGCTTCGGCATTGCCGACGGCGTCGGCTCTGGCGTTGCGACGCACCGCGTGCCGTCGGCGCGGTTTGCCGATTTGCTCGACGGGCTCACCGGTACGGTGTCGGTCGACGCGCTGCTGAACGCGTTCTCCGAGCCGGCGGGGGAGGGGCCCATCATGGCGCGCCGCGCCTCGATCGACCGGCTGTTTGCCGGCGATACGGTCGAGGCCATCCTCGCTGCGCTCGATCGCGAAGCCGGTTCCGCCAGCGCCGATGCCGAATGGGCCGCAAAAACCGCGGCCTTGATGCGCACCAAATCGCCGACCAGTCTCAAATTGGCACTGGCGCAGGTGCGGCGTGGCGCCCAGTGGGATTTCGAGACGTGCATGCGCGCCGAATACCGCATAGTGTCGCGCATCATTCATGGCCATGATTTCTACGAGGGCGTACGCGCGGTGATCGTCGACAAGGACAACAAGCCGCAATGGCAGCCTTCAACGCTCGCCGATATCAGCGACGCGGAGGTCGAGCGCCATTTCGCCGCGCTCGACCATGAGCTGACGCTGTCATGAGCAATCAGGGCGATCCCTTCACCAATACCGACTTCCAGTCGCTCGAGCCGGTGCACGAGCAGACGGCGGAAGAGGGCGTTGGCCTCTGGACGCGCCGTCTGGTCCTGTTCCTGCGGGTGATGGCCGGCATCTCGATGATCAAGGGGCTTTATCACTGGGCCGAAGTCTGCGGCATGGTCGGCAGCGAACCGTTCGAGGAGCATTCGATCGCCTGGCAATCGGCGACAGTGTTCTTTGCCGTGATCGATCTGGTCGCCGCCGTGGGCCTTTGGTTGGCCGCGGCCTGGGGCGCGGTGATCTGGCTGACCTCCATCGCCTCGATGCTGGTGCTTGAAATATTTTTCTCGCAGGTGTTCGGCGGCGGCCTGCTGGCCTTGCTGCTGGAAGGCGGATTCCTCGGACTGTATTTGTGGCTAGCCTTGAGATCGGCGCAGGAACAGGCGCCGTAGATAAAAAGGAGCGCATGATCCCGAAAAGTGTGAAGCGGTTTTCGGACAAGATCATGCGCCAATAAAAGGGGGGAGTAGCGATGTCGCGCATTGCATTTATCGGGCTCGGCAACATGGGCCTGCCGATGGCGCAGAACCTGATCAAGGCGGGGCATCAGGTCGAAGGCGTCGATCTCAATCCCGCCTCGATCGAAAAACTCAAAGCGGCCGGCGGCACCAGCGTCGAATTCGCCAAGGTGGCCGCGTCGCGCGCTGACGTCGTCATCACGATGTTACCCGCTGGCAAACATGTGCGTGACGTCTATCTCGGAGCCGGCGGCATCGTTGAGAACGCCAACGCCGGCACGCTGCTGATCGACTGTTCGACCATCGACGTCGAGACCGCGCGCGAAGTCGCGAGCGCCGCGGAGGCGAGGGGGCTCTTGATGCTCGATGCGCCGGTATCCGGCGGTGTCGGCGGCGCTGCTGCCGGAACTCTGACCTTCATGGTTGGCGGCAGCACGCAGGCTTTCACGCGCGCGCAATCGATTTTGGAGAAGATGGGCAAGACCATCGTGCATGCCGGCGGCGCCGGCAACGGCCAGGCGGCCAAGATCTGCAACAACATGATCCTCGGTATTTCGATGATCGCGGTGTCGGAAGCCTTCGTTCTTGCGGAAAAGCTCGGGCTCGATCACCAGAAGCTGTTCGATATCTCGTCGAAGTCGTCGGGGCAGTGCTGGTCGATGACGAGTTACTGTCCCGTTCCGGGTCCGGTGCCCGCTTCACCTGCCAACCGCGATTACCAAGCGGGCTTCACTGCCGCTATGATGTTGAAAGATTTAAAATTGGCGCAGGAAGCGGCCAAGGCGAGCGGCGTCGTTACACCTTTGGGCGCGGATGCTGAAAGGATTTATTCTTCATACGCGGCAAGCGGTGAGGCGGGACGCGATTTTTCCGGCATAATCCGGTTCATTCGCGGCTGAACCGTGAACAAAATGCCCTGCAAGGTGAACGAAGCGTTGCGCAAATAATTTCAATTGCGGCGACAACGAATTCTTCACCGTTGCAAATAAACCTAATCTTTATGGTGTTATTTAAGCCGATTTTAGACCGCCTTTTATACGGTGACGCATCGGGTCGAGGAAAACAGGGCCTCGTTACCGGGACGTGCGATTACAAAAATATAAGGGGCGTTGAAAATGAAAGCCGTTGCGAAAACGGTCGAGTCCGCCGAATCCGAGGCGCGCTTGGACCATATCCGGCCTCTCTATCATGAGGCGTTGACCTTGGTGGAGCGGCTGCACCGTCGGCTGCTCGACGTGATCAAGGATGAATTCGATCGCCGCGGGCGCTCCGATATCAATTCGGTGCAGGCTCTGCTGCTCTATAACATCGGCGACAAGGAACTGACGGCTGGTGAGCTGCGTACGCGCGGCTACTACCTCGGCTCCAACGTCTCCTACAATCTCAAGAAGCTGGTCGAGATGGCGTTTCTCGATCATCAGCGCTCGCGCGTCGACCGCCGGTCGGTGCGTATCAAGCTGACCGACAAGGGTCGCGAAGTTCGCGACATCGTCGACACGCTTTATCAGAAACACGTGCGCACGGTCGAACAGGTCGGCGGCATCAATGCCGACGAGTTCGCCACGCTCAACAAGTCGCTGCATCGGCTTGAGCGCTTCTGGACCGATCAGATCCTTTACCGCCTGTAACTCCTCCTAAGGCGGACTGCCCGACTTTGCCCCGGCCAGCGATGGCCGGGGCTTTTTCGTTGCAATGTCGGGCTATAGTGGCGCCGGAGTCGCGATGGCAGAAAAATCCGAAGTCTATTTCGAGATCACGGTGGTCGGCACCAGCGCGAAGGTCGTCGCGCTCGATGCCGCGACCGCTATCGAGGTGACGGTGATCGGCCCGGCAAAGGCGTCGCAGGCGGATCTCAAACGGCTGGCGCTCGGCAAGCTGAAGCTGGCCATCGCGCGCGAGGCCGAAACTCCCTAGATATTGCGGTCTACAGCCGCTGCCACGCCATCGCTTGGCGGTGGCCGCCCGTTATGCTAATTCGAGGGCCAACCCCGGAATGAGCCCTGTTTCGGCGCCCAACACCTTGTGGCGTCAGGAGAATGTGATGTCGGCGACATCGAGTCAGAAGACCGTCAGCAACGCTGAAGCCATGTTTACGGCCGCTTTGGCCGACAGCGACCCCGAAATCGCCCATGCGATCCAGCTTGAACTCGGCCGCCAGCGCGACGAGATCGAACTGATCGCCTCGGAAAACATCGTGTCGAAGGCGGTGCTCGAAGCGCAGGGTTCGGTGCTCACCAACAAATATGCCGAGGGTCTGCCGGGCAAGCGCTATTACGGCGGCTGTCAGTTCGTCGATATCGCCGAGACGTTGGCGATCGAGCGCGTCACCAAATTGTTCGGCTGCAAATACGCCAACGTGCAGCCGCACTCCGGCGCTTCCGCTAATGCCGAAGTGTTCTTCGCGCTGCTGCAGCCGGGCGACACCTTCATGGGCCTCAATCTCGCCGCCGGCGGGCATCTCAGCCACGGCATGGCGATCAACATGTCCGGCAAATGGTTCAAGCCGGTGCCGTACAACGTGCGCCGCGAGGATCAGCGCATCGACATGGAAGAGCTGGAGAAGCTCGCAAAAGAACATAAGCCGAAGCTGATCATCGCCGGCGGCTCGGCCTATCCGCGCATTTTCGACTTCAAGCGCTTCCGCGAGATCTGCGATGAAGTCGGTGCGCTGCTGATGGTCGACATGGCGCACTTTGCTGGTCTCGTTGCAGGCGGCGTGCATCCGTCGCCGTTCCCGCACGCGCATGTCGTGACTACGACGACGCACAAGACGCTGCGCGGCCCGCGCGGCGGCGTGATTTTGTCGGATGACGAGGCGATCGCCAAGAAGATCAACTCGGCGGTATTCCCCGGCATGCAGGGCGGTCCGCTGATGCATGTCATCGCGGCAAAAGCTGTTGCCTTCGGCGAAGCGCTGCGGCCGAGCTTCCGCACTTATGCCAAGAACGTCGTCGAGAACGCCCAGGCGCTTGCCGAGACCCTGAAGTCGAGCGGTCTCGATATTGTGTCGGGCGGCACCGATACCCATTTGATGCTGGTCGATCTGCGGCCGAAGCGTCTGAACGGCAAGGTCGCCGAGCAGGCGCTGGGGCGCGCCCACATCACCTGCAACAAGAACGGCATCCCGTTCGATCCGGAAAAGCCGACCATCACGTCGGGCATCCGGCTCGGTTCGCCGGCCTGCACGTCGCGCGGTTTCGGCGCGGCGGAATTCCGCGAAGTCGGGGCGATGATCGTCGAGGTGCTGGACGTGCTGTCGCAGAAGGGTGTCGAGGAAGACACGCTGATCGAGCACGCCGTGCGCGACAAAGTGAAAAAGCTGCTGTCGCGGTTTCCGATTTATCAGTGATTTCTAAAGGGGGGCTCGATGCGTTGCCCGAGTTGTGGAAGCCTCGATACCCAGGTGAAGGATTCACGCCCGACGGAAGACTCGGCCGTCATCCGCCGCCGCCGCGTCTGCCTGACCTGTAATTTCCGCTTCACGACGTTCGAGCGCGTGCAGCTGCGTGAACTCACCGTGATCAAGCGCAACGGCCGCCGCGTGCCGTTCGATCGCGACAAGCTGATGCGCTCGGTGCAGATCGCGCTGCGCAAGCGCGCCGTCGAGCCGGAGCGCATCGAACAGATGGTGTCCAAGATCGTGCGCGAATTGGAAAGCGGCGGCGAGAGCGAAGTCTCGTCGGAGGCGATCGGCGAAACCGTCATGGCGCATCTGCGCGAGATCGACGACGTCGCTTATGTGCGCTTTGCCTCGGTCTATCGCAATTTCGGCGAGGTGAAGGATTTCCGCGCGGCGCTCGACGAATTGTCGGGCGACGAGGCGGACGCGCCGCCGCAAGGATCGCAACAAGTACCGCCGCGCAAATGAGCGGTTGAGCGTCGGCGCGTTACAATGGGAACGTCGTTTTCGTCAGCCGTATGCCGGCATATTTCAGATAGGCGGCGATGACTTGTTCGGCGTTCGGCGCCTGATCGATGTCGGCCTCAAACACCGCTTTTTCCGGCGGCGATAAACCCGGCGGCGGGTTGTCCTTGGCTTGCGTGCGTGCGGCTGCGACCGAGGCCAATCTTGCCGCCCGCGGAGCGAGGAACGCCTTTTGCTCGGAGAAGTGATCGAGTTCGAGGCTGCGCAACATCCACGGCTCGAACAATTGCACAAACGACTCCAGGCCCACGGGGAACGACTGGCCGGGTCCGGGGCTGATCGAGAAGACGCGAATATGCAAGACCGCCTTGACGCTAAAGCCGATCAGAGCCGATTTGAACCATGGATTACTGAGCCCTACGCCTTCCATTGTGACCTGGTCGCCGACCAAAGGCAGCAATGCCAATGCGGCCGCTCCGAGCACGCCGTAGATCAAGACGTAAACGTAAAACCAAACCGATTTGAGTACAAAACGGATTGTTCTGGGATATTTGGAAGTCAGCAACTCGACCGCAGTGACGAGGGCCGCCACCGCAAAGGTCAGGACCAGTAGTCCGATTGGTACCCCGAACAGCGTCACATCCGCCCCCCACGAGCGTAGCGGCTCAGTTGTTTGTCGGTGTCGTCACCAGTACGATGTCGTCGCCCTCGATCTTCAGCGCGCCCCGTTTGGTGAGGTCGAGAACCTGTTGATCGATTTCAGTGTTGGATGCGGCTACCTTGTCGTAAATCAGGCCGCGCGGGATTCTTCCGCTAAAATCCTGCACCATGCGGAGAATTGTGAGATTGAGTGGAAGATCGGCCATGGTCGTGATCCTTTGAAGCAAAAACCGGTCAGTTCTCCGGTCCCATTTCCAGCTTCACCCAATATATAGCTGATCTATGGAGTTACTACAATCATGAGTTGCAGGAAATCTTGATGGCCGACGTTGCGACCGACGACGCCCGTTATATGGCGCTGGCGCTGGCGCTCGGACGGCGCGGGCTCGGCAATACTTGGCCGAACCCTGCGGTCGGCGCGGTGATCGTCAAGAACGGCGTCATCGTCGGCCGCGGCTGGACCCAGCCCGGCGGCCGTCCGCATGCCGAAACCGAAGCCTTGAAGCAGGCCAAGCGCGCCGCCCACGGCGCGACGATCTACACCACGCTGGAACCGTGCTCGCATACCGGCAAGACGCCGCCATGCGCCGACGCCATCATCAAGGCCGGCATCAAGCGTGTGGTCTCTGCGCTCGAAGATCCCAATCCGGAAGTCGCCGGGCAGGGCTATGAGCGCATGCGCGCCAAGGGCATCACCGTCGATGTCGATCTCGGCGTCGATGAAGCGCGGCGCGCGCATGCCGGCCACGTGACGCGCGTGCAGAAAGCGCGGCCGCATGTGACACTCAAGCTCGCATTATCGTCGGACAACAAAGTCGGGCTGGCCGGCCGCAAGCCCGTGCAGTTGACCGGGGAGCCGGCGCGCGGGCGCGTGTTCCTGATGCGTGCGCAGAGCGACGCCATCCTGGTCGGCATCGGCACCGTGCTGTCCGACAATCCCAATCTGACCTGCCGCCTGCCGGGCATGATGGAGCGCTCGCCGGTGCGCGTCGTGCTGGATGCGAAGTTGCGCATTCCGCTGTCGCTGTCGGTGATGTCGACGGCGCGCGATACGCCGACCTGGGTCTTTACCTCGCACAAGGCGTCGCCGATCGCTGAAGATATTCTGCAGCAGAAGGGCGCCAAGGTATTCCGCGTCGACGAGCAGAACGGACGGCTCGACCTTGAGGCTGTGCTGAAGGTTCTGGCCGAGCAGGGCATCACCCGGCTGCTGGTCGAAGGCGGGCCGACGGTCGCCGCGTCTTTCGTCGCCGCCGATCTGGTCGACGAAGCGGTGCTGTTGCGTGCTGACAAGACTATTGGTCCGGACGGCATCGATGCGCTTGAAGGCATGAAGCTCGAAAAGCTCACGCAAGGCATGACCTCGCGTGGCATTGAGCAGGTCGGCGCCGATACTCTCGAAACATTTGAGCGCAGCGCATGATCCCGAAAAGTGGACACCGGTTTTCGGAAAAGATCATGCGCCCGGGAAAAATTTAATGTTTACCGGTCTTGTCAGCGATGTCGGCGAAATCCGCTCGGTCAAGCCGACAGCCAACAACCTGCATCGCATCACGATCTTCTGCCATTACGACCGTGCCGGCATCGCGCAGGGCGCATCGATCGCCTGTTCGGGCGTGTGCTTGACGGTGGTCGATACCGGCGAGGAGGACGGCCGCGTCTGGTTCGCGGTCGACGCCGCCGACGAGACCTTGCGCGTCACCACCGTCGGCCGCTGGCGGCACGGCTCCAGGATCAACCTCGAGCGTTCGCTGAAAGTGGGCGACGAACTTGGCGGTCATCTCGTCGCCGGTCATGTTGACGGCATCGCCAGAGTCATCGCCCGCGACGACATGACCGATATGGCGCGCTTTACGCTGCGCGCGCCCAAAGAGCTGTCGCGGTTCATCGCCGCCAAGGGCTCGGTGGCGCTGGACGGCGTCTCCCTGACGGTGAATACCGTCGAGGGCAACGACTTTGCCGTTCTGATCATCCCGCACACCTTGCAGGTGACGACCTTCGGCACGCTCGCCCAGGGTGACGACGTTAACCTCGAAATCGACACCATGGCGCGCTATGCCGCGCGGCTGATCGAGTCGCGTTAATAGGCACGCCCAATTTCCGTTCATTCCTGAAAAGTGTGGTCAAACCGCACTTGTTCAGCGCAGCCGCGCTTGCTACCACGCGGCTCAACCAAGGAATATCACGTATGGCCAAGAAAGCTGGCGCCGCAAAATCGAGCGCTGCAAAGAAACCTGCACCCAAAGCTTCCGGTGCGCTAAACATCCTCATCGTCGAGGCGCGGTACTATAATCATATTGCCGACGCGCTGCTGCGCGGCGCCATGAAGGTGCTGGACGAAGCCGGCGCGACCGTGACGCGTCTTACCGTGCCTGGCGCGCTGGAAATTCCCGGCGCCATCGCGATGGCGACCGCCGCGCGCAAGAAGCAGCCCTATGACGGCGTGGTCGCGCTCGGTTGCGTGATCCAGGGCGAGACCTATCATTTCGAAATCGTCTCGAACGAATCCGCGCGCGGTCTGATGGACCTGACGCTGCAGCAGATCTGCGTCGGCAACGGCATTCTCACCGTCGATACGCCGGCGCAGGCCGCAGCGCGTTCCGGTGACGACGACCGCAACAAGGGCGCGCACGCCGCGAAAGCAGCGCTGGCAATGATCGCGCTCAAGCGCAATCTGGCGAGTTAATGGCAACCGCCCCGACCAGCGACAAGGAAGCGCGCAAGGCCAACAAGCGCGGCGCGGCGCGTCTGGCCGCGGTGCAGGCGCTCTACCAGATGGATCTGGCCGGCACCGGCGTGAACGAAATTCTCGCCGAGTTCGAAAGCCACTGGATCGGCCGCGAGGTCGAGGGCGAACAGTATCTGCCCGCCGAGGCGGCGTTCTTCCGCGACATCGTGTCGGGCGTTGTGCGCGAACAGGTCAGGCTCGATCCGCTGATCGATGACGCGCTGGCGCGCAGCTGGCCGCTCAAGCGCATCGAGGCCGTGCTGCGCGCGGCGTTGCGGGCAGGGGCCTACGAACTCGATCACCGCCGCGACGTGCCGGCGCGTGTCGTTGTCTCGGAATATGCCGACGTCGCCGCGGCCTTCGTCGAGCGCGATGAGACCGGCATGGTCAATGCCGTGCTCGATCAGTTAGCGCGCACCATGCGTGCGGCTGAATTTACGGCTTAAACTACCTTCGAAGCACGCTATCGCCAGAGTGCGCGGCCTTTCCCATAACCAGGAAACCGACGCTCAAATTCATCCATGAATTTAAGTCGCACTTGGTTCAACTCAGCGATTAAGCTTTGAGGAAAGTCAGCCATGCCTGCCTCGTCGCCCAGATCATAGAGAGCCAGCATTACTCGCTGCATGCGCTCAGCGGGATCAATGGCGAAACCGTATATATCTTCCTCTTCACTCATTTCGGCACCTCTGTCAGACAGTCTTTGGCCTTCTAACCTGCGCGTAGATCTTATACCGAAATCTCTACTTTGCGTCTGTTCGCCCTTTTTTGCGAAGACAAGACAGTGCAAAGTGGATCAATGACCGACGAAGACAAAAGCTCCGCTGAAGATCGTTTGATTGCCCGGCACTTCAAGCCGATCGCGACGCATCCCGGTGCGCTGGGCCTGTCCGACGACGCCGCCTTCATCAAGCCGCCACCGGGTTGCGATCTGGTGCTCAAGACCGACGCCATTATCGGCGGCGTTCACTTTTTTCCCGACGATGCCGCGCATACGGTTGCCAGCAAAGCCTTGCGCGTGAATTTGTCCGACCTTGCCGCCAAGGGCGCAAAGCCGCTCGGCTTTTTGCTGTCGCTGGCGCTGCCGAAGGAGACGGGCGACGACTGGCTCGCGGATTTTGCCAACGGTCTGCGCGGCGACGCCGTTCTGTTCGGCTGTCCACTGTTCGGCGGCGACACCGATCGCACACCGGGCCCGGCGATGATCTCGATTGCGATGTTCGGTTCGGTGCCGGAAGGCACCATGGCGCGCCGCGCCGGCGCGAAGCCAGGCGACCTTGTGTTTGTCAGCGGCACCATCGGCGATGGTGCGCTTGGCCTTCTGGTGCGCCGGGGCGATGCGACATGGCAACTCGATACCGCGCAGCGCCAGCATCTCGTCTCGCGCTATCTCTTGCCGCAGCCGCGCAATGCGCTGGCCGAAGCCGTGCGCACGCACGCCTCGGCGTCGATGGATGTGTCCGACGGCCTCGTTGGTGACCTCATGAAGCTGTGCCGCGTCTCGCAGGTGTCGGCCGACATCGAGGCTGCGCGCGTGCCGCATTCCGATGCCGCCAAAGCCGTCATCGCCGCCGACCCTGCGATGCGCGAAACCGCGCTGACCGGCGGCGACGATTTCGAGATCCTCTGCACCGTGCCGCCGGCCAAGGCCGCCGGTTTCCGCGCCGCGGCGAAGGCGGCCAATGTTCCGGTAACCGAAATCGGGGTCATCAAGGCGGGCGAGGGCGCCCGCTTTCACGATGCGGAAGGCAAAGTCCTGACTTTCAAGCGCACCTCCTTCAGCCATTTCTGAAACTGGGGCGGGACGCGGCGCTTTGTCCTGCGCTATAACCGTCAAAACAATTCACGTTGGGAGCGAAACTTGCACGACATGACGGCAAAGCCGGCCAACCCCTCGGCTGGGACGATGAGCCCGCTCGAAAGAGACAAGAACCACCGCCGCTTCCCGACGACGGCCTGGATGCGCCGCGAGGCGCCCAAGAACGTCCCGCTCTTTGCCTATGAGTATTGCGACACCGGCGCGGGCAACGATGGCGGCATCGCCGACAACTGGTCGGCCTTCGACAAGGTCAAGATCGTGCCGCGCTACGGCATCATGCCGTCGCTGCCGCCGGTCGATTGCGAATTGTTCGGTACTAAGTATTCAGCACCAATAGGAATGGCGCCGATGGGCGGCCCGTCGCTGGTCTGGCCCGGCGCCGATCTGCTGATGGCGCGCGCCGCGCAGCGCGCCCGCATTCCCTACACGCTCAGCGTCGCCGGCGGTGCCACCATCGAGGAAGCTGCTGCCGCCGCACCCGATGTGTTCTGGCTGCAGCTCTATCGCTTCTGGCACGACGACCACAAAATCGGTTTCGATCTGGTGCGCCGCGCCCAGGCGGTCAACGCCAAGGTGCTGACGCTGACGCTCGACGTGCCGGTGCGCACCACGCGCTCGCGTGAAACCTATGCCGGTCTCGCCGGTGAGTTCAAACCGAACGCGCGCATGATCTACGAAATGTTGATCCGGCCGCGCTGGCTGATGGCGCTGCTGCGCAACGGCTATCCGCGCTTTGCCACCATTTCGCAATACGCCAACAGCACCAACACCAACGACATCATCAAGTATGCGCGCCAGCGCATGGGCGGCGCCTTTTCGTGGGAAGAAGTGAAGCGTTATCGCGACGCCTGGAAGGGCCCGATGACGCTCAAGGGCATCCTGCATCCGGCGGACGCCGAGAAGGCGGTGTCGCTCGGCATCGAAGGCATCTGGATTTCCAACCACGGCGGCCGTCAGATCGAAGCACTGACGCCGTCGATCGATTGTCTGCCTGGCATCGCCGCCGCGGTCGGCAGCAAGGCAACCATCCTGCTCGACAGCGGCGTGCGCTCCGGCCAGGACGTCATGCGGGCGCTTGCGCTCGGCGCCGACGCGGCCTTCGCCGGCAAGTCGTTCCTGTGGGCGGTGGCAGCCCTCGGCGATCAGGGGCCGGACCAGCTGGTCGCGCTCTATATCGACGAACTGCGCGCCTCGCTCGGCCAGATCGGCGCGCTGACGCCGAAGGAAGCCCGCAACGCCAAGATCCTGCATCCGGGCCGGATCGATTTTAGTTCCAACGAATAGTTTTGACTGTCGTCCCAGCGAAGGCGGGGACCCAGTCTTGAGAGCGTAAAGCTGGATTCCCGCCTGCGCGGGAATGACGGCGGAGTGCTTTGCGACAGCGCCACAACCCAGCCCTGCGCCTTGCGCAGTAGCGATCTTCTCTTTTGGCCGCTAAAGAGAGAACGCTTTTGCCCGGGAATCGCCTCATGTCGGCCATCGCCGAACCCCTGCCGCACGCGTTCGACGACCGTCTCGCCAAGCGCAATGCGATGGTGCTGGCGGTCGCGCAGGCTTTGGCCGGCGGCAACAACACCGTCATCGTTTCCACGTCCAGCATCATCGGCGCGATCCTGGCGCCCGATAAGGGCCTCGCCACGCTGCCGATCACCGGCATGATCCTCGGCATGTGGGTCGGCACGCTGCCGATCGGTTGGCTGGCGCGCCACTATGGCCGCCGCTTTGCTTTGCAAACGGGATCGCTGTTCGGCATCGCCTCGGGCCTCATCTCCTACACGGCCGTGATGAGCGGCTCGTTCTGGATTCTTTTGCTCGGCACATTCTGCGGCGGGTTTTACGCGGCCGCGCACCAGTCGTACCGTTTCGCCGCGGCGGATACCGCGAGCGATGCGTTCCGGCCGAAAGCCGTGTCATGGGTGCTGGCCGGCGGCGTGTTCGCCGCCTTGATCGGCCCGCAACTCGTCATCTTCACCAAGGACATGCTGTCGCCGCATCTGTTTGCCGCGAGCTTCCTCGGTCAGTCGGCCTGCGCCGTGCTGGCGGCCATCGTGCTGATGTTCGTCAAGGTGCCGCCGCTGCCCGCGGTTAAGGCAAGCCAGGGCCGTCCGCTTTCCGAGATCGCGCGAGCGCCGCGCTTCATCGTCGCGGTCGCCTGCGGCGTTGCGAGCTACGGCTTGATGAATATGGTGATGACGTCGGCGCCGCTGGCGATGGTCGGCTGCGGCCATTCCGTCACCGACGCGACGCTCGGTATCCAGTGGCACGTGCTGGCGATGTACGGGCCGAGCTTCTTCACCGGCAGTCTGATCGCGCGCTTCGGCATCAATCGCATCACCGCCATTGGCCTGGTGTTGATCGGCGTGGCCTCGGTGATCGGCATCTCGGGCACCACGGTCCCGCATTTCTGGGCCGGTCTGATCTTCCTCGGCCTCGGCTGGAATTTCGCGTTTATCGGCGCGACGACGATGGTGACGCGCTGTCACCGGCCGGAAGAGCGCAACAAGGTTCAGGCCTTCAACGACTTTCTGGTTTTCGGCTGTATGGCCCTGTCGTCGTTCTCGTCCGGCCAGATGCTGGCTTACCTGAGCTGGCAGGCGATCAATGAGGTCGCGTTCCCGTTCCTTGTCGCCGTCGGCGCGCTGCTGCTGTGGCTTAAGGTGCGCGAGCGGCCTGCGGCGGTGTGAGCGTCACGCCCGCGGTTGCTGGCGCTGCATGTTGTCGCGAGATCGGGGACGGTGCCGCCGCTGTTTTGCGAAAATCGACGTGTGAAATCCGTTGTGGCCAGCAGATTCGTTTGCAGGGCTGACGGCCGCCGCCAGATTCAGCCACTCGGCGGCCATTTCCCGAAGCAATAAACGGTTTTTTCGATCGGGGACGTGCCTGAGCGTTTTTAAGCAATGCTCCGCATAGGCTTCGAATGCGGCGCGCTTGTCCTTTTTCAAAACGACCTCGCTCCCCGAAACGGTGTGTCTCTTATTGACCATAAAGTGCGGGAAGGTCCGGTTTTAAGTCTGAGCAAAACAGACCACATGGCGCGGTCATACCGGTTTTCTTGGTTGTCGGACGGCCGCTTGACAGGTCTAAATACCTATGCTTATAGTCCTTTATCCCGCCCATCTACGAGGGGCGTTTGATCAGCGTCATTAGACGTTGGGCGGGGAGCGGTGGCCGGTGGGGGCGTTGGAGATGCGACGCACATGACCCCATCGGCGGTTCAAGCCGCTTCGTCCCGATGCGCCAGCCGCGCATCACGGGGCCCGCCTGAACCGTGGCGTGGGTGCAAGTCAGACCCGCCCAACGCCATGTGGGCCGGAACGGTGGAGAGGCAATCCTAGAGCAAGAGGAAGCCTGAAAAGGTCAGTCCACCGGGGGCGTTGCGGAGCAGACCTATAAACATCGCGCGCGGGACGCCGGCGACTTGGCGGACTTGCGGTTGCTTAGACTTCGACAAGCCTCGATGTCGCGAGGCGTCGGGGTCCGTGGGTCCCTTGAGGACCCGGCGTTCCGCGCGCCCTCGTTCTTTTCGAGGCGCGCACCTTCTCCCACGCGACGGCCTGCCCGGGGCCTTACAAGAATACGGGCGATGGCGCTTGTCTGGGCACAGGCCGCCGAGTTTTCCGCAGAATTGCACCCTGGCCGGGGCGTAATTGAGGGATTTAAGGCTTTTCTGCGTTGCATCGCTGCCTAGTTTTTGGCTATATCCGCGCGCTTTCCCGGTCGGGGTGAAGCGCCCTCAAAGCGGCCATCCTCGACGCTCCTGTGCCGGCGGGAGCGTTTTCCCGCCCGCATATTCTCAACTTCGAGGTTGGATTCATGACTGCTCTATGGGCCATCATTGGCTGTGGCGCGCTTTCAATCGTCTACGGCATCTGGGCGATCAAGTCGGTGATGTCGGCGGATGCCGGCAACGCCAGAATGCAAGAGATCGCGGCCGCGATCGCCGAAGGCGCGCAGGCCTATCTCAAACGTCAGTACCTCACGATCGGCATCGTCGGCGTCGTCGTGCTCCTCGTCCTCTGGTTTTTGCTCGGCAGCCTCACGGCGCTCGGCTTCCTGATCGGCGCGGTGCTTTCGGGCGTCGCGGGCTTCATCGGCATGAACGTGTCGGTGCGCGCCAACGTGCGGACCGCGCAGGCGGCGACCAAGTCGCTCGCCGCTGGCCTCGACGTCTCGTTCAAGGCCGGCGCCGTCACCGGCATGCTGGTTGCGGGTCTCGCGCTCCTTGGCGTTGCGATCTACTACCTCGTCCTCACCGGACCGCTGGCGCTCAAGCCTGAGAGCCGCACCGTCATCGACGCGCTGGTCGCACTGTCGTTCGGCGCTTCGCTGATCTCGATCTTCGCCCGTCTCGGCGGCGGCATCTTCACCAAGGGCGCCGACGTCGGCGCTGACTTGGTCGGCAAAGTCGAAGCCGGCATTCCGGAAGACGACCCACGCAACCCGGCCACGATCGCCGACAACGTCGGCGACAATGTCGGCGACTGCGCCGGCATGGCGGCCGATCTGTTCGAGACCTACGCGGTGACGGTTGTCGCCACGATGGTGCTCGCGGCGATCTTCTTCGTCGGTCAGCCGATCTTGGCCTCCGCGATGCTCTATCCGCTCGGCATCTGCGGCGCCTGCATCGTCACCTCGATCATCGGCACGTTCTTCGTCAAGCTCGGCGCCAACGGCTCGATCATGGGCGCGCTGTACAAGGGTCTGATCGCCGGCGGCGTGCTGTCGGTCGGCGGCCTTGCGATCGCCACCCACTATCTCATCGGCTGGGAAACGATCGGCACAGCGAACGGCGTCGCGATCACGGGCAAGAACCTGTTCATCTGCGGCGTGCTCGGTCTGGTCATCACCGGCCTGATCGTGTGGATCACCGAGTACTACACCGGCACCGGCAAGCGTCCTGTGGTGTCGATTGCGCAAGCGTCGGTCACCGGCCACGGCACCAACGTCATCCAGGGTCTGGCGGTCTCGCTTGAATCGACCGCAATGCCCGCGATCGTCATCGTTGCCGGCATCATCGTCACGTATCAGCTCGCCGGCCTGTTCGGCACGGCGATCGCCGTGACCACGATGCTCGGCATCGCCGGCATGATCGTCGCGCTCGACGCTTTCGGCCCGGTCACCGACAATGCTGGCGGCATTGCCGAAATGTCCGGCCTGCCGAAAGAAGTGCGTCACAACACCGACGCGCTCGACGCGGTCGGCAACACCACCAAGGCCGTCACCAAGGGCTATGCGATCGGCTCTGCCGGTCTCGGCGCGCTGGTGCTGTTTGCGGCCTACACCAACGACATCGCGGCCTTCACCAAGTCGGGCGCCGCGTACTTCAAGGATGTCGGCGTGGTCTCGTTCGACCTGTCGAACCCCTACGTCGTTGCCGGCCTCATCTTCGGCGGCCTGATCCCGTATCTGTTCGGCGGTATCGCGATGACCGCGGTCGGCCGTGCGGCCGGCTCGGTGGTCGAGGAAGTGCGCCGTCAGTTCCGCGAAAACCCCGGCATCATGAAGGGCACCTCGAAGCCCGACTACGCCCGGGCCGTTGACTTGCTGACCAAAGCCGCGATCAAGGAAATGATCATCCCGTCGCTGCTGCCGGTGCTGTCGCCGATCGTCGTCTACTTCGGCGTGCTGTGGATCTCGGGCTCGAAGGCGAACGCCTTCGCCGCGCTCGGCGCTTCGTTGCTCGGCGTGATCGTCAACGGTCTGTTCGTTGCGATCTCGATGACCTCGGGCGGCGGCGCGTGGGACAACGCCAAGAAGTCGTTCGAAGACGGCTTCACCGACAAGGACGGCGTTGTGCATCAGAAGGGCAGCGATGCCCACAAGGCCTCGGTCACCGGTGACACTGTCGGCGATCCCTACAAGGACACGGCGGGCCCCGCCGTCAACCCGGCGATCAAGATCACCAACATCGTGGCGCTCTTGCTGCTGGCGATCCTCGCGCACGGCTAAGCGCATGATCCCGAAAAGTGTGAAGCGGTTTTCGGGTCAGATCATGCGCAAATAAAAGAGCGCAACGACACGACAAATAAAAAAGGGCCCGCAGAGATGCGGGCCCTTTGCTTTTCGGTTTTGGACTTTTTTGTTTTGTCAGCCGCCGGTGAGCATCTTCGGCGAGAAGCTGCGCAGCACGCCGCGGATGTAGCTGAGTTCCTGGCCACCGGTCGGGGTGGTGTTGGTGAGGAAGTCGAACACCTTGCCGTCGCGCAGGCCGTAATTCGCCAGACGTTCGACGCGGCGGTCTTTGTCGAAATAGACCGCGACGACGCGCTGATCGACAACTTCGCTCGGCATGAAGGCAGCGGCGCGTTCGGTCTTCTGCGAGATGTAATAAAACGCTTCGCCGTTCACGGTTGCAACCGTCGACGGAGTGCCCAGCACGATCAGCACTTGCTCTTGGGACGCGCCGACTGGAATTTGCTCAAGCGCGCCCTCGGGCAGAATGTAGCCGCGCTGCAGCGTCTCGGTGAAACTGCCGCAGCCCGCGAGCGCCAGTGCGCAGGCGAACGCCAGCGTCAGACGCTTGGTGCGGCCGAATTCGATGATGGACCCCAAACTCATGTGACCAGAAGCCATGTAACTTTGTCGCCCTTGAATCGCTTTGATTAACTCTTGCATCGCCTGATGGCTCTAGTATCGCCAATGGCGTTGCCGTATGCGCGGCAAATCTAGTTCAGCAAGTCTAGTTCAGGCCGAAACCGACCCGATGATTTTTTCCCGTTTTCGCCGCGGCGCAAGTCCGGACACCATTTCGACCCTGTATGGCATGATCGTGGCGCAGGCGCGATTACACGTATTTTACCGCGACTATGCGGTCGCCGACACGGTTAACGGCCGTTTTGACCTTCTGGTGCTGCATCTGTCGATGGTTTTGGGCCGGCTTTGGCAAGAATCTGAGCAAGCTCCAGTGCTGAAACAGCTCGGGCAGGGCATTTTCGACCGGTTTTGTCAGGATATGGACGGTAATTTGCGCGAAATGGGCATTACCGACCTCAAGGTACCCAAGGAGATGGGCAAGATCGGCGAGGCCTTTTATGGCCGGGCGCAGGCCTATCAGGCCGCTTTGGACGCTCCGGACGATAAGGCATTGGCCGACACGATCGCGCGCAATATCTACGGCGGGTCGTCTGCTGAGCCTGCGGCGGTGCAGAGGCTTGCGGCCTATATGCGGGTAGCGGTAGGTGATCTGCGGATGCAGAATTCGGCCAGCCTGGCCGCCGGCGAATTGCGGTTTCCGGACCCCGTCGCAGCCGTTTGAAGCGCACTGGAATCCCGATGGACAAGCCTGTTGTGCCCTGGAGTGTGCCGGTCGCCGTGGATGATATCCCCGAGCACGGCCTGCATTTCGAGATCGATGCCCCGGCCTCGGTGCGCGCGCAGGTACTGGCGCTGGCCGAAGGGCTGTCGACCCTGCACGATCTGACGAGCCTGTCGGCGGTCTTCGACCTGACCCGGGGCGGCGCCAAAGTTCATGTCACCGGCCATGTCCGGGCCAAAGTCGGCCAGACCTGCGTCGTCACGCTCGAGCCGATGGAAAGTGCCATCGACGAGGCGGTCGATCTGACCTTCCTGCCTACTGCCACCGGGGCAGGCGAGCCGGTCGGCGAAATAGAGCTCAGGCACAACGAGGAGCCGCCGGAGCCCCTGGCAGGCGGGATGATCGACCTTGGTGCGCTGGCGACCGAATTCCTGGTGCTTGGAATCGATCCTTATCCACGTAAATCTGGTGTAGAATTTGGGTCGGTGACGATCGGCGAGGATGCTCCCAAACCCTTCGCGGCGCTGGAAGCCCTCAAGAAGCGCCTGGGCGGCGGCGAACCGTGACCGGCCGCCGGATCGTGGAACTTGTCCAGAACCGGCTTGTGTGCGGCCGCCCAGCGGCTATGTTCGCCGGCGTGCACGAAACCCAGGTTCCTCCATTGCCGGCGCGCAAGCTAACGCCGCCAAGGTCGATCCATGCCCGATAAAGTCCGTATCGCGATTGACGCCATGGGCGGTGACCATGGGGCATCGGTGCTGTTGCCGGGTGCCGAGACTTCGTTGATCCGCCACCCCGACATCGAATATTTGCTGTTCGGCAACAGCGAAGTGGTCGAGCCGCTGCTGGCCAAGATGCCGGCCCTCAAGGCCAAATCGAAGTTCTTCCATACCGAAGTCTCGATCCGGATGGACGACAAGCCGAGCCAGGCTTTGCGCTATGGCCGCTGGAAGTCGTCGATGTGGCTGGCGCTGGACGCCGTCAAGAAGGGCGAAGCCGATGTCGCCGTTTCGGCCGGCAACACCGGCGCGCTGATGGCGATGTCGCGTTTCAATCTCAAGATGATCGAAGGCATCGACCGCCCGGCGATCGCTGCCATCTGGCCGACCATGAAGGGTGAGACCGTTGTGCTCGATGTCGGCGCATCGATCGGCGCCGATGCCGCGCACCTCGTCAATCTCGCCGCCATGGGCAGCGCGATGGCACGGGTACTTTTCGATATAGAGAAGCCGACCGTCGGCCTTCTCAACATCGGCGTCGAGGAAGTCAAAGGCCTCGAAGAGGTGCGCGAAGCCGGTCAGCTGCTACGTGAAGGCAAGCATCCGCATTTCGACTATCAAGGCTTTGTCGAAGGCGACGATATCGGCAAAGGCGTGGTCGACGTGGTCGTCACCGAAGGTTTTGCCGGCAATATCGCGCTCAAGACGGCTGAAGGCACCGCGCGCCAGTTCGGCCAGTATCTGCGCAACGCCATGAACCGAACTTTAATGTCCCGGTTGGGTTATCTATTGGCGCGGCAGGCCTTCCGCACGCTACGCGACAAGATGGATCCGCAGAAATCGAACGGTGGTATGTTTCTCGGCCTCAATGGCATCGTGATCAAAAGTCACGGTGGCGCCGACGCCGAAGGTTTCGCTTCAGCAATCGACCTAGGATACGACATGGTGCGTTACGAATTGCTCGCCAAGATTGGTGAGTCGATGGCGCGTGATCGTGCGGCAAGTGAAACGCGCAAGACCGCACCATTGGCGAGCGGAGCGGTTTCGTGACTCAATTGCGTTCGGTTGTTCTCGGTTGCGGCAGCTATTTGCCGGCGCGAATTCTCAGCAATGATGAGCTGGCGCGGTCGGTGGAAACCACCGACGAATGGATCGTGCAGCGCACCGGCATTCGCGAGCGTCATATCGCTGCGCCCGGCGAACTCACCTCCGATCTCGCGCTGGCGGCGGCGAAAGCCGCGCTCGCCAACGCTCATGTCGAAGCAAGCTCCATCGATCTGATTATTCTTGGCACCTCGACGCCGGACCAGACTTTCCCGGCCACTGCCGTGACGGTGCAGGCCGGCCTCGGCATTACGACCGGCGTTGCCTTCGACGTGCAGGCGGTCTGTTCGGGTTTCGTCTTTGCGCTGTCTGTCGCCGACTCCATGTTGCGGACGGGTGCTGCCAAGCGCGCGCTGGTGATCGGAGCGGAGACTTTCTCGCGTATTCTCGATTGGAACGACCGCACGACCTGCGTGCTGTTCGGCGATGGCGCCGGCGCCTGGGTGCTGGAAGCGCAGGAACAGCCAGGCACGTCGGCCGACCGCGGCATCCTCACGACCCATCTGCGCTCGGACGGGCGGCATCGCTCCAAGCTTTATGTCGACGGCGGGGTGTCTTCGACCCAGACCACCGGCCATCTGCGCATGGAAGGCAAGGAAGTGTTCAAACACGCGGTGGCCATGATCACCGACGTGATCACGGACGCTTTCAAGGCCACCGGTACGTCCGCCGCCGATATCGACTGGTTTGTGCCGCACCAGGCCAACAAGCGCATCATCGACGGCTCGGCCCATAAACTGGGTATCGCGCCGGAGAAGGTGGTGCTGACCGTCGACCGGCACGGCAACACCTCGGCAGCCTCGATCCCGCTGGCTATGGCGGACGCCGTGGCCGACCGCCGGGTCAAGCGCGGCAACCTTATTCTGCTCGAAGCCATGGGCGGCGGCTTCACTTGGGGCTCGGTGCTGCTGCGCTGGTAGGTCTGCTGTACCGGATAGCGGGACAATTCGCCTGCCGGGCCGGTTGGCTATGACCGGCACCGGACATGGGCACACAGGTTTGGTCAGACAAATTAATTCGCCCCGTTGACCGAAACCCGGTCTTGCTAATATCGTCGATAATTCAGTATCTTCGCCGGGGACAGGGCAGGCGATGAGTGGTAAGACAGTTACCCGAGCGGACTTGTGTGAGGCGGTCTACCAAAAGGTAGGCCTATCCCGCACTGAATCCGCATCGCTTGTGGAGTTGGTTCTCAAAGAGATCACCGACTGCCTGGAGCGTGGCGAAACCGTGAAATTATCGTCTTTCGGCTCCTTCGTGGTGCGCAAGAAAGGCCAGCGAATTGGGCGTAACCCCAAGACCGGCAAGGAAGTTCCGATTTCCCCGCGCCGCGTGATGGTGTTCAAGCCGTCGGCCATCCTCAAGCAGCGGATCAACGGCCACGACGTCCCGGACGAAGCCGAACACGCCTAAAGCCGCTGCGGCGTCTGTTTTTGTAAAAGCGTTTAATTGTCATCAGGAGTGAGCCCGCTTTGGATAACAAGGCGCCTGACGCGTTTCGCACCATTAGTGAAGTGGCAGACGAGCTCGACCTGCCGCAGCACGTGCTGCGCTTTTGGGAAAGCCGCTTCCGCGAAATCAAGCCGATGAAGCGCGGCGGTGGCCGTCGGTATTACCGTCCCGACGACGTCGAATTGCTGCGCGGCATCCGCCATCTCTTGTACGGCGAGGGCTACACCATCCGCGGCGTGCAGCGCATTTTGCGCGAGCAGAGCCCCAAGTTCGTGCAGCAGGTCTGGATGGAAGGCGCGGCGCAGCCGCCGCACGGCGCCGCCGACGAAGAGGAATTCATCGAGGAAGCCGCCGATGTCGAAGAGGTGCCCGCCGAGGAGAGCGGCGGGCTGCGCCGCCGCTTCTCCTCGCTGATCGGCCGCGATCTCGGCGATCGGCAGGACGATGCCGAGATGCGGCGCGAGCCGCCGCTGCAGAGCGCGCCGGAGCCTCGTATCGAGCCCACCGACCGGATCCTGCAAGCGCCGGCACCGGCTGCTTCCTATGCAGCGCCGCCGCAGATGCCGCCGTTGGACACAGTGCCGCCCGTTGTCCAACCGCCGCCCCCCGCGATGGCAGGTTTGGCGCGTGACGATCTGCGAAAACTGCACGCCGTGCTGCATGAGCTTGCCGAGTGCCGCAAGCTGATCGATGCCGCGATGGCGCCATCGGTCTGACGTCCAAAAAATAACCGGCGTTTGAACGCCGGAGCCATGGCCGCGGCGGTACTGCTGTGTAGTATATTCACAGAACTGAACGGTTTTAAGGTGAGCCATGCGTCGCATCGCGACTGCGATATTGCTGATCGCGATGGCCTGCGGCTCGTTTGTGGGCGCCGTCGGTGTTTTCACGCCGGCATCGGCCCAAGTTGCACCGCCACCTCCGCCGCCACCTCCACCCCCGCCGCCGCCGCCGACACCGACACCGAGCGATCCAGGACGAGCGGGATCCACGCGCGCCATGACGCCGCTGTCGATGTACGTCGCAGGCGGAATGGTCTGCTCGGCGGTCTCACCGATGGTCGGGACGATCATTCTTGGCCGCGAGATGACGCTGCCGGAAGTCTATCGCTCGACGATGAATTGCTTCCTTGGGCCGGTAGGATGGGTGCTCGGGCCCTATCTGTTTCCCGATGTTGTCGCATTGCCGGGGACGCCGAAGACTGCGACGAGCGCAAGACCGTCGCAGGGCCGCAACATCAGCCTGCCGCCGCCGGGTGAAATTCATTTTGTCCGCAACGAAATCCTGGTGGAGTTCGATGCGGGCACTACCGCGCGATATCGCGAAAGGCTGGCGCGGCGTCTGCAATTGACATCGCTGGAGCAGCAGACCTTCGCACTGACCGGCCGCACGCTGCAGCGCTGGCGTATTGACGGTGCACGTTCGGTTCCCGCCACGTTACGTGCGCTGTCGCGCTACGGCCGCGTCGCCTCGGCGCAGGCGAATTTCACGTATCTCGCGCAGCAGGGCGCGCCCGCGGCGACCCGTGAAGCCAAGGACGACGCAGCTGCCGCGCAATACGTCGTTGCCAAAATGCGATTGCGTGAAGCGCACCGCATCAGCAACGGAGACGATGTGCTGGTGGCGGTAATCGACTCGCAGATCGATACCAGGCATCCCGATCTCGCCGGCGTCTTTGCCGACGAATACGACGCCATCGGCGGCGGCGGTGCGCCGCATCTGCACGGCACCGGCATGGCGGGCGCCATCGCTTCGCACGTCAAGCTTCTCGGTGTTGCGCCGCGCGTGAAAGTGCTGGCGGTTCGTGCCTTCGCCGGTGAAGGAGAACGCGCGGAGAGCACGACGTACAGCATTCTCAAAGGCGTCGACTGGTCGGCAAGCAAAGGCGCGCGCATCGTCAATATGAGTTTCGCGGGCCCCGCCGATCCGGCGCTGCGCACGATGCTGGCAAAGGCTTCCGCGCGCGGCATCGTCTTGATCGCCGCGGTGGGCAATGCGGGGCCGCGTTCGCCGCCGCTGTATCCGGCGGCCGATCCGCTGGTGATCGGCATCACTGCGACCGACGCCGACGACAAGGTTCTGCCACAAGCCAATCGCGGACCGCAGGTCGCGGTGTCGGCGCCCGGCGTCGACGTTCTGGTGCCGGCACCCGACGGCGGCTATCAGATCACGTCCGGCACATCGGTGGCTGCCGCGCATGCCAGTGGCGTCGCTGCTTTGCTGCTGGCGCGCAAACCCAACATGACGGCGGCCGACGTGCGGCGCGTGCTGACCGGAACGGCGCATGATGTCGCTGGCAAACGGACCGATACCGGCGCTGGCGTGATCGACGCCTACGAAGCGATCAATTCTCTGCCGAAATAAGAGCACGCCATGCCGGACGAACTACTCATCGAAGGGCCATCGAACGGCATCGTCGTGTTCAGGCTCAACCGGCCGCAGGTTCGCAACGCCCTCAATCTCGCTGTCCGTATGCGACTGGCTGAAGAGGTCACGCGCTGTGGCGCCGATCCGGATATCCGTTGCCTGGTTATCACCGGCTCCGATAAGGCCTTTGCCGCCGGCGCCGATATCAGCGAAATGGCGGAGGCCACGCCAGTTGAAGTTGCGGAGCGCAACGTGCAGCAATACTGGCACGCGATCAGCGACTGTCCGAAGCCGCTGATCGCCGCGGTCGAAGGCTATGCACTGGGCGGCGGCCTTGAACTGGCGCTGTGCGCCGACATCATCGTCGCGGGCGAGGGCGCGCGCCTCGGTCTGCCGGAAGTCAAACTCGGCATTTTGCCGGGCGGCGGCGGCACGCAACGATTGGCGCGGCTGGCTGGTCTTAAACGCGCGATGCTGCTGCTGATGACCGGCCGGATGTTCAGCGCGGCCGAAGCGCTGGCGTTTGGTGTCATCAGCGAGATGGCGCCGTCGGGGCAGGCGCTGCCGCGTGCGCTCGAAATTGCGGCTGAGATCGCCGCGATGCCGCCGATCGCAGTCGCTGAAATCAAACGCGTCGTGAACGAAGGCATCAGTCAGCCGCTCGATTCAGCGCTGCTGCTGGAGCAACGCGCCTATGAGGCGCTCTACGCCACCGCCGACCAGAAGG